>JAQVJE010000044.1 GCA_028695325.1 Gallionellaceae bacterium
GTCTTGACCTGGTACTGCCACCACTGGCCGGCCCACAGGGTGGCATTGTGCCAATCCCCGGCCTTGACGGCGGCCTCCATCTTGGCCTTCACGTCCTTGGTCTTGCCGAGCTGGTCGAAGGCGTCCTCCACCATCGCCACGGCATCCGGAAAGTCCTTGTAGTTGACGCTGGTGATGTAGGCCACGACCGAGTCGATGACCGCCTGGGTCTCGATGTTGGTCTTGTACTGCTTGTCGTAGTCGGCCTTGGTGTAGGCCTTGCCGTCGGCCTTGGCCACCTTGCCCGGCTTCCAGCCCTTCGGCTTGACCAGCAGGTAGCCTTGCATCTCCAGGTGCAGCGCCGAGCAGAACTCGGTGCAGTAGTACGGGTAGACGCCTTCGCGGTCGGCCTTGAACTTGACCGTGACGGTCTTGCCGGGCTCCACCGAGGCATGGACGTTGTAGCCGCCGACGGTGAAGCCGTGGGTCTCGTCCTGCGCCCGTTCCAGGTTGGTCAGGTGGATGGTCACCTCGTCGCCCACCTCGACGTTGTCGATGATCTCGGGGACGATGTGGGAACGGATCAGGGTGCCGAACACCTCGACCTTCTTGCCCTTCTTGACCACCCGCTCCTCGCCGCCCCTGACCGCGGCGGGGTGCGGCTTGTCGGTGCGGCTGTCGGTACCCAGCTTGTAGCGGATGCCGGGCTTCAGGCTGCTGGCGGCGATGGCCACGGCGTAGTGCGGCTCGCCCAGCGGCAGGGGCATGTCGTAGATGAGCTGCATCTTGTCGTTGCTGATGTCGATCAACTGGTGGTTCTGCGGGTGCAGGGGGCCGACCGGGTTGAAGCGGTCGATGGCCAGCTTGTTCAGCGCGACCAGGTACTTGCCCTTGGGCGCCATCGAGTCGCCTTCCATGGTCATCAGGTGGCCGATGTTGTAGTGCACAGAGATCTTGTCCAGCACCTTGCCCTTGCAGTAGTCCCACTTGGCGACCTGGGAGTCGACGTACATGGAGGTGTAGGCGACGCAGGCATCGGAATCGAACTGGGTGTGGAGCGGGCCGAGGCCGAGTTGCACCTGATGCTGCAGGGCGTCCTTCATGCCGATGATGGGGATGCCGTAGGGATCGCGGCCTTCGAAGCGCTTGGCCTTGATGGCGGCCTGGATCCTGTCGAAGCTGTACACCGAGACGTGGGTGTCGAGCTTGCCGGCGACGATGATGAACTTGCCGTCCGGGGTGACGTCGACGCCGTGCGGGCTCTTCGGCTCGGGGATCAGGAACAGGGCGCCGGCGGCCACGGCCACGTCCATCGGGATGACCTTGTGGCCGTTGATGGTCTTGGTCTTGCCCTGGGCGACCAGTTGCTCGCCGACCTTCCAGTTCATGACGTGCAGGTAGTCGGTGTCGCGGGCGGAACAGCCGGCCTCGAAGGGCGGCCGGCCACGCTCGATGCCGCCGACATAACGTTCGGCACAGAACGAGTTGGTGAAGGCCCAGCCGTCGGACGGCCCCTTGCCGGCGTCGGACAGGTCCTGGCTATACGGCGGCAGCTCGAAGGAGAACGACTTCTTCGGATCGAGACGGCCGGCCTTGCGGTCGAACTTCCAGTAGGTCATGCCGCCGCGGTACATGTCGTTGAACTCCTCCAGCGGCACGAATTTCTTCTCCAGCGGCGCGGCGTACTGGGTGGCCTCGATCACGTATTCGGTATTGGGGGTGACAAAGGCGCCGCCGTGTTCTGACATGAAAATCGGGTTGGCGACGATCTGCTTGGTCTCGAAGTCGCGCAGGTCGATCACCGCGATGCGCGGGTTGGCCTTGTCGTTGATGAACAGGTACTGGCCGTCGTACTTGCCATTGGTCTCGGAAATGGCCGGATGGTGCGAATCGCCCCAGGTGATCTCCTTGCCGTTGATCCAGCCGCCCTGCAGCACCTTCTTGGATTCCTCGTCGTAGCCGTAGCCCTGCCAGGGCTCGGGCGTGAATACGCCGATATACTTGAGGATGCGCATCGAGGGGATGCCATATACGATGACCTGGCCGGCATGGCCGCCGGAACTGAAGGCGAGGAATTCGTCGCGCTTGCCGGTGGGCACGTAGGTCTTGGCAGCGGCAAGCAGGTCCTGTTGGGAAAGCCCGCGTCGCTTCATGACGTCCTGCAGGGAATCGGCCGACCAGCTGACGCCGGCAGAGATGCCCAGAGCGGACGCCACCAGCAGCGACAGGGCATGGAGGGTAGCGCGCTTCATGATGCCTCCTGGGAAAGGAAGATGGAGGGGTGCGACAATCTGTCGCAGGTTTCATTTAGTTCATATATGCGCGTTTTCTGCCTTGACTCATATCAAGACATTCTTGTCCGATGGTGTATTTTGTGCATCTAACTGAAGTTCCGGGTACGCATGAACGCCCGGCGGATGCGACAAGTCCGTGCCGCGAGTGGCCAGCGTGATGGACGGCGAAACGGCTGCCACATGACTTCCGTCAAGGCCGCGGCCAGGACATGCCGGGCATGATGGGGTCGGACGGATGCCCGTCCGGCCCCGATAGAACACGTAGCGAGGAATCGAGTTGAGTCTGGACAAGTCTGCAGCATGCTCCGAACCCAGCCTGCCGCGCCTCGCCAATCCGGTGCCGCGCTACTTCCTGGCCACCCGGCCGGCCTTCCTGACCATCACCCTGGTCGGCGTCGTGCTCGGCTTCGCCACCGCCTGGCACGCCGGCACGCCGTTCGACATCGTCGCGGCCGGGTTGACCCTGGTCCTGGCCGTGCTGGCCCACGCCGGGATCAACGTCCTGAACGACTACTACGACCACCTGAACGGCACCGACGCCGCCAACACCGACCGTCTGTTCCCCTTCACCGGCGGCTCCCGCTTCATCCAGAACGGCGTCCTCAGCCCCGCCCAGACCCTGGCCTTCGGCCTGCTCCTGTTCCTGGCCGTAATCCTGGGCGGCCTCTGGCTGGTCGGCCGCAGCGGTTTCGGCCTGTTCTGGATCGGGCTTGCCGGCCTGTTGATTGGCTGGGCCTATTCCGCGCCGCCCCTGAAGCTGAACAGCCGCGGCCTGGGTGAACTATGCGTCGCCAGCGGTTTTCTGCTCGTGGTCGCCGGGGCCGATTTCGTCCAGCGCGGCGGCCTCGACCCTGCGGCCTGGATGATCGGCGTGCCCTATGCCCTGCTGGTGACCAACATCCTCTACATCAACCAGTTCCCCGACCGCACGGCCGACCTGGCGGCCGGCAAGCGCCACTGGGTGGCGCGCCTGGAACCGCGACAGGCGGCAAACGGCTACTCCCTGATCCTGCTCTTGGCCCTCGGCTGGCTGGCCGGCCTGGTGGCAGGCGGCCGCCTGCCATCGTGGAGCCTGGCCGCCCTGCTGGCCGGTCTGCCGGCTGCCAGGGCGGCCCGTGAACTGCGCCTGCACGCGGTACGGCCCGCCCTGCTTGCGCCGGCGATCCGGTCCACCATCGCCGCCGCCCACATCCTGGCCGTGCTGACGGCGTGCGGTATCGTACTGGACGGCTGGCTGGACTGAAGGGGGGGGCTATAAACTGGTCAGCGAGGCTGCGCGGCCGCATTGATGGCCAGCCGTGCCGGGCCGTCGGCCTTGAGGCCGGCACGTGCCTTGAGCCCGGCCAGGACACGGGCCGCGTCGGCCTGGATCATGGCCATGGACTCGCCGGCATCGCGGCGGTCGATCAGTTCGGCGGCCTGGCGGCGCCAGGCCAACATCTGCGGCGTATGCTCGTGGTGCAGATGGTGACGCCGATGGGCGGTAAACCAGCGGTGGGCCTCGGCGGCATCCGCCACGACACCCTCCCCGTTCTGGTACATCAGGCCGATCTGGAACTGTGCGGCCTTGTCGCCCGCCTCCGCCGCCCGGCGATACCAGCGCATGGCCTCGGCGTAGTTGCGCGCCACGCCGTCGCCATGCTGGTGGATGACGGCGAGGTTGTAGGCGGCATTCGGATCCCCCTGCTCAGCCCAGTGTTGCCACAAGGTCATTGCCGCAGGGATATCACCCGCCCGGTGCAGCATGGCTGCCCGTTGCATGTCGAGATCGCCGCTTCCGGCGCAGGCCTCACCGAGGACGAACAGGCAGGCCAGAATGGCGGGGACGCTGGAGCGGACGATAGGGATGGGCATGGCGGTCTCCTGGAAGGGTCTTGCGGCGACCCTGCTCCAATGCCGGCCCAGGGCCACGCCGATAGCAAGTCATACTAGCGATGCCCTGTACCCGCCAGAATGCGGCGAATTGCCGCACGTGCCGGTGTTTGCGCGCGCCGGCCACGCGGCATCGCCCCCCCTGGAAGACGCCGACCCCCATTGCCGCGGACCCCGGCCTTGCGGCCGCCAGTCAGGCCCTGCCTCGACTCCGACAGGCCTGCAGGATCAATCGAAGCGGTAGTTGAGCTTCGCCCAGACGAAGCGTCCCGGCTCGTTGACCCGCGTGCTGGGGCCGATCTCGAAGCTGTTGTCGCGCGCCAGGTGCTCGGCATAGGTCTCGTCGAACAAGTTGTCGACGCCGGCGGTGAGCTGCAGGCTGCGGCTCGGCCGGTAGGCCATGTTGAGGGCCAGGGTGACGAAACCGTCGGTCTCGCCATAATCCTGGCCGACGATGTTGCCGTAGCCGACGTCGACGCGGTCCTGCTCGGCCACCATGCGCAGCACGCCACCGAAGGTCCAGGCGCCGGCCGTGTAGTCGAGGCCCAGGCGACCTTCCAGCGGCGGAGTCTGGGCCAGGGGGACGTCGTGGCTGTCGTTGTCGGCATGCACCCAGGCCAGGGTGCCGCGCAGGGTCCAGGCCGGTGCGAAGCGCCAGGCCAGGTCCGCCTCGCCGCCCCAGCGGGTGGCATCGACGTTGCCGACACAGTTGAAGCTACCATTCATGCTGCCGCACTGGCCCGGGAAGCGCGGCGAGGCGACGGCGCCAGCATAGGTCAGGATATAGTCGTCGATCCTGCTGTAGAACAGCGACAGCGAGCCGCTCACCGCCTTGCCCTGCCAGACCAGCCCGGCGTCGATCTGGGTGTTCTTCTCCGGCGCCAGGGCGCGGGTGTCGAGCAGGCCGCTATAGGTCGAGGCCTCCCAGTAGTCCATCGGCCGCTGCGAATGGCCGATGCCTATGTAGGCAGTGCCGGCGGCCAGGTCCTGCTCGTAGCGGACGAAGCCGCTCTTCAGGGTCTCGTCCGCCCGTGCGTGGTGGCTCACGGTCGGCATCATGGTGGTGTAGTAGCGGTCGGCCGACCAGTCGTCGACGCGCAGGCCGGCAATCAGGCGGCGCCCGGCGGCCAGTTCATGGCGCAACTCGCCGTAGAGGCCGCGCGAGTCGGTGTCCATGTCGAGCACGCGCGTCTGGCCCTCGTAGCCGTCGGCGACCGCCTTCGCAACGTTGGCGAGCTTGCGTACGCTGTGCTCGTTGGCCTGCCAGCTGGCGCCCAGGGTGAGCAGGGTGGCGTCGCCCACGGCGAGGTCGGCGGACAGCTTGGCGCTCTGGGTCTCGCGGTCGGGGTTGTTGACCGAGCACTTGTTGTCGCTGCCCGAGCCGCAGTTGGCATTGCTGCGCAGCGAGTAGTTGTCCATGACGTGGTCGATGTAGTTGTAGTTGGCCTGTGCGGCGATCTTCTGCACGAGGGGCGACAGGTTGGCCTTCTCGAACTTGATGCCATAGGCCTCGCGATCGAACTTGACACCGTCCATCATGCGATCGGCATAGGCCGCCTCGGCGCGGCTGCCGACGGCGGAGAGTTCCAGGCGGGTGTCCTTGTCCGGCGTCCAGCCCACCGCACCCGACAAGCTCTCGCGCTCGTAGGCGGAATGCACCCGGTTGCCGTCGCCGTCCTTGTAGTCGCCCGACTCGGCATGGCTGGCGACGGCGTGGATATAGGCCTTCTCGCCGGCGTAGTTGCCGGCCAGGACGGCGTCGAGGCGGCCCCAGGCGCCGGCCATCAGGCTGGCGTCGACGCTGCCGCCCGGCGCGGTCAGCTTCTTCGAATCGCGCTCGAACAGGACCACGCCGGCCGAGTTGCCGTTGCCATGGAGGACGGTCTGCGGTCCCTTGATGACGGTGACCTTGTCGAAGGTCTCGGGGAATACGTAGGCAGTGGGCGGGTCCATGCGCATGCCGCAGCCGCCGTGGAAATCGGCACCGTCGAGCAGGATATTCAGGCGTGAGCCGGCCAGACCGCGCAGCACCGGGTCACCGTCGGTGCCGCCCTTGCGGATGACGTTGAAGCCGGGCACGTTCTTGAGGAAGCTGGCGCCGTCGTTGGCCGGCACCGGCTGCTGCGGCACCTTGGGGTCGAGCACCACGGTGAGCGGCTCCGCCATGCGCGGCGCCGTCACCACCACCGCGTCGGCGACGACGGCATCCTCGCCGCGCGCCAGTCCGGCGATGGCCGCCAGGATGAGAAGTGTAGACGTGCGCAGTGCGAACTTGCCGTGCATCTTTGACGATCCCCTGTACAAGAAAAAACCCCCTCGCGGGGGTCTGAACGTGGCAGCCACACCACGGTTGGAAGCTGGCTGATTGTATTTCGGACCTCTTACTCCTGACCTGCGACAAATCGTCGCAGGTCAGGAGCGGCCCCCGTGGCGCTGACTCAGAAAGCCACCTTCACCCCCAGGTAGATGGAACGGCCCATGCCAGGCACCGGGGTACCCCACAGGCTCTGGCTGCCGCCGTTGGGGGCGATGACGCCGCCGGCCGGCACGGTCTCGCGGTTGAACGACATGGTGGCGCCCTGACCGAGATAGGCACCACCCAGGGGCAGGTCGTAGTTACGGTCGAACAGGTTTTCGACGCCGAAGTCCAGGCGGATGTGTTTCCAGGTGTAACTGGTGCGCAGGTTCACCAGGGCATAGCCGTCGGTGTGCATCTCGTTGCGCGACTCGGAGACCTCGTCCTTGCCGGTCGCCGCCACCAGTTCCAGGCGGTTGTCCCAGCCGGCCAGGCGCTGGCGCAGCACCAGGGTGGCATTGAGTGGCATGACGTTATACAGGCCGTCCCCGGTATCCAGGTTCTTGCCGCGGGTGTAGTTGACCAGGCCTTCCAGGTCCCATTCGCCAAGGACGTTGCGGCCCAGGCCAACCCTGCCGGAGAGGTCCAGGCCATACAGGCGGGCGTCCTGGTTCACGTACTTCATGACCACGAAGGTGCCGGTCTGGGTCGGGGCGGCCGGCGCGTTGGTGGTGCGGTTCCATTGCACCGCGTCAATGTAGTCCTTGACCCGGCTGTAGTAGGGGGCGATCCGCAATTCCCAGCTGCGGTCCGGGGCCTGCCAGTTGGCGGCGACGCTGAGGGTGCGCGCCACCTCGGGCTTCAGGTCGGGGTTGCCCAGATAGCCGTTGCCGTCGCCGACGAAGTTGATCATCTCCAGGGCCATGACATGGCGCGACCAGGCGTAACGCTCGTACAGGTTCGGCGAGCGGGTCTTTTGGGCCAGGCCGTACTCGAAGCTGCGGTCGGCATCGGGGGTATGACGGGCCAGCAGGGTGACATCCAGGTTGTCGTCGCGACGCTTGCGGTTCATGTTGTTGAAGTCGGCGCGCGTACCCACCGAACTGGTTTCATAGCCGTTCTGCATCATCGGGGGCAGGGTGCCAACCAGCGGGGTGGTGCTGGTGTAGTAGCCGATCACCGGCCCGGTGTCCGTCTTCACCCGCTCGAATCGCAGGCCCAGCTGGGTCAGCCATTGCGCGTTCCAGCTAGCTTCCCACTCGCCGAACAGGCCGCCCCGGTCGCGCTCGCCGCCGTTGATGTTCCAGAAGGTCAGCGGCGCCATGCCGCCGATGCAGACACCCACGCCGCAGTCGGGCGACGGCGGCCACCAGTCGTCCAAGCGGTACTTCTGCCAATCCATGCCGAGGCGCAGCAGGTCGCGCGGATTCAGGTTGATGTCGGCCTTGACGCTGATGCCGTCAGTGGTGCCCTCGGTGTACATGGGCATGCCGGGCGCCACCAGGCCGGGGAGCGCGCCGTAGGTGAATTTCTTGTCGGCGCCGAAATCCATGTAATGGTCGACATGGTGGCGGTAGGCACGGGCATCCAGGCTGCCCCAGCCCAACTGGCCGAGGTAGTGCAGGTTCAGGCTGTGGGCGGTGTTGCCCAGCATGTCCATGCGCTGGTTGGGATACAGCTCGTAGGGGATGTCCTGGTAGGCCAGGGCGGCCTCCAGCAGGTGTCCGCTGCCCTTCATGGCCACCAGAAGGCTCTGGTTGCGGGCCTTGTAGGCCGTGGACCCCACCTCGTCGGCGGGCAAGTCATGGCCGGTACGGCCGGAATCGGTTGAGAAGTCCTTGAAGTCGCCGCCGGCGGTGTAGTTGTCTGACTGGGCGCTGGAGCCGGTATAGGTCACGCTGAGGTTCTCGCCGGCCAGGGTCACCTTGGCGTTGGCCCCCTTGGCGTGACCGTTGCTGCGATAGAAGGCCCCCACTTCGCCGGTGGCCAGCATGTCCTGGCCGGGCTTGGCGAATTGCGCCGACGCCGACTGCACCACGATGGCGCCGCCGATGCTGTCGCCGCCCAGGCTGACCGGCGAGGCCCCGGCATAAACCTTGGCGCTGGCCACGTTGCTGGCGTCCAGGTAGGACAGGGGCGAATTCATATGATTGGGACAGGAGGACAGCAGGTCCATGCCATCCACCTTGGTGCGCAGGCGGTCGTCGGCCATGCCCTGCATGATCGGCAGGCTGGACACCCCGCCGGCGCTGAACAGGGTCACCCCCGGCAGGCCGCGCAGCAGACTGGCGGCATCGCTGGTGGCGGGACGCAGGGCCGCCAGGGCGGCGGCATCGTGCGCGGTCGAGCCCTCCACGGGCTTGGCTGCACGCACCTCCACCTCGTCGAGGACCAGGGCCGGGTCGGCCGCCGAGGCCCAGGTGGACATGGCTGAAAGCGTCAGCAGCGCGGGCAGCGATAGGCGGAAGGGGGCGGTCATGCGGGGTCTCCAGATTGCCGTTATGCAAGTGAAATCAATGAAAAAACCCTGCAATTCTAGAAAGCACACCCGCCCTCCCACCTGCGACATGTTGTCGCAGCCCAGCCCCGCCGAAGCGGGGCAATGGAGCATGGCCGTGGATGTCTCACCGCACCAGGACGAAGGCCCCGAAGGCGAAATACTGGACGACCCAGAGCAGTGCCACCACCACGCTGGCGACACCCAGCTTGGCGATCAGCGGGCTGGCGGTGTAGACGCCGCGGCTGCGGCCAGCCTGCCAGGACAGGGACAGCATGAAGGCCAGCGGGATACCGCCGACCACCAGGAAGGTGGCGAAGAACAGGATGGTGCTGTACCAGTCCATGACGATCTTGTAGTTCATGAAGTCGTAGCCGAAGCCGCCATGCAATACGGCATAGCGGTAGGCCTCACGCAGGGCACCCAGGGCCAGGGCCGCCAGCAGGGCCAGCACCGGCATGTAGTAGCCGGCGCCGTCCGGTGCCTTCCAGGTGAGCAGGGCCAGGAGCATCAGCGTGGCGGCCACCGCCAGGGTCCAGGGTGACAGGGCGAAGCCGGCCGCCGCGGCGGGCAGGCTGGCCATCCACGCCGCCAGCATGACCAGGGAGACTAGGCCACCCCATAGTGCCAGCTTGCGGCCGAGGGCGCCGAGGAAAGCCAGGTAGCCGGCATCCTCGCCGTCGCGGCCGGCCAGGTACTGGCGGCAGGCCATCAGCCAGGCACCACCGACCGGGACGGCCAGGCCGACGATGAACAGCCAGCGCGGCAGCGAGTAGTCGTGGATATGGCTGCCGGAGGCGTCGATGTGGCCGCCGGGGGCATACCAGTTCAGCCATTCCTGCGGCGACAGCATCTGCATGCTGAGCACGTGCATGATGAAGCCGACGAGCAGGATCAAGAGCAGGGCGACGATCAGCCAGGACGGCGAGGCACTCCCGCCGGCCCGGCGGACCTGGCCATAATGCAGCCAGAGTGCCCAGTAACCCAGCAGCAGGAAGACGATGAAGCCGATGGCCCAGCGCGCCGACAGCACGTTGGAGACGTACCAGAAGGGGTCGTAGATCACCTGCACGAAGAGCAGCGGGGCGACGCCCACGACGATGGCGATGGAGACGCCGATCTTGGCGTGGTCGAGCAGCATGGCGGACAGGCGCTGCCAGTGGTCGTGTCCGCGCTGCATGAGACCATACAGGCTGAGCAGGCCGCCGCCCACCACGACGTAGACGGCGATGATGTGCAAGGCCCAGGTGAGCACACCGAGGCCGAGGAAGATGAGCGGGTGGCTGGGTACGCCGGCGGGGCTGCGCAGGGCTTCGAGAGTGGCGAGATCCATGTCTGTTCTCCGTGGTTCAGCGCCCGGCGGTGTGCTCGGGGACGCTGGTGGGGGCGAGTTCGGCGGTCTTGATCAGGGCCGGGCTGGACGCGGCCTGGACCAGCAACTGGCCGGCGTCGGATCCGGCCAGCCCGGTGGTGAGCAGTGCGACCAGGGCCACGGCCAGGCCCAGCAGGTAGGGTTGACGTTCGCGCATCGCCTCACCTCTTCAGGAAATGGGCCAGGGCGCCGGCCTCGGCATCGCTCATGGGCATGTGCGGCATGTGCGGCATGGCGCCGGTGGCCAGGGCACCGGAAATGAATCCGGCCAGTCCCGCCTCGTCCATGCCGGCGGTCAGGTTGCCGAGCGGCCGGATGCCGCTCGCGCCGAGGTTGTGGCAATTGCTGCAGTAGATCAGGGCCAGGGCATGGCCGGCCTCGGCCTGGTTGGCCGCGGTGACCTGGCGCAGGCCTTCCGGCACGAAGGGGTGGGAAGCCAGCATGCCGCGCGCCTGCAGGGCCGGCAGATCGGACTGCACGCCAAGGGCCGGCACGTCGCGGCCGATCACCTGGTTCGAGTACACGTACTGGCCGGCCACCCAGGGCTTGCGCATGGATTCGCGCGCGGTCTCTTCCGGCCAGATGCCAAACACCATCACCGCCACGGCGGCGGCCACCGACAGCCAGGGACTGAGCACCCTGGGCACCAGGAAGGTAAGGGCGAAGTAGGCAATGATGCCGCCGAAGGTGGCCCACAGGCTGGTGACGAACCAGGCCGGCAGGCGCACGGCCATGACCTCGCGGGCATGCTCCGGCAGGGTGCCCAGGGTCCATTGCAGGCCCAGGAAGGCCACCACGGCGGCGACGATGCCCAGCACCGCCAGCTTGCGCGCCATCTCATTGCGGAAGTCAGCGTCGGCGATACGGCTGGCGACGATGCCGCCCACCACCGCGGCGCACATCAGCATAAAGGCAGTGCGGGTGATCACCTGGCCGAAGGTATAGGGGCCGTAGAAGCCGTTCAGGGTGCCGCCCTGGTCGTACCAGGCCGGCTGGCCGGGCCACATCATGAAGGACAGGATGCCGACGATGATCAGCATGGTGGCCCAGGAGGCGATGGCGAAGAAACGCACCAGGTTGAGGTGGGTCTTCTGGTCCACCTTGTTGGCCAGGTAGACCAGGGCGTAGATGCCCACCACCTCGCCGACGAAGAACACCCATTCGGTTGCCCATACCCAGACGTAGCTGTGGATCAGGGCCGAGATGCCGCGCGGGCTGGCGACGGTGGCGGAGAACCAGATGCCGGGACCGGTGATGGAGCCCAGCACATAGGAGAACACCAGCAGGACCACGCCGTAACGGCGCACGTATTCCAGCAGTTCCGGACGCTGGCGCCGGTAGGCCACGGTGGCCAGCCAGGCGAACACCAGGGCCGCGCCCACCGAGGTGTGCGAGGCCAATACGTGGATCACGGCGATGACCCCCAGCACCCAGCCGCTGCCGAGCGTGGGGTCGTACCAGGTTGGGTACATCCCGAGCAGTTCCATTGCGGTCTCCTTCGCAGTCCCTTCTTGTGGATAAAAATGCGCCTCCCTGAAGGGAGGCGCAAAGCACACGGGCAGGCCCGTATGGAAGCGGGCGGAACTTTAGGACCCCTGCCGAATAGGCGGAATATGACAAATTGCCACGCGGCAGAATGCCACACGACACCCTGTCGCAAATGCGACAAGACCCAGCAGCGGTACTCTTCCGGACACGGACTGGCGCACGCGGGCAGGCGTGATGCCGATTAAAATCAGGTACATAGAAGGCAGTGGCGGCCTGGCATGGTCATTGCGGGTGCTCCCGCACAGAGGAACCCAACAGGAGATACGCCATGATCACCCTCACCCCCGCCGCCCTGTCCGCCGTCGAGAAGTTCATCCAGGGCGCCGCCACCCCGGTGGCCGGCCTGCGCATCGCCGTCGCCGGCGGCGGCTGTTCCGGCTTCCAGTACGGCATGAGCCTGGAGGAGGCCGCCGCCGAGGACGACGTGGTGGTCGACCTCGGCAAGGTCAGGCTGCTGGTGGACCCCTTCTCGGCGCCCCTGCTCGCCGGCGTCACCGTCGACTTCGTCGACAGCCTGCAAGGCTCCGGCTTCAAGTTCGTCAACCCCAACGCCACCAGCTCGTGCGCGTGCGGGTCTTCCTTCTCCGCTTAAGGGAGCACGGCCATGTGGGACTACTCGGACAAGGTCAAGGAACACTTCTTCAGTCCGCGCAACTCGGGCGCCATGGCCGACGCCAATGCGGTCGGCGACGTCGGTTCGATCAACTGCGGCGACGCCCTGCGCCTGATGCTCAAGGTCGACCCGGACAGCGAGACCATCGTCGACGCCCGCTTCCAGACCTTCGGCTGCGGCTCCGCCATCGCCTCGTCGTCGGCCCTCACGGAGATCATCAAGGGCATGACCCTGGATGACGCCCTCAAGGTCAGCAACCAGGACATCGCCGACTACCTCGACGGCCTGCCGCCGGAGAAGATGCACTGCTCGGTGATGGGCCGCGAGGCCCTGCAGGCGGCGGTGGCCAACTACCGCGGCGAGGCATGGCAGGACGACCACGAGGAGGGCGCCCTGATCTGCAAGTGCTTTGCCGTCGACGCCGTGCTGATCGAGGAGACGGTGCGCGCCAACGGTCTGGCCACCGTCGAGGACGTCATCCACTACACCAAGGCCGGCGGCGGCTGCTCGTCCTGCCACGAGGGCATCGAGGAGATCCTCGCCAAGGTGCTGGCCGAGCGCGGCGAGAGCTTCGTGCCCCACGCGGTGGAACTCAAGGAAGCGGCCAGGCCGGGCCAAGTAGAACCATCGGGACGGCTGAACAACCTGCAGCGCATCAAGCGCATCGAGGCCATCCTGGACGCGATCCGGCCGCAGCTGAAGCGCGACCACGGCGACATCGAGCTGGTCGACGTGGACGGCAAGACCATCTACGTCAACATGATCGGCGCCTGCTCCGGCTGCCAGATGGAGGCCCAGACCCTGCAAGGCATCCAGACCCGGCTGATCGAGGACCTGGGCGAATTCGTTAAGGTGGTGCCCAGCCGCGCCGGGTCGTACTCGCGCGCCGCCTGCCACGTCTGAGGAGACTGTCATGGACGCCATCTACCTCGACAACAACGCCACCACCCGGGTCGACGACGCGGTGGTGGCCGCCATGCTGCCCTTCTTCACCGAGCAGTTCGGCAACCCCTCCTCCATGCACAGCTTCGGCAACAAGGTCGGCCTCGCCATCAAGAAGGCCCGCCTGCAGGTGCAGGAACTGCTGGGCGCCGAGCATGAGTCGGAGATCATCTTCACCTCCTGCGGCACCGAGTCCGACTCCACCGCCATCCTCTCGGCCCTGCGCGCCAGCCCGGAGCGCAAGGAGATCATCACCACCAGCATCGAGCACCCGGCCGTGCTGGCCCTGTGCAGCCATCTGGAGAAGGAGGGCTACAGGACCCACTTCCTCAAGGTGGACGAGAAGGGCCGCCTGGACCTGGCCGAGTACCAGCGCCTGCTCAGCGACCGGGTCGCGGTGGTGTCCGTCATGTGGGCCAACAACGAGACCGGCACGCTGTTCCCGGTCGAAAGGATGGCCGAGATGGCCCATGCCGCCGGCATCCCCTTCCACACCGACGCCGTCCAGGCCGTCGGCAAGGTGCCCATCGATTTGAAGAATTCCAAGATCGACATGCTCTCGCTGTCCGGCCACAAGCTGCACGCCCCCAAGGGGGTCGGCGTGCTCTACCTGCGGCGCGGCGTGCGCTTCCGGCCTTTATTGAGAGGCGGCCACCAGGAACGCGGCCGCCGCGCCGGCACCGAGAACAGCGCCGCCATCGTCGGCCTCGGGCTGGCCTGCGAGCAGGCCATGCGGCACCTGCACTACGAGAACACCGAGGTGAAGCGGCTGCGCGACCGCCTGGAGGCCGGCATACTCGCCCGGGTGCCGCGCGCCTTCGCCACCGGCGACGTCGACAACCGCCTGCCCAACACCAGCAACATCGCCTTCGAGTTCATCGAGGGCGAGGCGATCCTGCTTTTGTTGAACAAGTTCGGCATCGCCGCATCCTCGGGTTCGGCCTGCACCTCGGGCAGCCTGGAGCCCAGCCACGTCATGCGCGCCATGGGCATCCCCTATACCGCCGCGCACGGCACCATCCGCTTCTCGCTGTCGCGCTACACGACGGCGGCGGAGGTCGACCGGGTGATCCAGGTGGTGCCGGAGATCGTCGCCCAGCTGCGCCGGCTGTCGCCCTACTGGGGCGAGGACGGCCCGGCCGCGGAGCCGGACCAGGCATTCGCGCCGGTGTACGCCTGAGACGGGCGCGGCGCCCGGCCGCCGTCCGTCGCCTCCCCCGGCGCCGCCAGCTCGGCGGCCTGCCTGTCGTAGGCGGCCTGCATGGCCTGCCAGCCCCCCACGTCGCCGCCGAAATGGCGCACCAGGCGGGTCGCGACCTCGGCGCTCATGGCGCGGCGCTCCTGCACGATGTCCTCGATGAGCGGGATGGGCACGTCGATGATCTGGGCGAGCGCCTGGATGCTCAGGCCCAGCGGCCGCAGGTAGTCCTCGCGCAATATCTCGCCGGGATGCAGCGGGCGCATCCCGCCGGCCAGGGTCGGCCTGGTCATGACCTCTACCTCCTGCCTGTTTGGTCTTGTCGATGGGCGTAATCATACTCCAGTCGCGCCGCGGAGGGTTTTGTCGCAAAGGCGACGAAGTACGCAGGGGCGTCCAGTTGACGACCGGGGCTGGGCCGGCGAGCGGGGGATTATTGTCGGTTTATCAAGGCCTTGCATTGTGTGCGCCGCTGGCACGGGCATTGCAGGGGATGGGCCATGGCAAGCTGCGAAAGGACACCGACCATGCCGGCCCGTACCATCACCATCGACGACACCACGCTGCGCGACGGCGAGCAGTCGGCCGGGGTCGCCTTCACCCTCGACGAGAAGCTCGTCATCGCCCGCCGCCTCGACGCCCTCGGGGTGCCCGAGCTGGAGGTCGGCATACCGGCCATGGGCGCCGGCGAGTGCGAGGGCATCCGCGCCGTAGCGGCGCTCGGCCTCAAGGCGGAACTGGTGGTCTGGAGCCGCATGCTCGCGGGTGACCTGGCGGCCTGCCAGGGCCTGCCCGTGCAACGGGTCGACCTCTCCATCCCGGTATCCGACGTGCAGATCGCCAGGAAGCTCGGGCGCGACCGCGCCTGGGTGCTGCGGAGCATCGCCGAGCTGGTGCCGCGCGCCCTCGACATGGGCCTCGCGGTGATCGTCGGCGGCGAGGACGCCTCGCGCGCCGACCTCGATTTCCTGCTGCGCGTGGTGGATGCCGCCCAGGCGGCCGGCGCGCAGCGCTTCCGCTATGCCGACACCCTCGGCGTCATGGAGCCGTTCGGGGTCTTCGATACTGTCAAGACCCTGCGCGACATCTGCGACCTGGAACTGGAGATGCACGCCCACGACGACCTCGGGCTGGCCACCGCCAACACCCTGGCCGCCTGCCGGGCCGGCGCCACGCACGTCAACACGACGGTGAACGGCCTCGGCGAGCGGGCCGGCAACGCCGCCCTGGAGGAGGTGGCGCTCGGCCTGGAGAAGCTCCACGGCTACGCGACCGGGGTCGACCTGACCGGCTTTCCCGCCCTCTCCGAGGAGGTGGCGCGCGCCTCCGGCCGCCCGGTGCCCTGGCAGAAGAGCGTGGTCGGCGAAGGCGCCTTCACCCACGAGGCCGGCATCCACGTCGACGGCCTGCTCAAGGACCCGGCCACCTACCAGGGCTTCGACCCGCGCGAGGTGGGCCGCGACCACCGCCTGGTGGT
>JAQVJE010000204.1 GCA_028695325.1 Gallionellaceae bacterium
GGCCGGCTACCGGGCGGTGTTCTCAGGCCAGAAGACCTACAACGGCGTCGCCATCCTGAGCCGGACCGAGGCGGCCGATGTGGTCATGGGTATCCCCGGCTTCCCGGACGAGCAGAAGCGGGTGCTGGCCGCCACGGTCGACGGCACACGGGTGATCTGCCTGTACATCCCGAACGGCCAGAGCGTCGAATCCGAGAAGTACCAGTACAAGCTGGCCTGGCTCTATGCCCTGCAGGGCTGGCTGAAGTCCGAGCTGGCGGCGCATCCGCGTCTTGCCGTGCTGGGCGACTTCAACATCGCCCCCGAGGACCGCGACTGCCACGACCCGGTCGCCTGGGCCGGCCAGGTGCTCTGCTCGGAGCCCGAGCGCGAGCACTTTCGTGATCTGTTGGGCCAGGGCCTCAAGGACGCCTTCCGCCTGTTTGAGCAGGACGACAGGGCCTATTCATGGTGGGACTACCGCCAGGGCGGCTTCCGCCGCAACCTGGGCCTGCGCATCGACCACATCCTGCTGTCGGCGCCGCTCGCCGCCGCCTGCACGGGTTGCCGGATAGACAAGGCGCCGCGGGCCTGGGAGCGGCCCTCCGACCACGCGCCGGTGGTGGCGGAGATCGGCGCGGCCGACTGATCGCGCCACGGGCCTGGGAGCGGCCCTCGGGGTAGGCCCCGGCAAGCGCCCGAATCGCCTCCCGAGGCCCGTCGGGCGATCATGTGGTCGACCTGGCACGAACCATGCATATGGTGTTTTTGCTGGCATCAAACCCCAGATTTAGTGTATGGTGGCCGCCGTCAAGCCAACGTCACTAGGGAGACCGATAACATGCAAGAAGCTCTTTTCCCGGAACTGGCCGAGCAGGACATCTCCACCGAGGTGCTGCTGGAAAAATATGCCAAGGGTGACGAGAAGAACGTCACCGACGTGCGCCTCAGGGTCGCCCGCGCGCTGGCCGCGCTGGAGGACAAGAAGGTGCGCGCCAAGTGGGAGCGCCGCTTCTTCGAGGCCATGGAGGCGGGCTTCATCCCCGGCGGCCGCATCAATTCCGCCGCCGGCACCGACCTGCAGGCCACCCTGATCAACTGCTTCGTGCAGCCGGTGGGCGACGCCATCTCCGGCGTCAGCGACGGCCGGCCCGGTATTTACAACGCCCTCGAGGAGGCGGCCGAGACCATGCGCCGCGGCGGCGGGGTGGGCTACGACTTCTCCACCATCCGGCCCAAGGGCGCCCTGGTCAAGGGCACCCAGTCGCGCGCCAGCGGCCCCATCTCCTACATGCGGGTGTTCGACCGCTCCTGCGAGACGGTGGAGTCGGCCGGCGCCCGGCGCGGCGCCCAGATGGGCGTCCTGCGCTGCGACCACCCGGACATCGAGGACTTCATCCACGCCAAGGACCAGGGCGACCTGAAGAACTTCAACATCTCCCTCGGCGTCACCGACGCCTTCATGCAGGCGGTCCAGGACGATGGCGAGATCGAGCTGACCCACAAGGCGGTGCCCGGCGACGAGAAGATGGCCAACGGCGCCTATCAGCGCGGCGACGGCCTCTGGGTCTACCGCAAGGTGCGCGCGCGCGACCTCTGGGCGCAGGTGATGCATTCCACCTACGACCACGCCGAGCCGGGCGTGCTGTTCATCGACCGTATCAACAAGGACAACAACCTCGGCTACTGCGAGACCATCGAGGCCACCAACCCCTGCGGCGAGCAGCCCCTGCCGCCCTACGGCTGCTGCTGCCTGGGCTCGATCAACCTGACCCGCTTCGTGAAGTCCGGCTTCCTGCCCGAGGCCGAGTTCGACTTCGCCGCCTTCGCCCGCACCGTGGCCACCGCCGTGCGCATGCTCGACAACGTGCTGGAGCTGACCGCCTGGCCGCTCGACAAGCAGCACGCCGAGGCGCAGTCGAAGCGCCGCATCGGCCTGGGCTTCACCGGCCTGGGGGACACCCTGGTCATGCTCGGCCTGCGCTATGACAGCGACGGCGCGCGCACCTTCGCCGGCCACGCCGCCGAGTTCATGCGCAACGAGGCCTACAAGGCTTCCGTGGAACTGGCCAAGGAGCGCGGTGCCTTCCCACTCTTCAACGCCGACCTCTATCTCTCCGGCAGCACCTTCGCCTCGCGCCTGCCGGCCGAGATCAAGGCGGAGATCCGCGAGCACGGCATTCGCAACTCGCACCTGCTCTCCATCGCCCCCACCGGCACCATCTCGCTCGCCTTCGCCGACAACGCCAGCAACGGCATCGAGCCGCCCTTCTCCTGGTACTACACGCGCAAGAAGCGCATGCCGGACGGCGGCACCAAGGAATACCAGGTCGAGGACCACGCCTACCGCCTCTACCGCGAGCAGGGCGGCGACGTCGAACACATGCCGGCCGCCTTCGTCACCGCCCTGGAGATATCCGCCCTGGACCACATGCAGATGGTGGCCGCGGTGGCGCCCTATGTCGATTCGGCCATCTCGAAGACCGTCAACGTGCCGGGCGACTACCCCTTCGACGACTTCGCCGAGCTCTACAGCGCCGCCTGGAAGGCCGGCCTCAAGGGCATCACCACCTACCGGCCCAACGCCGTGCTGGGCAGCGTGCTGTCGGTGGAGAAGGAAAAGGCGGCGCCGCAGGACTTCCAGATTTCCGACGTCAACCGCCGCATCGAGATCAAGAACGTCCCGGCCCCGGTGCTGGAATCCCTCAAGTGGCCGGGCCGGCCCAAGCTGCCGGGCGGCAACATGGCGTGGAGCTACATGATCGAGTCGCCGCACGGCAGCTTCGCCATCTTCGTCGGCCACGTCGAGAACGGCGGCGGCAAGGCCTGGCCGTTCGAGTTGTGGGTCAACGGCGCCGAACAGCCGCGCGGCCTCGGCGCGCTGGCCAAGTCGCTGTCCATGGACATGCGCGCCAACGACCGCGCCTGGCTCAAGTTGAAGCTGGAATCGCTGGCCAAGACGCGTGGCGACGACGCCTGCTTCATCCCCTTCCCGCCCCATGGCGAACTGCGCTCGGTGCCCAGCATGGTGGCCGCCCTGGCCCAGATCGTGCAGTGGCGCCTGGAACAGATCGGCGCCCTCGGCGTGGACGGTCCCAGCCCGCTGATCGACGTCCTGTTCAGCCACAAGGAGCCCAAGACCGGCACCGACGGCACACTGTCCTGGACCGTCGACGTGCTCAACCCCGCCTCCGAGGACGACTTCGTCCTCGGCCTCAAGGAGATCACCCTGCCCGACGGCGTCACCCGGCCCTACTCGGTGTGGCTGTCGGGCGACTACCCGCGCGCCCTGGACGGCCTGTGCAAGCTGCTCTCCCTCGACATGCGGGTGATCGATCCGGCCTGGATCGGCATGAAGTTGCGCAAGCTCCTCAACTACCAGGAACCGCTGGGCGACTTCATGGCCAAGGTCCCCGGCTCGGAGAAGAGCCAGACCTGGCCCTCGACGGTGGCCTACGTCGCCCGCCTCATCATCCACCGCTACGCCATGCTGGGCCTGTTGACCGAGGACGGCCAGCCGATCCAGCAGATGGGCATCCTGGAGGCGCCCGCCCCGGCCGGCCAGGCCCCCGCCGCCATGCCGGCGATGAAGGGCAAGCGCTGCAAGGAGTGCGGCAACGACACCGTGATCCGCAAGGATGGCTGCGACTTCTGCACCGCCTGCGGGGCGGTGGGGGCGTGCGGGTGAA
>JAQVJE010000045.1:0-10074 GCA_028695325.1 Gallionellaceae bacterium
GCTAACGTATATTCGACACCGCTTCCATATCTGGGAACATTTCCAGATATGGTGATATATGCCCACATATGGCAGCAGGCATTGCCATATGTGGGCGTGGATGAATGCGGGCGTCAGGCATGTCCGTCTCCGCCTTTGCGAATCCGTCCATGCAGCCCCAATTTGCAGGCGATGCCATACGGCAGCAGCCAGACCTTCCTGTCCTGGTCCCATTTGCCGCCCGCCTGTTTGACGCGCTGCCGGAGATCGGTCTCGCCGTAGGCAATGGCCAGGGCAACCAGGGTTTCTTCTGCGGTGTCGTTCGGTGCCGGAAAGGCGGGTAGCCGTTTTTCGTCGACGACGATTTCGACCGTGGTGTAGCGCCGGGCTGTTTCAGGGTGGATGAGGTAGCGGACGCAGACCAGGGCATCGCCGAACTGGCGCTGGTAGCGTTTGGTGCCAGGTTGGCCGGGTGCAAGTTTCTTGCTGATGCCGGCTCGATGGATCGGAATGCCGGTGGGCATGGTGTCTCCCTGTTTTTGTTTTACGGGATTCTGGCATCGGCGGTCGGGGTGGACAAGGGTCTGCCCGTAATTCCGGGCGGAGTTCATGCCGGTTTGCGGGCCGTCAGGGTCCGTCCGCCTCCGTAGTCTGGTCCGGTATGTGGTTGAAGGCGATGCGCATGGGGGCCTCGTGGGCGGCCAGGAAGGCGCCGCCGAAGTAGAGGGCGTCATTGCCGAAGCGGCGCCGCACGCGGTCGAAGGCGCTGTCGAGGCCGGGCGAGCGGGTGCCGTCGTCGAACAGGGGCAGGGTCTCCTGCGTGGCCGGGGCGAGGCCGGACAGCACCACGCCGACCTTGACCGGCTCGCCGTGGGCGGGGCGCTCGGCCCACAGGCCGGCGAGTATGCGCAGGAAGCCGAGGGTGTCGGACATGGGGGTGAAGCGGGCGGTGTGTTCCCAGGCGTCGTGGCGGTGCCAGGACACCCGCACGCTCATGCGGCTGGCCAGGAGGCCTTCGGCACGCAGCCTGAGGGCGGCCTTCTGGGTCAGCTTGGAGAGCACCGACCAGGCGCCGGTGCCGTAGCGCAGGTGCGGCGGCAGGACGTGGGAGTGGCCGAGGCTGGCGCGTCGGCTGGGCGGGCGGGCCACCTCGATGCCGCGCAGGCGATCAAAGTAGCGCTCGCCCTCCACCCCGCCCCAGATCCGGCGCAACTGTTCGCGGCTGGCCGCGCACAGGGCCTCGACGCTGTAGATGCCATGGCGGTTGAGGCGCTCCAGCATGTGCCGGCCGATGCCGTTGAGGTCTTCCAGCTTCAGCGGGTAGAGGATGTCCGGCAGGTCGGCCGCGTGGATGACTGTGAGGCCGTCCGGCTTCTGCATATTGGAGGCGGTCTTAGCCAGGAAGCGGTTGGGGCCGATGCCGATGGAGCAGGTCAGGCATTCGCCGGCCTCGTCGCGCAGCTTCTTCTTTACCATGAGGGAGCGCTCGCGGATGACCTCCTCGCGCTGCCAACTGCCGGTGAGCTCGCAGGCCACCTCGTCGATGGACAGCACCTCGCCCACCTGGATGACGCTGTCGACGATAGCCATGAGCTTGTGGTGCATCTCGACGTAGACCGCCGGCCGGGCCTGGACGAAGACGATGTCCGGGCATAGTTCGCGGGCGTCCGCCACCACGGTGCCGGTCTTCACCCCGAAGCGCTTGGCCTCGCGGCTGGCGGCGATGCAGCAGGTGGTCTCGGCCACCACCGGCAGGATGCCGATGGGGCGGCCACGCAGTTCCGGCCTCAGCTGTTGCTCGACCGAGGCGAAATAGGAATTGAAGTCCAGCAGCAGGGCGCGCAGGGGCATGGCAGCGCTCCGCTCATCCGGCTCAGGGCAGCTGGATGGTCGCCGCCAGGCCGGCCACCATGCCGTCCTCGCGCGGGATGGCGACGTCGAGCAGGTAGCGGCCGTCGGCCCTGGCGCGCACGGCGGCGACCTTGCCGGCGAGGGTCCGGCCGGCGAACAGGACGGCCGCCGCGTCGCCCGGCCTGAGGGTGGCGGCCTGGCCGGCCGCCAGCTCGGCACGGGCGACCATCTCGTCGGCGCGGGCGAGCACCAGCAGCGCCGGCGGCTGGCATTGCGCGGCCACCGTCATGCCGGGCTCGGCCATGCGGTCGAGCACCAGGGCGTCGTAGGGGGCACGCGGCTCGCTTTCGTCGAGCTGGCGGCGGGCCTGCTCGCTGCGCGCCTCGGCGGCGGCCAGCAGCGCCCCGGCGCGGGCGTGGCGCAGCCGGGCGGCGTCCAGTTCGGTGGTGGAGGAGACGGTGCGGGCATACAGCTCGTTGGCGCGGGCGAGTTCGCGTTCGGCATCGGCGACCTCCTGGCCGAGGCGGTCGAGGTCGGCGCGCGCCTCCAGCAGGCCGGCCTTGAAGGCGGTCTGGTTCAGGCCGAGCAGCACGGTGCCCTTCGGTACCCGCTGGCCGGGTAGGACGTGGACCGCCTCGACCACGCCGGATACCGGGGTGGCGATCTCGACCCGCTGCGACCAGTCGAGGCGGGCAGGCAGTTCGGCGGCCCAGGCGGGCAGGGCGAGCAGCAGCAGGGGGATGGCGCGCGTGATCATGGCTTGGTCTCCTTGACAGTCTCGACCGGCTCGCCGAGCAGGGCGGCCAGCCGCTCCCAGGCCAGGGCGAGGCGGTATTCGATCGTCCTGTCGCGCAGCCTGGCCAGTTGGGTCTGGGCCATGCTGCTGCCCAGGTTGGTCTTCAGCTCCAGCTCGTACTCGGCCCGCGCCCGCTCCAGCTGCCAGTCGCGCAGGACGCTGTCGGCGCGGGCGGCGGGGCGCTCGCTCGCGGTCAGGTGGGCGATCTCCTCGCGGGTCTCATATAGTTCCTGGCGCAGGTCGAGCAGCAGGCGGTCGTATTCCGCCTGCAGCATCTGGAAACGGGCCTGCTCGCGGGCGAGGCCGGCGTCGAGGCGCTGGCCCTGCCAGAGCGGCCAGGTCAGGTTGAGGCCGGCGCGCAGGTGGTCGCGGGTCGACGAGGCGCGGCTGTAGGCGGCGGTCTCGGCCTCGAACTCCAGGCTGGGGCGGTGCTCGGCGCGCTGGGCGGCGAGGCGCTGGCCGGCCGCGGCGAGCAGCTGGCGGTGGGCCTGCAGGCGCGGGTTGGCGGCCTCCAGGCGGGTCAGCAGGTCCTTGAACTCGGGCAGCGGACGATCGTTGTCGCGCAGCGCCGGTTCGGCCAGCTCGGCGGGCAGCTGGTCGGGCCGGTTCATGGCGGCGGCCAGCAGGGCGCGCTTCTCGCGCGCCTGGCGCAGGGTGGCATTGCGCTTGAGGCGGGCCTCCTGGAAGCGCGCCTCGTAGCCGGCCAGGGTGGTGCTGGTGATCTCGCCCAGCTGGTGGCGGTCCTGGGCGTCATCCCAGGCCACGTAGGCGACGGCGGCGGCTTCGGAGTCGGCGGCGTGGCGCAGGTCGGTCATCAGGACGTCGAAGAAGCGGGTCATCAGGGCCAGGCGGCGCTGGGCGCGGGCGTCGATGAGCTGGGCGGCGCGGCCGGCGCTCTCCAGGCGCGCCGCCGCGCCGGCCAGGTCGGTGCGGCCGCCGTCCCACAGGGTCTTGCGGGCGTTCAGGCGGGCCAGGTGGTCGGGCTGGAAGCCGTCGTCGTCGAGGGTGTTGCGGCCGCTGCGCAGGCCGGCCTCCAGGGTGACGCGGAAGTCGTCCTGGCTCT
This sequence comes from Gallionellaceae bacterium, assembly GCA_028695325.1. GTDB lineage: Bacteria > Pseudomonadota > Gammaproteobacteria > Burkholderiales > Thiobacillaceae > Parasulfuritortus. The sequence goes on from JAQVJE010000045.1 coordinate 3,690, forward strand.
CGGCCAGCAGCGCTTCGGCGCGCGCCAGCTCGGCCTCGGCCTCGACCAGGCCGAGGTCCGGGTGGGGCTGGTCGGCGTGGGCCAGCACCTCGTCCAGGGTGAGGGGGGCGGCGGCCGCGGCGGCGGCGAAGGCGCCGAGCAGCAGGCCGAGGCAGGCCGGCGCCCATTGCCTGGCGAAGGCGCCTGCTGCCGGCCGGCCGCTGGATGCCGCTCGCATGGGTCGCCTACCTGGTCTGGCGCTTGTAGACGTTGAACGGCATGGCCTTGTAGTGGCCCTCGACCACGTAGCGGCCCAGCAGGAGGAACTCGTCGGTGGTCTGGGTGGCGCCGGTGAAGCGGGTCACCGGCCTGCCGTCGAGGTCGTAGAAGATGAACACCGGGGTGGCGCGGGCGCGCTGGTCGAGGGCGAAGGCCTTCTCGGTGGTGTCACGGCCCTGGAAGTCGACCATGGGGGCGTCGCCGCGGGTGTCGATGGGGTAGATGGCGAAGTGCTGGCGGTAGTAGTCCTGCACCGCGGACTGGTTGAGCACGGTGTGCTTCATGCGGTCGCAGAACGGGCAGTCGTCCATCTCGAACATGAGCAGCACGCCGGCCTTGCCCTCGGCCCTGGCGGCGGCGAGGTCGTCCTTCAGGTCGCCCAGCTTGGGTTGGAAAAAGTGCTGGCCGGGGTCGCGCACCTCGGCCTGGGCGGGCGGCCCGAGCAGGGCCAGCAGCAACAGCAACCAACGCATGACGCTCTCTCTTCTCACATGTAGTCTTATTTGACCGGTGACTTCTTCCCGGCGATGTACTGCTCGACCGCCTCCTGGCTCAGCATGCCGACGTTGTAGGCGACCTGCCTGCCCTGCGGGTCGTACAGGTAGGAGGTGGGCAGGCCGCGCATGGGGCCGACCTGGTCGAGGGTGCGCTCGTCGCCCAGGATAATGGGGTAGGGGATGGCCCGTTCCCTGGCGAAGGCGAGCACCTCCTTGGGATCCTGGTATTCCATCGCCACGCCCAGCACCACCAGCTTGTTCTTGCGGTTCTGGTGCAGGGCGGCGAGGTCGGGGATCTCCATCAGGCAGGGCGGGCACCAGGTTGCCCAGTAGTTCACCAGCACCCACTTGCCCTTGTACTGCGACAGCTTGTGCTTCTTGCCCTTGCTGTCGGTCAGTTCGAAGGCCTGGGTGCCGGCAGACAGGGCCAGCATGAGGATGGCGAGCAGTAGGCGGATAGGCATAGGGTGGATTCTACATGACGGTATGCGGTGGACTGCCGGCCGCCCGGCAAGTTCGCGCTGCCGGCGCGGAAAAGAAAAACGGCCGGCAAGCCGGCCGTTCCGCGCGCCTGCCCGGGCTCAGTGGGCCTGCACGCCGGGACCGAAGAAGCGGTAGCCGGTGCGCATCTGGCGGCTGCGCGCCAGGCGCTTCTGGCCGACCTCGTCGGTGAAGCTGGCGGCGATGGCGTCGTAGGCACGGGCGGCCCAGTCGGTATCGAGCAGCAGATCGGCGACGCCCTCGGCCCAGCGCAGCTTGTCGTTGGCGTTGCCCAGCTTGGCGCCGCACTGGTCCATCAGGGCGGCTATGTCGGCCTTGGCCATGGCCATGGCGTTCAGGCGGCTGGCCAGTTGCACGCAGGCCTCGCCGCTGGGGCAGGCGTCCACTGCCTTGGCATACATGGCCTTGGCGGTGGAGGCGTCGCCGAGGTCGGCGAACAGCTTGCCGATCTGGGCCAGGGCATAGTGGTCCTTGGCGCGCTTGGCGGCCTCGGCCAGCAGGTTGGAGGCCTGGGCGGTGTCGCCCAGGGCCTCCTGGGCGATCTGGGCCAGCTTGGTCCAGTCGTAGGGGTTGTCGCCGGACTGCGCCATGCGGGCGTCGATGTAGGCCTTGGCGCGGCCCTTGCCGAACTCGGCATCCTTCAGCTCGCGGGCGGCGGTCAGGCAGATCTCGCGGAACCAGACGAAGTCGGCGGCGGAGGCGACCGACTCGTCGAGCAGGCGGCCCAGCCATGCCTTGTCGCCGAGGCGGTCGACGCCCAGGATGAGGGGCTTGAAGCGGCTGAAGTGGAAGCCGTCGGCGCGCATCACCTCCTCGGCGGCGGCCAGCATCTTGCCGGCGTAGGCGCCGTCGTCCAGCTCGGCGATGATGCGGTCGGACAGGGCGATGAACTGCTTGGCGGTCTTCGCCTTGGCCTCTTCGTTCTGGATCTCGATGTACTTGGCCTGGTTGGCCTCGCGCTTGGCCAGCTTGTCGGCCAGGCGGGCGACACGGGCGGTGTCGCCGGCGAGGTGCTTGTTGGCGACCTCGACGACGCGGCGCATCTCGTCCAGGTTGGCGACGGATTCCTCGGCCTTGGTGAGCATGTCGGCGACCCCGGCACTGTCGCCCAGGCCGGCGTAGACGTCGGCCAGCTTGATCAGGTCGCCGGCTGCGGCGGCGGTGGCGCCGGCCTTGGCCAGCACCGCCTTGGCGAACTCGGCGTTGCCCTCGGCGGCGGCCAGCACCTGCATCAGGGCGTTGAAGTCCTTGGCGGACTCCAGGGCCTTGTCGTAGAGGGCGCCGGCGGCGGCCGGGTCGATCTCGGCCATGGCGCCGGAGAGGGCGATCATGTCGCCGGCGGAGCTGTACTTGGCGGCCCCTTCGTTGATGATTGCGGCGGCCTGGGCCTTGTCGCCGAGGTCGGCGGCGATGGTCTTGGCCAGGCGGGCGAAGTCGGCGGCGCGGCCGCACTTGGTCTTGATCTTGTCGTAGATCTGGCCGGCCAGGGCGGCGTCCTTGATGTCACCGGCGACCACCTTGGCCAGGCCGTACAGTTCCTCGGTGGTGGAGATCTCCTTGAGGGCGCCGGCCAGGGTCTTGGCGGCCGCGGCGGCATCGCCGGCGACCAGCATCTGGGCCACGCCGACGGCGACCTTCTCCTCGCCGCTCATGGCGAAGTCGGCGCCCTGGCCGAGCATTTCCTCGGCCTTGCCGGTATCGCCGAGGGCCTTGTAGCCGAAGGCGCAGCAGATGAAGTCGCTGGTGAACATGGCGCTGCCAGCGGTGTCGTCCAGCACGGCCTTGGCGCCGGCGTCACCGGTGAAGGCGGCGGCGGCCAGGATCTCCTGGGCATAGCCGATGTCGGCAGGGGCGTCGAAGGCCTCGCGTGCGAGGGCGTACAAGGCGTCGGCGCCGGCGGCACCGGCGACGCGGGGCTCCAGGGTTTCCCGAGTGGCCATGGTTGATCTCCTGAATCCAGTAACTGTTGAACGCGCAAGTTTACCGGGCCGGCCGCCCGGTTGCCGCTAGGGTTTTTTATCGGCCGATAAAGGGATTTTGGGTGGCGGCCGCGAACCGCCGCGGCAGCATGAAAAAACGCGGCCACGGCCGCGTTTTTTTCGGGGGGATGGCCGCTTACTTGATGCTGGCGATCCACTTGGCGATGGCGGCGGCGTCGCCCTTGGCCTTGGGCTGCGGCGGCATCGGGATCTTGCCATACTTGCCCTTGGAGCCCTTCTCGATGGCGGCGGTGATGGTGGCGGCGTCGCCCTTGGTCTTGGCGGCGATGTCCTTCCAGGTCGGGCCGACCTTCTTGGCGCTCATGTCGTGGCAGGCGGCGCAGCCGTTCTTCTTGGCCAGGGCCTCGTCGGCCAGGACGGAGGAGGAGGCGATCAGGGCGGCGGCGGCGAAGGCGGCGGTCAGGATTTTCATGGCGTTAACCTTTCAGTGAGTGAAGGAGGGTGGAGGCAAGTACACGAATATCATGGTGCGATTATATTCGGAGTCTTGAATATGCGCTTGATATCGATCAACCCTTCCGGCAGGGAAATTGTTACCAGTGCCCCGTCTACCACTTCACCACGTGGACGTTGTTGAGGGAGCGGCCGAGGAAGCGCTCGCCGATGGTCTGGAAGCGCAGCGGCACGTCGGTGACATAGAAGTGGTAGTCGGCCGGCACACGCGACGGCGTGTGCAGGTCGAGCTCGCCGAGCAGGGCGGCGGCGCGCTCGGCCATCGCCTCGGCGGAGTCCACCAGGGCCACTGCTGGGCCGGCCACCTCGGCCAGGAGCGGCTTCAGCAGCGGGTAGTGGGTGCAACCCAGGACCAGGGTGTCGATCCGCTCGGCCAGGATGGGCTTGAGGTATTCCTGGGCGGTCAGGCGGGTGACCGGGTGGTCCAGCCAGCCTTCTTCCACCAGGGGCACGAACAGTGCGCAGGCCTGGGACACCACGCGGGCGTCCGGCTCCACCGCGTGGATGGCGCGGCCGTAGGCGTTGCTGTTCACCGTCGTGGGGGTGCCGATGACGCCGATGCGGCGTGTCCGGGTGGCCGCCAGGGCATTCAGGGCGCCGGCCTCGATGACGTCGAGCACCGGCACCGGCGACAGGTCGCGCACCACCTGGGAGGCCACCGCCGCCATGGTGTTGCAGGCGACGATGAGCAGCTTGACCCGCTTCTCCAGGAGGAACTCGGCGATCTGGGTGGTGTAGTGGGCGATGGTCTCCACCGACTTGACGCCGTAGGGCACCCGGGCGGTGTCGCCGAAGTAGTGGATGGACTCGAACGGCAGGCGCTCCATGAGGGCGCGCACGACGGTGAGGCCGCCGACGCCGGAGTCGAAGACGCCGATCGGATTGGCTGAATTGAGGTTCATGAGGGATTCCCGGGAGACGCTGGCGCGATTGTATCGAATTGCTCCAGCGCCCAGGCGACATGCTCGCGCACCAGGGCGGAGGGGTGGTCGCGGCGGGCTAGCAGGGCCTGGCGGTTGGCCGCCGAGCGCGGCGCGTTGCCAATGGCGACGGCGAGGTTGCGCAGCCAGCGCTCGTGGCCGATGCGGCGGATCGGCGAGCCGGCCAGGCGGTCGTCGAACTCCGTCTCGCTCCAGGCGATGAGTTCGGCCAGGCGGGCGCTTTCGAGGCCCTGGCGGGGCTGGAAGTCGGCCACCGCGGCGGGCCGGGCGAAGCGGTTCCACGGGCAGGTCAGCTGGCAGTCGTCGCAGCCGTAGATGCGGGTGCCCATGAGCGGGCGCAGCGCCAGCGGTATGCTGCCATGGTGCTCGATGGTCAGGTAGGAGATGCAGCGCCGGGCGTCGAGCATGTAGGGCGCCACGAAGGCGCCGGTCGGACAGGCCGCCAGGCAGGCGGTGCAGCGGCCGCAGTGGTCGGCCGCGGGCGGGTCGGCGGGCAGGTCGAGGTCGGTGTACAGCTCGCCGAGGAAGAACCAGGAGCCGCTGCGCGACAGCAGCAGGGTATGCTTGCCGCGCCAGCCCAGGCCGGCCAGCGCGGCGAGGTCGACCTCGCGCACCGGGGCGCTGTCGGCGAAGGCGCGGTGGCCGAACGGCCCGGTGACCGTTGCGATGCGCTCGGCCAGGCGCTGCAGGCGCTGCCGCATGACCTTGTGGTAGTCGCGCCCGAGGGCGTAGCGCGACACCACGGCGGCGTCCGGTTCCGGCGCGGGCAGGTCGGCGGCGGCGTAGTCGAGGCGGACGCTGATGACGGAACGCGTGCCGGGCACCAGCTCGGCCGGCCGGGCGCGCTTGTCCAGGTTGCGCGCCATATAATCCATGCCGCCGTGATGGCCGGCCGCCAGCCAGTTGAGGTAGCCGGCGTCGTCGAGCGGCGTGGCCGGCGCGCAGCCGATGGCGGCGAAGCCCAGTTCCCGGCCCCATTGCCGGATGGCCTGCTTGAGTCCTGAGGGAGACCAGTCATGCGTCATGACGCCGATGATAGACCGATAGCGGCCCTGCCGTTGGCCGACGAGGCCGCCACCCTGGCCCTGGGCGCCCGCCTGGCCACCGTCCTGCGGCCGGGCATGGCGGTATGGCTGTCCGGCGACCTGGGCGCCGGCAAGACCACCCTGACGCGCGGCCTGCTCAGGGCGCTCGGCCACGGCGGCCGGGTGAAGAGCCCGACCTATACGCTGGTTGAAATTTATCCCTTTTCGAGCTTTAATCTTTATCACTTTGATTTGTATCGATTCGCCGATCCGGTCGAGTGGGAAGAGGCCGGTTTCAGGGAATACTTCAACCCGGAATCGATCTGTCTGGTGGAGTGGCCCGAAAGGGCTGGTGCGCTCCTTCCCAGGCCGGACCTGGAGGTCCGCCTGGACATCGAGGGCGATGGGCGCGTCGCCCGCTTGCGCGCCGGCACGGAGGAGGGAAGGCGATGCGTGGAAAACTTTTTGCAGTCTGTCTCTGGCTAATCGCCAGCCTGGCTTGCCCGGCCGCCGCCGCCGAGCTGAAGGCGGCGCGCATGTGGCCGGCGCCCGACTATACCCGCATCACCCTGGAATTCAGCGCGGCGCCCGACTACCGCTACTTCAGCCTCGCCGATCCCCACCGCCTGGTGGTCGACCTGCAGGGCGTCGAGCAGGCCGCCGTGCTGCAGGCCCTGGCCGGCCAGATCGATGCCGGCAACGCGGTCCTC
>JAQVJE010000045.1:10174-15936 GCA_028695325.1 Gallionellaceae bacterium
GGCGGCGTCAACATCGACGTCAAGGACGTGCACCTGAAGAAGACCCTGATCAGCCTGTCGCAGGACGCCCAGATCCGCGACAGCCTGGTGCTCGGCCGCGCCGTGCTGGACGAACTGGGCGGCGTCAACAACCTGCACCGCGGCCACGTCGAACAGGCCGGCTTCGCCGTGCTGAAGGCGCCGGACATCCCGTCCATCCTGATCGAGACCGCCTTCATCTCCAATCCGGAGGAGGAGAAGCGCCTGCTCGACGATGCCTACCAGGAGCAGATGGCTGCGGCCATCAGCGCCGGCGTCAAGCGTTATTTCGACAGCAACCCGCCGCTCGCCAAGTCCACCGTGGCGCAGAACCTTTGAGGACGTGCCGATCCATTCTGGTCTTGTCGTTCGCGCACTGAGCCTGCCACCGCGCAGGCGTGGGGCGGGAACCCAGTTGAATCAAGGCTTTGGATCCCCGCCTGCGCGGGGATGACGAATTGGTCAGCGATTCCTTCAGGCCCCGCACCGACATTGCATTCCGCCGCTGGCCTCCTTACCATCGACCGATCGCTTTCCTGATCGCTACCCGTGCTCCAGCAAGAGATCCCCGTTTCCGCCCTGACCAGGACGCGCCAGGACAGCCTTGCCAACGTCGCCGACAGCCACCGCCTGCCGGTGGTCGAGGTGCTGGCCGAGATCGCCAGCAGCATGAATGCCGACGCCAACATCGAGCAGATGCTGACCCGCTTCCTGGAGATCATGATGCGGCTGTCCAAGGCCAAGGCCGGCGTCGTGCGCGTGCTCACCTCGGACGGCGGTCACCTGCGCATGGTCGGTGCCGTCGGCCTGGCTCCGGCCCTGCTCGAGAAGGAGCGCTACGTGCCCCTGGAATGTGGTATCTGCGGCCGCGCCACCCTCAATCAGGGCACCCAGGCCGACAGTGTGATGGCGGTGTGCAGCAAGCAGGTGCGCCACCTCTACTTCGCCCAGCGCTGCAAGACCGTGTACGCCATCCCGCTGCGCCACAAGGGCCGGGTGCTGGGGGTGTACAACCTGTTCATGGAAGGCGACGACACCCTGCCGGAGGACGTCAGCTACCTGTTCAACTCCATCAGCGAGCACCTCGGCATGGCCCTGGAGAACGCCCGTCTCACGCGCGAGAACATGCGCATCTCGCTGATGAACGAGCGCACCATGCTGGCCAACCAGATCCACGATTCCCTGGCCCAGACCCTGGCCTACGCCAAGATGCGCCTGACCGTGCTCAACGAGGCGATCGCCGAGGGCGACAAGGAGCACACCGACCGCTACCTGGGCGACCTCGAGGAGGCGGTGGACATGGCCTACTCGGAATTGCGCAACCTGATCACCCAGTTCCGCGACCGCATCGATCCGCGCGGCCTGGTGCCGGCCCTGCAGGAAATGGTCGAGAGCTTCCGCAAGAAGGCCAACGCCGACGTCGACTTCCTCAACATCGCCCAGGACGTGGTGCTCACCCCGGACGAGGAGATCCAGGTCTTCCACATCATCCAGGAGTCGCTGTACAACATCTGCAAGCACGCCCGTGCCCGCCACGTCATCGTCACCCTCGACCTCGAGGGCGGCCAGTACATCGTCAACGTCGCCGATGACGGCGTCGGCCTGATGAGCGGCACGGTGGCCAGCGTCGGCAAGAGCTTCGGCCTCACCATCATGCGCGAACGCGCCGCCAAGCTGAACGGCAAGCTGACCATCGAGAGCCGTGCGGCTGGCGGCACCATCGTGCGCCTGACCTTCCCGGCCCGGCTACCCAACGAGGATGCGGCCCGATGATCCAGTCGCGCATCATCCTGGTGGACGACCACACCCTGTTTCGCAAGGGCCTCGCCGAACTGCTCGAGCGCGACCGCCTGGTCAGCGTGGTGGCCATGACCGGCAACCCGGCCGACATCCAGCGGCTGCTCAACGAACATCGTCCGGATGCCCTGATCCTGGACCTCAACATGCCCGGCACCGACGGCATCAACCTGATGCAGGAACTCAAGGCCGATGGCTTCACCCTGCCGATGCTGATACTCACCGTCAGCGAGGCCGAGGAAGACCTCGCCCGCGCCCTGCGCTCGGGCGCCAACGGCTATTTGCTGAAGAGCATGGAGCCGGACGAGGTGATCGACGCCATCGAGCGCGCCGTTAAGGGCGAGACCGTGGTCGCCCCCGCCATGACCGCCAAGCTGGTCAGCCTGCTCGACGCCAAGAACGCCGCCGAATCGGTGCTCAACAGCCTGACCCAGCGCGAGCGCGAGATACTCTCCCACCTCGCCCGCGGCGAAAGCAACAAGGCCATCGCCCGCCAGCTCGACATCAGCTACGACACCGTCAAGCTGCACGTGCGCCACATCCTGGCCAAGCTCAACCTGTCCTCGCGCGTCGAGGCGGCGGTGTTCGCGGTCGAGCACAAGCTGGCCCCGGGCCTGGAGCCCGGCCGCAAGGGCTGATAGCGGGATAATTTTTTGTAACGGTTGCAACAGGCGTGTAGAGTTATCTACATGACTCCCTGGCTGCTACTGATACTCACCCTGCCGACCGAGAACGCCGCCGCCCGCATGCGCGCCTGGCGCGCCCTCAAGTCCTGCGGGGCGGCGGCGCTGCGCGACGGCGTCTACCTGCTGCCGGGCGGCCCGGCGCACCGGGCCAACCTGGCCGCCATCGCCGCGGATGTCGAGGCCTCCGGCGGCAGCGCCTGGCTGTTTGCGGCGGAGGGCGGCGACCATGCCGCCCTGTTCGACCGCGGCACGGAGTATTGGCGGCTCGCCACCGACATCGCCGCCTGCCACGACGACCTCGACCGTGTGGCCGCGGCCGATCTCGCCCGCCTGGCGAAGAAGCTGCGCAAGGCCTTCGACGCCGTCGCGGCGATCGACTTCTTTCCCGGCCAGGGGCAGGCACAGACCGCCGCCCGGCTCGACGACCTCGACGCCGCCCTGCGCCGCCGCCTGGCGCCGGACGAGCCGGCCGCGCGCGCCGCCGCCATCACCCGGCGCGATCCCGCCGACCATCGCGGGCGGCTCTGGGCCACCCGCAGGCGGCCCTGGATCGACCGCCTGGCCTCGGCCTGGCTGATCCGTCGCTTCATCGATCCCGCGGCGCGTTTTCGCTGGCTGGCGCGGCCGGCCGACTGCCCGAAGGGGGCGCTCGGCTTCGACTTCGACGGCGCCGACTTCACCCACGTCGGTGACAAGGTCACCTTCGAAACCCTGCTGGCCGCCTTCGGCCTGGAGGCCGATGCCGGCCTCACCCGCCTGGCGCGGGTCGTCCATTGCCTCGACGTCGGCGGCCCGCCGGCGCCCGAGGCGGCCGGCCTGGAGGCCCTGCTGGCCGGCATGCGCGCCGCCATCGCCGACGACGATGCCCTGCTCGATGCCGCCGCGGGCGCCCTCGACTTCCTGTATGCCGCCCTGAAGGAAACGCCATGACCGACACGCCGACGGAACGTCCCGCCCATCCCTCCTTCTGGGAGGCCTTCCGGTACTGGCTCCGGCTCGGCTTCATCAGCTTCGGCGGCCCGGCCGGGCAGATCGCCATCATGCACCAGGAACTGGTCGAGAAGCGGCGCTGGATCTCCGAGCACCGCTTCCTGCACGCCCTCAATTACTGCATGGTGCTGCCCGGCCCGGAGGCCCAGCAACTCGCCATCTACATCGGCTGGCTGCTGCACCGCACCTGGGGCGGCATCGTCGCCGGCACCCTGTTCGTGCTGCCCTCGCTGTTCATCCTGGCCACGCTAACCTGGGTCTACCTGGCCTACGGCGACCTCACCCTGGTCAAGGGGGTGTTCAACGGCATCAAGCCCGCCGTGGTGGCCATCGTCCTGTTCGCCGCCTGGCGTATCGGCGCACGGGCACTGAGGAACGGCCTGCTGTGGGTGCTGGCCGGGCTCTCCTTCGTCGCCATCTTCGCCTTCGGCGTGCCCTTCCCTTACATCGTCCTGGGGGCCGGCCTGCTCGGTTTCATCGGCGGCAGGCTGGCGCCGGACAAGTTCAGGGTCGGCGGCGGCCACGGCGGTGCGGAGAAGGACTATGGCCCGGCCCTGATCGACGACGACACGCCGTCGCCGGCGCATACGCGTTTCCGGCCCGCCTACCTGGCCTGGCTGCTGGCGACGGCCCTGGCGATCTGGGGTGCCGCCATGCTGGCCCTGCGCGACCCGGTGCTCGTCGACATGGCGTGGTTCTTCAGCAAGGCCGCCCTGGTCACCTTCGGCGGCGCCTATGCCGTGCTGCCCTACGTCTACCAGGGTGGCGTCGAGACCTACGGCTGGCTCACCGGCGCGCAGATGATCGACGGCCTGGCGTTGGGCGAGACCACTCCCGGCCCGCTCATCATGGTGGTGTCCTTCGTCGGCTTCGTCGGCGCCTGGGGCAGGGAGATCTTCGGCCCCGACATGCTGTTCCTGGCCGGCCTGGCCGGCGCCGCGGTGGCCACCTTCTTCACCTTCCTGCCCAGCTTCGTGTTCATCCTGGCCGGCGCCCCACTGGTCGAGTCGACCCACGGCGACCTCAAGTTCACCGCCCCGCTCACCGCCATCACCGCCGCGGTGGTGGGGGTGATCCTCAACCTGGCCCTGTTCTTCGGCTGGCACGTGGTGTGGCCGCACGCCAGCGCGGCGGCGCCGTTCTCCGGCGGCTTCGAGTGGTTCTACGCCCTGGTGGCGCTGGCCGCCTTCGTCGCCCTGTGGAAATACGGCCAGGACATCATGCGGGTGATCGCCGCCTGTGCCATGATCGGCCTGGTCTATACCCTGATCCGCGGGGGCTGAGCATGACCGACGCCGAACACTGGGAAAGGGTCTACCGCAGCAAGGCGGTCGACCGGGTGAGCTGGTTCCAGGCGCACGCCGGGCTCTCCCTGGCCATCATACGGCAGACCGGCCTGGACCCGGCCGCGGCGCGCGTCATCGATGTCGGCGCCGGCGCCTCGGTGCTGGTCGACGACCTCCTCGATACCGGCTACCGCCATGTCACGGTGCTCGACATCGCCGAGGCGGCCCTGGCGGTGAGCCGGGCGCGCCTGGGCGCGCGCGCCGGCCGGGTCGACTGGCGGGTCGGCGACGTCACCCGGGTCGCCCTGCCTGCGGCAGGCTACGACATCTGGCATGACCGCGCGGTGTTCCACTTCCTGACCGCCGCGCAGGACCGTCGCCGCTATGTCGAGCAGGTTCGCCACGCGGTGCGGCCGGGCGGCTACGTCATCGTCGCCACCTTCGGCCCCAATGGCCCGCTGCAGTGCTCCGAGCTGGAGGTCTGCCGCTACGATGCCGAGACCCTGCACGGCGAATTCGGCCAGGGCTACGACCTGGTCGGCCAGCGGACCGAACTGCACGCCACCCCGGCCGGCAAGACGCAGGAGTTCGTCTACTGCCTGTGCCGCCGGGCCTGATGCCCGCCGGCGTCGCCCCCGAGGCCAGTCCCCTGCTGCTCGGCCGTGCCCTGCGTGCCTTCCGCCGCGTCGAGGCGGCGCGCTGACCCTTCAGACCTTCTTCTTTCCCGCCAGCTTCGCCTTCAGGTCGGCGAAGGGATTGTGGGTGGCGAGCGCGGTCGCGGTGCCGGTGTCGCTGCGGCCCGCCATGTCCTTCAGCTTCGAGTGCTCGTGCTCGTGGCAATAGGTGCAGAGCAACTCCCAGTTGCTGCCGTCGGGCGGGTTGTCGTGGTGGTTGCCGTTCTTGTGGTGGACTTCCAGCAACTGCAGGTTGGCGTGCGTGAAGGTGCGGGCGCAGCGCCCGCACACCCAGGGAAACAGCTTCAGGG
>JAQVJE010000046.1 GCA_028695325.1 Gallionellaceae bacterium
CCTCGACACCCTTGGCCACAAGCTCGCCGAGGCCGCCCTGACCGTGCTGGTGCGCACTTGCCGCAAGGAAGTGGCCTCCGCCAGCCGCGACGAGCTCGAAGCCGCCTGCGTCGCCATGCGCGCCCAGGTCGGACCAGTGCTGGATGAACTGCTCACCGATGCGCGCGAGGCGCCGACGGTGGCGCATGTGGCCTTCCAGAGCGCGGCCCTGAGCCTGGCGCAAGCCGGCATCGCGGTGTTGCGCAAGGCCTGACGAGAAACGCGAAGCCAAGCAAAAAGCGCTTGGCTTCTCACGCGAACAGCGCGTTCATCACGTCACCCGATCACCACGCACCAAGGAGCAGACCATGACCCTGCGCATCCGCCAACCCCAGGTCACCGACACCAACGGCAACGCCCTCGGCCCCCGCCTGATCCGCGTCGAGTTCAACGATCAAGGCCCAGCGACCGTGATGTACGACGGCCAGCGTTACGACTTCACCGGCAAGACCGGCACCAACCTCAAAACCGGCCTGCCGGTGCGCGAGATGGCCACCGTGCGCGATGCGCGCCTGTGGATCAGCCTCGATGGCGAGCACCTGTGGGAAGACTGACTCGCGCCGATCCATCCAACGACCAGGAGAAACACCATGTCTGCACAAACTTCCCCCATCACCGAACGCCAACTCGATCTCATCACCCGCGCGCATTGCGACGCCGGTGGCCTGATCGAGCCGCTGCTCGACCTCAAGGGCGGCGCCAAGCTCAAGATGATCGCCAGCCTCGCGCAGCGGGGGTTGATCGAGCAGCAAGGCGGCCAGTGGCGCCTGACCTCGGCAGCCATCGCCATCATCAAGGGCGAGGCGCAGCCGGAAGATGTCCTGCCGCCGACGGGGGCCACCCGCGTTGCCACGTCGCCGCTGGCCAGCGATCCGGAACTGGAAGCAGCGGTCGCCGCCGCCGAAGCCAGCTGGCAGCAGGATCAACCAGACGCCGCACCGAAGCGTGGCCGCGCCCACAGCAAGCAGGCGCTGGTGATCGAGATGTTGAAGCGCCCGGAGGGCGCCACCATCGCGCAGATCTGCGAAGCCACCGGCTGGCAGGCGCACACAGTGCGCGGCACTTTTGCCGGCGCGCTCAAGAAGAAGCTGGGCCTGACCATCGTCTCCGAGAAGATCGAAGGCCCAGCTGGCACGCCGGGTGCAGGACAGCGCCTTTACCGCATTGCCGAGGAAGCCACCGCGTGAGCACGCAGCCTGACGCCCTGACCCCGGCAGCACCGCTGCAGGCCTTGCTCGATGCCTGCCGGGAGATCGCCCGGATGAAGCATCCGAGCATTGAGCACCTTCTGCGCCACCGGGGCTTTGGCTTCGAGGCCGACCGCATCGCCGATCTGGTGCTGGCGATTGAAGCCCTTGATGCCCAGCACGATGCAGATTGAGCTTGGCTTTCATCTCGAACAGCGCGTTACTACGGGTGTCGCAACGATCAATTGAGAAGGAGAGCACACCATGAACACCCCCCGCGAATTTCAAGCCCAGCACGCCGAATACCGCGCCCGCGAGGCTCTGGCTCAAGCACGATCCACCCTGGAACGGGCCTTGCGCGAACTGGATCGCTACACCAGCCGCTTCGAGGAAGCCGAGTCGCTGCGCGACAAGGCCGATGTGATGAACTGGACCTTGAACGAACTCGCCTGCAACATCACCCCGAACCTGCGCCTGGACCTGATCGCCAGCGCCCAGGCGGAACTGGTGCGCGCCGACACGATGGCCGAATAAGGGGCTTCGGAGCCAAGCGCAAAAAGATCGAACAGGCGCTTGGCTTCCATCTCGAACAGCGCGTTACTACGGGTATCGCAACGATCAACCACCAGGAGCCAGAGATGAACACCACCACCCAGATCCCCGCCCCGACCGTCACCGACTTCGGGTTCTTTGGCACCATGGGCGAGCAGGCCGAAGCCGCCTGGCCGCTGGCCATGACCGCGATCTCGGATGCCACCTGCCAGCCGCTCGAGTCGGTCCGCACCTTCCTCGACAGCCGCCACGGTCGCCACTTTGCCGACGATGTGCAAAACGGCCTTTACGCCGGCGCCACCCTGGCCGACGCGATCAACGCTGCCACGCAGCGCTGGATGGGTTGGACGATTGGTCGCCAGACAGCCAAGCAGTACGACATCCCGAAGGGCCTGCCCTACCTCACCGGCTTCGTGATCCACTGCGAGATCGTCGAAGAGTCCCTGGCGGCGTGAGGAGCACAACGTGGCCGCCATCTCCACCACCCCACAACTCGAAGCCCACTACGACCAGTTCATCGCCGAGCTGACGGCACTCACCCGCAAGTACGGCATCGCCATCCAGTCGGTCGGTGGCGTGATCTTGGCTGACGCGCCCGGCGAATTTCGCAACGTCACTTACCGCGCCGACATCAGCAGCGGTGATCTTTATCCGGAGTTCCCGGACAGCTGACGCACGCGCAGCGCCTCGAAGGCCCGACGCAGCACGTAACTCCTGACGAGCGACACGGCCGTGAAGATCAGGCCAATCAGCAAGTTCTCCTGCAGCGTGGCGTACAGACCGAAGATCGGAAACACCAGCCACTGGGTTGCCACCGCCACGCCATAGCCGACCAGCACATTGGTCACGGCCTCCACCAGCGACATCCAGCGCGACTGCTTCATCTTGCCTCCTCAGCTTCCCGGGCGTGGATTCCATGCCATGCCTTTTCCACGCCAGATCTCGCCACGCCGGGGCTTGGCATGCGGTACCGGACCTGGACCACACCCTGCCTTACGACCTTCAGTCGATCATCCCTGCCTCGAGGGGCTGATCGCTCGCCAGCTCATCGAACAGCAAGCCATCGTCGGCGCGCTGCGCCTTCTGTCCGGTCCAGTCTTGCCAGCGGCGAACAATAACGTCGCAATACTTCGGATCGAGTTCCATGACCCGACAAACGCGGCCCGTCCTCTCGCAGGCAATCAGCGTGCTACCCGAACCGCCGAAGCAGTCCAAA
Source organism: Gallionellaceae bacterium (assembly GCA_028695325.1). Classification (GTDB taxonomy): domain Bacteria; phylum Pseudomonadota; class Gammaproteobacteria; order Burkholderiales; family Thiobacillaceae; genus Parasulfuritortus. Next base: position 2,995 of record JAQVJE010000046.1, read on the forward strand.
ACAAGACTGCCCGGACGACTGGAATTACGAATCGCGCGCTCAGGCACCTCCACCGGCTTCTGGGTCGGGTGCAAGGCATTCTTCGCGGGCTTCTTGATCTCCCACACGTCGCCCTGGTCACGATCACCGCACCAGTGCCGATTAGCCCCCTCACGCCAACCGTAGAGGATGGGCTCATACTGGCGCTGGTAGTCGGCATGCCCGAGCGTGAAGGTGTGCTTGGCCCAGATGATGAAGGTCGACCACTTGCCGCCGGCGGCGCGGAAAGCCGCTTGCAGTGTGTCGAGTTCGCTGGAGGACATGGCGATGTAGACTGCACCGTCGCACCGCTGTAGCGCAGGCTTGAGTGCGGCAAGCAGGAAAGCCTGAAAGCCTTCGCCCAGGTTGTCGTTCAGAATAGGTCGGTGCTTGCCGCGCAGCTTGTCCTTGGGACTGTTGGCATAGTCCACGTTGTACGGCGGATCTTGAAAGATCATCGCCACCCGCTCGGTGCCCAGCAGCGTGTCGTAACTTGCCGGATCGGTCGCATCGCCACAGAGCAGCCGGTGCTGGCCCATGATCCAGACATCGCCGGGTTTGGAGACCGGTCTGACCGGCACCTCGGGGGCGGCATCCTCGTCGGTGTTGCCCTCGCTGGTGGTCTCCTCACCCGCCATGATCTCCAGGAGCTCGTCGGCATCGAAGCCGGTGAGCGCCAGGTCGAAGTCGTCGAGCTTGAGCTCTTCGAGTTCGAGACGCAGCAGGTCCTCGTCCCAGTCCGCCCAGGTAGCCGAGCGGTTGGCCAGGATGCGAAACGCCTTGATCTGCGCTGGCGTCAGGTCATCGGCCAAGATCACCGGCACCGTCTCCAGCCCCAGTCGCAAAGCGGCCTTGAGACGCAGATGGCCGTCGACCACCTCGCCTGTGCTCTTGGCGATGATCGGGATGCGAAACCCGAACTCGGTAATGGCCGCCGCCATCTGATCGACGACGTGATCGTTCTTCCTGGGGTTTCTGGCATACGGCAACAGCCGGCTGGTCGGCCAGTGCTCGAACTTGATCTCATTCATCTGCATCTGCCGTCTCCAATCGCTCTGTTTGGCGTGCTTGTTCGACCTCGGCAAAGGTCTGCCCGGTGGCGATGAGCGTCACCGGGATGTCGGGGTGGTTCTGTTGGAAGCGCTTGACCGCCACGTCGGTGTATTGCGGGGCGAGTTCGATGGCTCGGGCCTGGCGTCCAGTCTTCTGGGCGGCCAGGATCGTGGTACCGGAGCCCCCGAAGGGCTCGAAGACGACATCACCCGGGTCCGAGTACGCCAGCAAGATGTGCTCGGGCAGCGCCACCGGAAACACCGCCGGATGATCGATACCCTCACCGATGGGCCCGCGCTGACGCGTCACCGTGATCACCGAATCCGGAATGCGGTAATCCTGGATCGGTCGGTCGGCGTGCGTCCAGTCGTTGGGCCTGCCGTTTTTGTCCCGCAGGCCGCCGCCGCCATTGATCGCGGACAGGTGCGAATAGGTGCCCGCCATCTTACACGGCACGATCTTGTTGGGCTTTCTGGCCTCGCGGTTGAAGTGGAAGATGAATTCATGCCGTGGGGCAAGTCTTCCCGCCCAGTCGCCCGGCACGGTCACCCCTTGATCCCAGACGTACCAGCCGAAGCGCCGCCAACCCTGCGCGCGCATCCAGGCGATCCAGCCGTCCCAGTAGGGCTGCCATTCGTTGTCGCGATGGACGAGGCCGAGATTGACCAGCATCTGTCCGGCCCGATCCATGAACGACATCGCCGCGGCAAACACCCCTTGCATGAGCGCATCCCAGTCCGAAATGCCGCCGGTGGTGTAATTGCGCTGGTTGGCGTAGGGCGGACTGGTAAAGAGCAGCGCCGCACGCTCGCCCGCCATCAGCGCGGCGACCACGGCCGGGTCGGTCGAGTCGCCGCAGATCAAACGGTGCGCACCCAGTTGCCAGATGTCACCCGGCTGGCTGACCGGAGTCACCGGCGCATCCGGGATATCCTCATCCTCGGGTTCGCCATTAGGCGAATCCTCATCATCGGCACGCTCGGTCTCTTCAATATTGCCAAGCAGGTCGGCCAGTTCCTCATCGCTGAAGCCGGTCAGCGCCAGATCGAAGCCCGCTGCTGACAGGTCAGCCAACTCGACTGCGAGCAGTTCCTGATCCCATCCGGCCTGCAGCGCCAGTTGATTGTCGGCCAGGATATAGGCGCGGCGCTGGATGGGTGTGAGGTGATCGAGGACGACCACCGGCACGACGTCGAGCGCGAGTTTCTGCGCAGCCGCCAAGCGACCATGACCAGCGAGAATGCCGCCGTCCTCCGACACCAGGATCGGCGCGGTAAAGCCAAACTCGACAATGCTGGCGGCGATCTGGGCTATCTGCGCATCCGAGTGGGTGCGCGCATTTTTGGCGTAAGGCTTGAGCCGATCCAGTGGCCACAGCTCGATGCGGCTGGCCATAGCAGGGGTGACGGTCATCGTGAGAGTTCCTCCAGGGCTTCGCGGATCGCCTCCATCAGCAGGTCCTCCACCACGCGCTGATCGGGTTGTGCGACCACGGCCGCCACGATCTGCGGGGCGAGCTTGCGAGGGATTTGCTGGATGCGGTCACGCAGCAACCGCGCGAGGTTGAAGTACTTGACCTTCACCTCGTCGGCGTTGAGCAGCTTGCCCGTGCGTTCTTCGAATTCGAGCTTGGCCAGGCGCGCGGCATAGGCCTCGCGGATGGCGCGGCTGGTCTGGTAGTCAGGTGCGGCAGCCCGGGTTTCCAACGGCGGGGTGGAAACCGGGGTGGAAACCGGTGCCGTGGAAACCGGGGTGGAAACCGGCGGGGTTTCCACCTTGGCCGCAGGCTTCTTGGCACCGATGTTCAGGCTCTGTGACGGCAGCGTGTTGCGCGCCCACTGGGCATCGGCCTTGGCCGGGTCAATGGTGCCGTCGGGCTCGACGCTGATGCGCCCGGCCTTGATGGCCTTGGCCACAGCGGTGTGGCTCACGCCACGGTGTTGGGCATAGGCCCGGACGGACAGTCCCATCGCATTCCTCCGGGCTGCTCGGATCAGTTAACCGTCATGGATGGATCACCTCGGCATGAATACGGGTGGAAACCTGGGTGGAAACTGGCAACCTGTTTGCGGCTCTGACGCTAGGCAAGCCTCGCGCTGCGCGCGGCCCCCGCGCTTCAGATGGCCAGGGAGGACCCGTTAATCGTCGCCAGAGGCGCGATTGCAGCCCCGGCAATACCAAGCAGCGCCTTCAGCGCAAAATCGCTCAAAAGGCTTCCTATCGCGTTTTAGGGCTATCGACTTTCAGTGTTCCGACGCACGCTTCAGCCCTTCGTCAGTTCTTCCCGCAGGGCGCGCTCCATCTGCCGCTGGTACTCCCGCAGTGCCACGCTGCGCACCGTGTCGGCCATGCCAAAGCGCGGCTCGACCTTCTGCTGGCGACGCAGCAGGTACAAGGCCAGGATGCGCTTCTCGTCACGGCGCTCGAACACGCTACCTGCGCGGTAGAACACGTTCTTCTTCGCCAGCATCTGGCCCGGCCACTGGCTCTTGGGGATGACGCGGGTCTGGGCGGTCTGTGCCATCGGCCCGACCGGAATCGCCAGCTTGCCGGTCTTGGTGCCCCCGGTTTCCTGCAGCGCCATGAAGCGGTCGCGCGACCAGACCTCGGCCATCAGCGTGCGCGGCTTGGCCTGCGTCACGCCTATGCCCCGGCTGATCCACGGGCGGCGCAGGTTGAAGCGCTTGGGCAGACCCTCGCGCACCGCATCGCGGGCATCGAATGCCGTGCGAGTGAGCGCCTGGGCGGCGGCATTGGGGACGTGCCGTTTCGCCAGATCAGACAGATGCTCGGTCGCCTTGGCCACATCGGCGGTGACGTCAAGTTTCAGCATCGGCGGACTTCCGGCGGCGAGGAGTGGCTGGCGCTTCGGCGTTTGCAACAGGCTCGGCAGCGATGCCAGCTTGTTGCGCCAGGATCTGATCGGCAGTGGCGGCATCGACCTCGACCGTCAGACCTGGAACGAACGAGCGCGTGCCGCCGTCGCCGGTGACGACCACCGGGCGGGTGATGAGAAGTTTCATGGGGGAGTCTCCAGCGCTGGGCAGAGAGGCGAACGCCAGGCCCAGAAACGACAGCGCCCACCAAGGTCTCCCCGGTGGGCGCAGTTATCAGCAGTACATGAACACTGTACCTTGTGTCCGGACGGGATTCAATCAGGTTTCGGAAAACAACCTCAAAAAATTTTCCGCTTCTGATCGAATCACCCCGCCAGTAGCGCCTTGAGATCCTTGAGCATCAGGAACAGGTGATAGGGATCGGTTGGGCTGGGCTCGAACTCCCAAGACTCATACCACCGCCGCGCAGCCTCATCCTTGGCATGAACCAGCAGGCAACGAATGCCCGCAATGTCAGCCGCCTGTGCAGTGCGCAGCAGCGCGTCCTTGAGCAGCGCCTTGCCAAGACCCTTTCCCTGGTGATCACGATCCACGGCCAGTCGCGCCAGGATCATGACTGGCACAGGATGCCGGGCCAAGCCCTTCATGACGCGAGCTGGCGCATCCTCCGGATCAACACTGCCGACCGCCAGACTGTAGAAGCCCACGACCTCACCGCCAAGGCAGCACACGTAGGTCTGGGCGCTGTTGGCCTTCTGGTTGACCAGGGCATAGCGTTGCAGGAACTGGTTGAGCGACGGTTGCCCGCAGTCAAAGCCTTCCGTCGAATCCGCTGGTGCGAGCTTGCGGACCGATTCATACGCTGCACTCAACCCAGCACCCCGGGTTCACTGAGCAGTTTCTTCAAGCGCGGCTTGGCTTGCACGGGGCGATCCAGCGCCTGCTGAAACGCCTGCCACTGGTCGTCGTTCAGCACAAAGTGACGACGATCTGCCAGCGCCTGGTTGGCCGCGATCACCCCGGCATCCAGCAGAAATTCGCTGACGTTCTTGTGGCAAGAACGCGCAGCCTCCTGCAGCAGCTGCTTGACAGCGCTGCTGGCGCGGACATCGATCCGTTCGGTTTTGGAGAGGTTCAAGGTGCTCATGGCAACCCCCATGTTATGAAACTACCTCCATAATAGCGTCCGGACGATGTCCTGACAAGTCAGACGTGCGTTGATGTCTCTCGCCGAGACCTGGGCGCTCGCTCATAGCCGTAGTACCGGGCCAGCACGCCGAGTGCAGCGACCAGGATGCCCTTGGCCTCGTTTTTCTCGACACGCTTACCGTTCCAGCCATCGCGCAATGCCCAATCGCGGATCGACATCTGCAGCCCAGCCACGTACCACAGCGCCGATCCTGCCGGAGAGCCACTGCCGCCCACCGCCTCCAGCGCATCCCGAACCGCTCGGGCGGCACTGGCGTTGCGCTCAATCAGCATTTCCCCCGGTGCCGTGCCGCAGGGCAGTCCATCGAGCCGGCTACTGGCCACGCCGCTGGCAAAGGCCCGGGCGAAATCCTGCGAGAACTGCTGCCCCGCATCGTGCATGGCGCCGGTGATACTGCCGTTCCTGAGCATCAGCGCCAGCGTGTCCACCGTGCGGTAATGGTCAACCGGCTTCTGGTCATCGTCCTCCTCGCGGACGTAGCGGATCACGCTGCCATCCGGGCGGATGTGCTCTTCACCCAGACGGGGTTTGCGTTCTGCCCGGGCCTTGGCGCGTTGCGTCTTCTTGGTCATGACCGTCCCTCCCCAAGTTGCCCGAGGGTCGCCAGCGCACCATCGCGGCTGCGTTGTACCGTGACTGACTTCGGTGTCGTGGCGATCACCGTCCAGGTCTCGCCATCGCCCCGGTCAATCACCTCACCCTCAGCCCAAGGTGTGCTCTTGCGGGAAGCCACAGTGCGCGCGCCGTAGAGCTTGGTGGCGATGCCGGTCAGAAATGCCCGATCCCACTCATCGTAAATGTCCTCCAGCGGCACGACCACGATGCCTTGCTTGTGCCAGGCTGCCGCACGCATGGCGCGCAGTTCGTCGCTGCTGGCGGGTGATGCTGGCGCCAGGCGCCCGAGGGCGCAGGGGATGGAAGCGGTGTGAGTTCTCATGCCACACCCCCTTGGGCCATCGCCCAGTCCAGCAGCGCCAGCGCATCGGCGTGGTTGTCGTCGACCGGATCGAAGCCGCGTACCTTGGCGGCCGCCATCATCTCGGCCTTGCCGGCATTGCCCTTGCCGGTGGCGTGCTTCTTGATCGTGCCCACTGGCACGCCCTGGTATGGGATCTGGTGGTGCTCGCACCAGGCCGTCAGGTGCGCCATGAAGCCGCCGTAGATGTGCGCTGCATCCACCCCTTTGTGGTTGCGCACCTCCTCGTAGACCACCAGATCAATGCCATCGGCGCATTGTTTGATATCGGTGAGCCAGCGTTTGAAGCGCAAGAACCGAAAGCCGCCGCCTTCGAAGCGCTGCGGGCGAAAGTTCTCGCTGCCGCCGTTGATGAGTCCGTCACGGGCAGACAAGGCCCACCCAAGTTGCGAGCCCAGATCAAGGGCCAAAATCGTTGTTGTCATGTTCGTCAGTCCTGTGTTGTGGGCGGTCTGACGGATCGGACAGGTCTGCCGGTTACCCTCTTCACGCGTGCGCGCGTGTAGGCGTAAATCAGTGAGTCTGTCCGATCCGTCAGAACCGCGTCGATTCATGGTTTGGGTCAGTTGTCGGCATAGGGCGTGAAGCGGTCCTTCGGGGTCTCCTTGAGGCCCACCCCCTGGAATCCCCGCAGTCCCATGCCGTTGCGCCACTTCTCCAGGCCCCGGGTGAGCAGCAGATCGGCAAAACGCTTTTGCGAGCCGACGAACTCCCCGGCCGCCTCCGCCCACTGCTTCCAGTCGGTGAAGAGCTCGGCCGTCAGCGACTTGGCATTGGGGTGGCGCACGCAGCGCTCCTCGAGCCAGCGGCCCAGCGCGTCTTCCGCCTCGAAGTACTCGTCCGTCGCATCCAGCACCGATTGAGGCTGGCGCAGCCCCTCGCGCTGCCAGGCAAGACACCCCTCAACGCCCCAGCTGAAGATGCCGTTGGCTTCCGCCAGCAACTTGGTCTGCAGTTGCTTGTCGCGCTTTTCCGGGGGCACGGTGATCGTGAAGGGGATCAGGTGTAGACGCCGGCGCATGGCCTCATCGATGTTGCGGATGGCCGGCTTGTGGTTGCCCGCGATCACCAACTTGAACTGCGGCACATAGGTGAAGAAGTCCTGGCGCATGAAGCGGGCAGACACCCGATCGCCGCCGGTGATCTCCTTGATCTTCGATTCGTTCCAGCGCCGACCCTGTTCGGTCTCGGTCGCGCCCACGAAGCGCGAACCCCGCAGCCCAGCCAGATCGGTGGGATGCCGATCCCCACGCGTTTCCATGAAGGTGTCCATGGGCGCATTGGCGGCGTAGTCCCCGAGCAGGGTGAAGAGCGTGTTCACGAACACCGACTTGCCGTTGGCGCCGGTGCCGTAGAGGAAGAACAAGGCGTGCTCGCTGGTCGCGCCGGTCAGGCAGTAGCCAAACACCCGCTGCAGGTAGGACTGCAGTTCGGCATCGCCACCGGTAACCTGCTCCAGAAACCGCATCCAGGTCGGGCAGGTGCTGCCCGGCACCAGCGTGGCCGAGGCGATCTTGGTCATCCGGTCGGCACGGTCGTGAGGACGCATCCGGCCAGTGCGCAGATCGACGACACCCCCTGGCGTGTTGATGAGCCAGATATCCGCATCCCACTCATCGGTGGTCGCCGCGTGCCGGCGGTCGGTGCGGGCCAGACGTTCCACTCCGCCCACGGTGCTGCTGGCGGCGAGCTTGGCCGCGACCTTGCTGCTGTCCGCACGCACCGCCGCGTGGCGACAGACGTGACGAATCAGGTCGGTCGCCGCCAAGGTCTCTTCGGCCCGCCAGCGCTGCCCATCCCACATCAGCCACTTGCCCCAGGCCGCCACGTAGCGCCAGTCGCGGTGGTAGCGCCGGGTGAAACTCACCGCCAGCGCATCCTCGGTGCCCCAGACCGTGGTGTCGCCATCGTGGTCGGCCTGCCCGTCGTACTCCGGCAGATCAGGCTCATCGCCCAGACGCTGCACCGTGATGCGCGGCCCAGTGGCGACGAAACCCGTGACATCGAAGCCCTCGGCCAAGGCGTCCGCCGCATCCCAGCCTTCCGTCTTCGCATCAGGGGGCAGAAGAATCGCGCAGGAGGTAGCCCCCGCCATGAGCACAGCTTGCGACGCCGCCTCAGCGTAGCCGAATCCCGGTTTGTCACGGTCCGGCCAGATGAGCACAGCTTTGCCAGCGAGCGGCGACCAGTCGGTCTTGTCGACCGGCGCATTGGCGCCGTGCATCGCCGTGGTCGCCACGATGCCGGCCTCGATCAAGGCCTGCGCGCACTTCTCGCCCTCGACCAAGATCACCTGTTCGGCAGCAACGATGCCCGGCTGGTTGTAGAGCGGGCGTGGCTCGGGTGGGGCCATCTTGCGGCGCTTGGCATCCCAGGGGCGGAACTCCTTCCTGCCCGGCGCCGGGTCGTAGCGATAGACGCAAGCGATCAGGTTGCCGGCGGCATCCAGGTAGTCCCACTTGGCGGTGGCCGGGCCGAGTTCGTCGACAGGGGCTTCGGCCTTCTTGCGCTTCGGGGGATGGCTGGTGGCACGACCGACCAGTTGGCCAGCGATTTCCAGCACCCGAACGAAGTCCGCCTGGGTGTCGAGCCCGTGGTGGGCAGCGATCAGATCGAAGATGTCACCGCCTTCGCCGGTGGCGTGGTCGTGCCACAGACCGGCGGTTTCCCCCTTGAGCGACACCTCGAGGCTGTCGCCCGGACTGCCGAGCACATCACCGACCAGGTACTTCTGGCCACGCTTCTTGCCGGCAGGCAGCAGCGTCATCAGTACCGATTCCAGCCGCGCCAACAGATCGGCACGGATGGCGTCGCGTTGTTGGTTGAGATCACTACCAACAGGGAAGGCCTGCGGCGGCACCGAATTGAAATCAAGCATGGATCAGTCCTCCCTGTGGCGGATGGGCGTGGCACGTGATGGAATGCACGGGCGCGCTGCTGGCGCTGACCACCGGCTCGGCAGGAACTGGCGGCACCGGCACCTTGATCGGCACCTTCTGCCAATGCGATTTCTCGTTGGCGAGGTAGCCTGCCTTGCGGGCGACGAAGCGCACGAAGTCCGGATGCAAGCCGACGAGGTCACACCAGAGCGTGAGGTCGTCCCCGAGCAGAAAGCGCCGGGCCTCGCGCCGCATCCGCCGGTTGGTCAAACTCAGGCTGTCGTGGATGGCGCGGGCGAGCACCGCCACCACCAGTCTGGACTCCGGGCACACGAGGAAGGTGTGACGGTTCAACACCTTCTCGATGGCCTGCAGCCCGACCAGGGGTTTGGGGGGAGACCAGCGATCCACCCACTCGGTGCGGTAGGTCTTGCGGGCGCTGGCGCGCTTGGAAGCTGTGCTCATCACACACCTCCCCAGCAACGCTGCGCGTAGCTGCAGAACTTGCACTCGAAGTGGCTGGCCTCGGCGAAGCCGCGTGGCAGCAGCTCGCCCGCTTCCGTCGCCTGGATCACCCGCACCGCCCGGTCGGACATCTTCTGGGCGAGCGCTGCATCGAAGGGCACGAGCTCGGCGTAGATCTCCATCGAGTCGGCATTCACCGCCGTGAAGATCGCCGGATGCTCATGCAGTCCGAGATAGGCCTGATAGGTCACCACCTGGGCGTGGTAGATCGGCTTGGCCACCGCCAGCCCGGACTTCTGCAGCTCACGGAAAGCCTTGGTACCCACGCATTTGTTCTCCCACAGCGCCGGGTAAGCAAAGCCCTCCGGACCACCGACGAAGACGCCGTCGCAATGCCCCTGCAACTTGCCATCGGCCACCGAGAAGCTGAACTGCTGCCCGTCCTTGCCTTCGGTCTTGAGCACAAAGCCCGCTGCGCGCAGCCAGCCGACCATGGCGTCCTCGATGCGGTGACCCCGCTCGAAGATGCGCAGGATGCGACCCGAGAAGCCCTTGTCCGGATCGACCGGCGCCTGGGCGTACTCGTACTGCAGCTGGCGCTCGCAAGAGACCCCGAGGCGCGAGGCCCCGAGATACTGACGGCGTGCCTGCTGTTGCTCGCGCGCCTGCAGCCCGGCATCAATCAAGGCCTCGAAGCGCTCGGAGAAGGTGGTAGTGGAATTGAAGTCCAGCATCACACCCTCCCTGCGGCAGGTGTTGCCGCTGTCGTCTCGTAGGGCTCGAGGCCTCGCACGGGCGGGTATTTGCTCGCCTCGTGGTGCGCGACCATCGCTTCGGTCCAGGCCGTCACGATGGCCTCGATCACCGCCAAGGCTTCCGTCTCGCTGTAGTGACCCAAGGGCTTGTCGAAGCCGATCTCACCAGCCGCCTCGCCGAAGAAGCGCAGGCACTGGCGCATCGCCGCTTGCTCGAATTCAGTCGGATCAACCATGAGCACGTCCTCCAGCTTCGGATCGGTCTTGAGCCAGGCGGTGTAGCGCGCATGGAATGCGTCCTGGCACCGGCGACTGCAGAACGTCCAGTTCATCGGGTAGCGGCGCGGCTCGCCGAGCTTGAAGCGGTTGTCGCTGTGGCCCAGGCCACGCGCGTGTCGTGTGCAGATGAGGCATTTCACGCCACCTCCTCGGCAAACAACTCGTGCTGGGCACGGGCCGCACCGGCTTCCATCACCAGACGCTGGATGGCGCGTTTGTTGAACTGGAAGGACATCAGTACCGAGGCCTGGTAGCGCGACAGGCCAAAGTCCGTGCGCATCTCGGGCGGCAGGTACTGCAGCTGTTTGTCGGTGGCGGGCTGCTTGAGCCAGTGCCGGCTCTTGTGCGCGGAATCCTCGGACTCGTGCTCGTTGAGCCAGTCATCAGCCTTGGCCAGGCAGACGGTGCGCTCACCCACGGCGAGCAGGTGGGGCCGATAGCCCTTGGCCCCGCCGACGGCGTACCACTGCCCCTCCAGGTAGAAGACGCCGCCCCAGGCGTTGAAGCCCGTGGCCATCAGGGTGTCGTCCATGCCGAAGAGATCGCACCACAGGAAGTTCGAGCGGCTGAGCAGATCGATCTCGCTCATCACGAAGTCTTCCAGCGGTTCGCGCGTCTTCGCCAGCGGCGTGCGGGTAACATCCTCGGGCCATTCGTAGCCGCACAGCGCACAGGTATCGGCCGAGACCGGTACCTCGGCACCGCATTCAGGGCATTCCTTGAAGCGGGCTTCCCGGACGGGCTTGCCCTCGAGCTTGGCGGTCTGCTCCAGCGAGCCATGCATCAAGGTGGCGGTGCCAAAGTCCAGCACCACGCAGTCGGTCTTGACCACGCCGGGGAACTCCTCCGGATCGACTGTGCGCAAGCCCCGGCCCACCATCTGGATCAGCGTGGATTTGTAGGAACTGGGGCGCAGCAGCACCACACAGCTGGTCGGGGTGTAGTCGTAGCCTTCCGTCAGGACGGCCACATTGACCAGCACTTGCAGATCACCCTGCTCATAGGCGGCCAAACAGGCCTTGCGCTCGGCATCGGGCAGTTCGCCATGGATCAGCCCGGCCGGCACACCGGCGGTGTTGAAAGCCACGCAGACATCCAGAGCGTGGGCCACCGTCGAGCAGAACACGATGGTCTTGCGACCGGCGGCCTTTTCCTTCCACTGCGCAACCACGGCCTCGTTGATCACCGCCTTGTTGAGGATGCTCGCCACCTCGTTCATGTCGAAGTCGTCAGCGGTGCGACGCACCTTGCCCAAGGCCTCCTGCGCGCCGACATCGATGACGAAGGTGCGCGGTGGCACGAGGTGCCCGGCGGCAATCATCTCGCCCAGGGTGATCTGGTCGGCGACGTTGCTGAAGACCTCACGCAAGCCTGTGCCATCGCCCCGGTTGGGGGTGGCGGTCAGGCCCGCGAGCAGGAGCTTCGGGTTCTTCTGCTGGGCGCGCTCAATCACCGCCCGGTAGCTCGGGGAGGTCGCGTGGTGCGCCTCATCGATCACCAAGAGATCCAGGGTCGGGATCTGCTCGAGATTGGCCTTGCGCGACAGGGTCTGCACCATGGCGAAGGTGGCGTTGCCGGCCCAGGACTTCTCATTGGCATCGACCACCGAGGTGGTGAGCGTCGGGTTCACCCGCGAGAACTTGGCGCGGTTCTGTCCGGTGAGTTCGGTGCGGTGCGCGAGGATGCAGGCCTTGGCGTCGGGCTCGGTCAGCACCCGGCCAGTGACGGCCGAGAGCATGATGGTCTTGCCCGACCCGGTCGGGGCGACAGCCAGCGTATTGCCGTGCTGACCGAGCGCCGCCAGCGTGCGCTCGACCAGTTGGGTTTGTCGGGGACGCAGCATCATGGTGATGGCCTCCCCTTACTGTGCCCAGGCGGGCTTGCCGCCGGGGACGGTGGAAGGCACCGGACGTGCGGCAGCAGCCGGTGGCGTGTAGCTGGGTGCAGCGACCGCTGCCGGCGCACCGGAGTTGCCACCGGGATTGCCCTTCGGAGCCACCCCCATGACCAGGGCGTAGTCCTTGTGATCCGGCTCAATGGCCGCCTTGATGGTGTTGCGGTCCTCGCCTCGGCCATCCTTCTCGATGTCGATGCGCGCGGCGAACTCCAGGCCATCCAGGTCGGCAAAACCGCTGATGCGACGGGCGGCCTGCGCCTGGGGGCTGTTGTCGGCCGGGTGGACGTTGCGCGCGGAATTGAGTGCGGCGCGGATGAAGGTGCGGCCCATGTTGCCCCAGGTGGGGCCCTTGGCGCTGTGCAAACCGACGTTCCACCAGATCTTGCGTTTGGCAAAAGGGCCTTCCATCACCACGCCCTCGCAGGCGAGGTAGACCGCGCCGGTCTCGAAACTCTGGGTGGCCCAACCGCCGGTCCAGCCCTGGCTCGGGTCGTCAAAGCCACCGGGTTTGATGCTCATGCGCACCCGGGCCAGCGTGCCCTTGGG
>JAQVJE010000047.1:0-1438 GCA_028695325.1 Gallionellaceae bacterium
CTTAGGAGTCCGGATAGCGGGCTAGCTTGATTACGGTCGACCATTGGGTGACCCTATTCCATTTATTAAGCAACCGCAGCCAAGGAAAAAAGAGAAATGACCTCGCAGCAAAAGAAATGGTTGACCCGGTCGTTGGTCGTCCTGGTTGCCGGGGTAGTGGCGATGGTCACCTGGCAACGCTATGTGTTCAACAGCAGCGAAACCGGGCTGGTCAGCGGCAACGGCCGCATCGAGGCGGTCGAGATCGACGTCGCCGCGAAAACGCCCGGTCGCCTCAAGGATATTCGCGTGCGCGAAGGCGAATTCGTCACCGCCGGACAGGTGGTGGCGCAAATGGATACCGATGTCCTCGACGCCCAGCGCAGGCAGGCCGAGGCGCAACTGCAGCAGGCGATTAGCGCGGTGGCCACCGCAAACAGCCAGATAGTGCAGCGCCAAAGCGACCGCGCCGCAGCCCAGGCGGTGGTGGCGCAGTGCGAGGTGGAACGCAAGGCCGCCAGCTCGCATCTGGCGCGTTCGATGGCGCTCGCCGACAAGGGCTTCCTCTCGCCCCAGGCGGTGGAAGACGAGCGGGCACGGGTCGAGAGCGCCAGCGCTGCCCTTGCTGCTGCGCGTGCCCAGGCCGCCGCCATGGAGTCGGCGATTGCGAGCGCCCGTTCCCAGTTGGTGGGCGCCGAGTCTTCCGCCGCAGCTGCGCAAGCCAGCATCGAACGCATCCAGGTTGACATCGACGATACGGCGCTGAAGTCGCCGCGCGACGGCCGGGTGCAATATATCGTCGCGCGGCCGGGGGAAGTAGTCGCCGCAGGCGGGCGGGTGCTGAACCTGGTCGACCTCACTGACGTCTACATGACCTTCTTCCTGCCGACCGCGGTGGCGGGGCGCGTGGCGCTCGGTACCGAGGTGCGTATCGTGCTCGATGCCGCGCCCCAGTATGTGATTCCGGCGAGCGTGTCCTTCGTCGCCGACGTCGCGCAGTTCACGCCGAAGACGGTGGAGACGGCAAGCGAGCGCGAAAAGCTGATGTTCCGCGTGCGCGCCCAGCTTCCGCCTGATCTGCTCAAGAAACACATTCTCCAGGTAAAAACGGGCCTGCCCGGCGTCGCCTACGTGCGGAGCGCCCCCGACGCCGACTGGCCCGAGCGGCTCCAAGTGAAGCTGCCGCAATGAGCGAAGCCGGCGACGTGATCGCATCGCCGGCCGCGGCACCTGTGGCCCGCCTGAGTGGGGTCGATCACGCCTACGGCAAGGTACGCGCGCTGGATTCGGTCACCCTCGACCTCCCCGCCGGCTGCATGGTCGGTGTCCTCGGCCCCGATGGAGTTGGCAAGTCCAGTCTGTTCGCCCTAGTCGCCGGCACCCGCGCCATCCAGCGCGGCCGCATCGAGGTTCTGGGCGGCGACATGGCTGACGCGCGCCATCGGCGCGCGGTGTGCCC
>JAQVJE010000047.1:1538-4814 GCA_028695325.1 Gallionellaceae bacterium
TGGAGATCGCCCCCCACCCGGCGGGCACCGACGCGGAGGTGGCCATCGAGGCGCGGGACCTCACCATGCGATTCGGCAACTTCACCGCTGTCGATCAGGTCAGCTTCTGCATCCGCCGCGGCGAGATCTTCGGCTTCATCGGCTCCAACGGCTGCGGCAAGACCACCACCATGAAGATGCTCACCGGCCTGCTGCCCGCCAGCGAGGGCACGGCCTGGCTGTTCGGCCGCCCTGTGAATCCACATGACATCGACACCCGACGCCGAGTCGGCTACATGACTCAGTCCTTCTCGCTCTACACCGAACTGACGGTGAGGCAGAACCTGGTGCTGCACGCGCGACTGTTCGGCCTACCTTCCGCACGGATCGAGGCACGGGTGCAGGAGATGGCCGAGCGCTTCGATCTGCTGCCGATCATGGATACCCTGCCCGATGCGCTGCCCCTGGGCGAGCGCCAGCGCCTCTCTCTTGCCGTGGCGATGATCCACGGTCCAGAGATGCTGATCCTCGACGAGCCCACCTCGGGCGTCGACCCGGTGGCACGCGACAACTTCTGGCGCATCATGCTCGACCTGGCGCGCCGCGACAACGTCACCATCTTCATCTCCACCCACTTCATGAACGAGGCTGAACGCTGCGACCGCATCGCGCTGATGCATGCGGGCAAGGTGCTGGTGAGCGACACCCCCGCGGCCATCACGGCGGCGCGCGGGGCCAAGACGCTCGAAGCGGCCTTTATCAGCCATCTGGAGGAAGTGGTGGACAGCAGCCGCGAACCGGCCGCGCCACAACCGACATCGCTGCCGGGCCAAGCGGACGAGGCCGCCGCGGTAAACCGCAGCAGGTTCAGCCTGCGCCGCCTGTTCAGCTACAGCCGGCGCGAGGCGTTGGAGTTGCTGCGCGATCCCATCCGCCTCACCATGGCAGCGCTGGGCAGTGCCTTGCTCATGGTGGTGCTGGGTTATGGCATCAGCATGGACGTGGAAGACCTCAGCTTCGCCGTACTCGACCACGACCAGACCACGCTGAGCCGCGACTACACCCTCAACCTCGCCGGCTCGCGCTACTTCGAGGAGCACCCGCCGCTGCAGGGCCATAGCGACATGGATCGACGCCTGCGCGCGGGCGAAATCAGCCTGGCGATCGAGATCCCGCCTGGCTTTGCCCGCGACCTCGCCCGCGGCAACGGGGTCGAGATCGGCGCCTGGATCGACGGGGCCATGCCCTCCCGCGCCGAGACGGTACGCGGCTACGTGCAGGGGATGCACCAGCACTGGCTCGCCACCAAGGCTCGCGAGGTCTACGGCGAGGCGGCCAATGCGGGGCTGGTGGGCATCGAAACACGCTTTCGCTACAACCCGGACGTGAGCAGCCTGCCGGCGATGGTGCCGGCGGTGATCCCGCTGCTGCTGATCTTGATCCCGGCCATCCTTGCCGCCCTCGCCGTGGTGCGGGAAAAGGAGCTGGGCTCCATCGTCAACCTCTACGTCACCCCGGTGACCCGGCTGGAGTTCCTGCTTGGCAAGCAGCTCCCTTATATCGTGCTGGCGATGGCGAGCTTTCTGTTGCTGACGCTGCTGGCCATCTATGGCTTCGGCGTGCCCCTCACAGGCAGCTTCGTCACCCTGGGCGCCGCTGCCCTGCTCTATGTCACCGCCGCCACCGCCTTCGGCCTGCTGGTGTCGACCTTCGTGAAGAGCCAGATCGCCGCGCTATTCGGCACCGCCCTGCTCACCATGCTGCCCGCAGTGACCTTCTCGGGCCTCATCAATCCGGTCACCTCGCTGGAGGGCGTCGGGCGCGTCATCGGCGAACTCTACCCCACCACCCACTTCATCACCATCGCCCGCGGCACCTTCTCCAAGGCGCTCGGCTTCGCCGATCTGCAGGCTTCTTTCATTCCCCTGCTAATCGCCGTGCCGGTGCTTATCGGCCTCGGTGCGCTTTTGCTCAAGAAACAGGAGCGGTGACGATGCGGGCGGCGCACAACATCTTCCATCTCGGCGTCAAGGAGCTGCGCAGTCTGCTGCGCGATCCCATCATGCTGGTACTGATCGTCTGGGCCTTCAGTCTGTCCATCTACACCGCCGCCACGGCGATGCCGGAGACATTGCACAAGGCGCCCATTGCCATCGTCGACGAGGACCGGTCGCAACTGTCGGCGCGCATCATCGATGCAATGTATCCGCCCTACTTCCTGCCGCCGATCCTGATCACCCCGGCTCAAATGGATGCGCGCATGGACGCCGGACTCGACACCTTCGCCCTTCACATCCCCGCCGGATTCGAGCGCGATGTACTCGCCGGACGTACCCCCACACTGCAACTCAACGTGGATGCCACCCGGATGAGCCAGGCCTTCACCGGCAGCGGCTACATCCAGGCCATCGTCAGCGGCGAAATCAACGATTTCGTGCGGCGCCACCGCGCCGAAACCGTCCTGCCGGTGGAATTGCAGTTGCGCGCGCGCTTCAACCCCGAGCTCAACCAAAGCTGGTTCGGTGCCGTGATGGAGTTGGTCAACCGCATTACCATGCTCTCCATCATCCTCACCGGTGCCGCGCTGATCCGCGAGCGCGAGCATGGCACGGTGGAGCATCTGCTGGTGATGCCGGTGACCCCGTTCGAGATCATGAGCGGCAAGGTCTGGGCCATGGGCCTGGTGGTGTTGGCTTCGTCTGCCTTCGCCCTGAAAGTCGTCACCCAGGGGATGCTCGCGGTGCCGATCGAAGGTTCGATCGCCCTGTTCCTGTTCGGTACCACGCTACACTTGTTCGCCACCACCTCGATGGGCATCTTCCTCGGCACCCTCGCCCGCACCATGCCGCAGTTCGGCCTGCTGATGATGATGACGCTGCTTCCCCTGCAGATTCTCTCCGGCGGCATGACACCACAGGAGAGCATGCCCGATACAGTGCGTTACATCATGCAGGTGGCGCCTACCACACACTTCGTCTCCCTTTCTCAGGCCATCCTGTATCGCGGTGCCGGCCTTGAAGTAGTCTGGTTCCAGTTCGCTAGCCTGGTCGTGATCGGGGCGAGTCTGTTTGGCGTGTCGCTGGTCCGGTTCCGGAGAACCTTGGGGTCCATGGCATGAGCGGCTTAAGCGAACTAGTGCCTGCGATCATGATCGGGACCGCGTTACCGAGCAGGGCTTGGGCGCCGGTGCCACCAGCTTGGCAAACGGCTGTCGGCGCGAGAGTCCGCTCTTGGGTAATGTGAAGGTCCGTAGCCGCTGCGGAGCAGACCCTCAACGACAAGGTGATGACAGTCTTA
>JAQVJE010000047.1:4914-15852 GCA_028695325.1 Gallionellaceae bacterium
AACGACATCGAGGCCGCCCGCAAGCTGGTCCTGTCGCACCTGCGCCTGGTGGTCGCCATCGCGCGCGGCTACCTGGGCTACGGCCTGCCTCACGCCGACCTCATCCAGGAAGGCAACATCGGCCTCATGAAGGCGGTCAAGCGCTACGATCCCGAGCGCGGCGTGCGCCTGGTCTCCTTCGCCGTGCACTGGATCAAGGCCGAGATCCACGAGTTCATCCTGAAGAACTGGCGCCTGGTCAAGGTGGCCACCACCAAGGCCCAGCGCAAGCTGTTCTTCAACCTGCGCAGCATGAAGCAGGGTAGCGGCGCCCTCGGCGAGGCGGAGGTCAGTGAGATGGCTCGCACCCTCAACGTCAATGAGAGCGACGTCAGGGAGATGGAGGTCCGCCTGTACGGCCAGGACATCGCCCTGGAGGCCGACGCCGACGACGAGGACGGCTTCGCCCCCATCGCCTACCTGGCTGCGCCGGACAGCGACCCGACCGACCGCATCGCACGCGGCGAGCGCGACCGCCTGGCCAGCCATGGCCTCAGCCACGCCCTGGCCAGCCTGGACCCGCGCAGCCGCCACATCGTCGAGGCGCGCTGGCTGAACGAGGACGACCCCGCCACCCTGCACGAACTGGCCGCCGAATACGGCATCTCGGCCGAGCGGGTGCGCCAGATCGAGGCCAAGGCCTTGCAGAAGATGAAGGCGACGCTGACCGCCTGACATGAAAAAACCCGGCACTGCCGGGTTTTTTTGCACCGCCACCCCCGCGGAGGCGGGCATCCAGTGCGTGGATTCAGCTGGGCTCCCGCCAGCGCGGCAGCGACGCTGACCTCAGAACAGCGAGGCGATCAGCGTGGAGAACAGGCTGAACCAGGCCCATACGATCAGAGCGACCACCAGGGTGATGGGCAGGTTATAGGCGCTAAACGGGTTCATCTTCCATCTCCTGAAAATTTTCCGCGATGTTAATACGTTATGCGGGCTGGCTCAATCCGTACCTGGGGCGCGGAAGTCCCGCACCACGTGGGCCTGGCGGCGCGACACCGGCAGCACCTCGGGCCAGTCGTCAAGCAGGGCCACCCAGCGCGCCTCCTCCCCATCGTGGCGCAACTCGAAGCCGACCAGGTGGCGGCGGTTGACCAGGCAGTTGCGGTGGATGCGCAGCAGGTCGTCCACGAATGCCTCCTCCAGCCTGGCCAGCGGCTCGTCGAGGACGTACTCGCGCTCCCGCGTGCGCAGGGTGACGTATTTCAGCTCGGCGCGCAGGTAGAGCACCTCGTCGAGCGGCACCCGCAGCACGCGGCCGCGGTCGTTCACCGCCACGAAACGTTCCACCTCCGGCCGCGCCGCCGGCGGGGCGACGCGGCGCAGCGCCTCCAGCAGGCGGTCGCGCCGCACCGGTTTCAGCAGGTAGTCGCGAGCGCTCACCTCGAAGGCCGACACGGCATGGGCGTCGTAGGCGGTGACGAAAACCACCGCTGGCGCCGACGCCCGCTCGGCCAGCTGGCGCGCCACCTCGATGCCGTCCATGCCCGGCATGCGGATGTCCAGCAGCACCACGTCGGCCGCTGCTCCGGCCAGGCCGGCGAGAGCAGCCAGACCGCTGTCCGCCTCGCCCACTACCTCATTGGGCAGCGTCATGGCGCAGTCGGCCAGGAGAGCGCGCAAACGGGCACGCGCCGGCGCCTCGTCGTCGACCAGAAAAACCCGGAGCGGCTCAGCCATGGCGGCAGGGCATCCTGATCCGCACCACGAACTCGCCGTCGACCGGCCCCGCGCGCATCTCCGCCTCGGCATCGAAATGCAAGTCCAGGCGCTCGCGTATGTTGTCCAGAGCCATGCGGTTGCCGGGCCGGGGCGGCACGGTGGCGGTGCACGGGTTACGCACCTCCAGGTCAAGGCGATCTCCGTCGAGGGCGATCGCCACCGTTACCTCTCCGCCCGCCTCGGCCGGCTGCACGCCGTGGTAGACGGCGTTCTCCAGCAGGGGCTGCAGGATGAGCGGCGGCACCAGGGCGTCGAGGGCGTCATCGTCACACTGCCAGGTCACCCGCAGGCGCTCGCCCAGGCGCATGGCCTCGATCTCGACATAGGCGCGCGCCAGCTCGACCTCGCGCTCCAGCGGCACCAGCGCCCCTGCCTCCGACAGCAGGGCACGATACAGCTCGGCCAAGTTCTCCAATACCCGCTCGGCGCGCGCCGGTTCGTCGCGCAAGAGGCCCAGGGCAGTGTTCAGGCTGTTGAACAGAAAATGCGGGCGGATGCGCGCCTGCAGCGCGATCAGGCGGGCCTCGGCGAGGGCAGGCGAAAGCACGCGGTGGCGCCAGTTGAAATAGACCAGTGCTCCCCACGCCGCCAGGGCGGCGACCAGGCCGGCATGCAGGTCGCCCGTCTTGAGGTCGAGGGCGAGCCAGTGGCCATAGGCGTGGTGTCCCAGCCAGCCGGTCACGCCGGCGACCGTCAGCACCGCAGCCACCCCGTATGGATAGGGCAGACGCCTGAGACGGGGCGACAGGACATAGAGCGCGGCCAGCACCAGCAGCAGGACCGGCTCGCGCAGCACGCCCGCCCCGATGAAGACTGCCAACGCCTCGGCGGGGCCCGCCTCGCTGGCCAGCAGGATCAGGAAGGCCAGGCCCTCGACGACGACGAGGGCACGCAGCACGACGCCCAAATTGCGGAAATCGGGCAAACTGACCTCGACCGTCTTGAGCATGGACACCCCTGGCTGCATCGACCGTCCCATTATCACCGCCTGGCGCCGGCCGCGCATCAGGCATCGACAGGCTCAGCAGGCCGGATAGCCCGGCAGGGGGGCGGCGCCCGTCGGCACGCAACTGCGCAGGCGGCCGTAGCCGCTCACCACGGCGCGCAGCGCCCGCCCGCTCGCAGCGGTGAAGGTAACGCTGCCCGCCGTCACGGTGTTGCGCCGTGGCTGGAAGGCAAAGCGGCCCTGTGCCACCGCCAGGGCCGCCGTGACACCGGGGTAGTCGGTGCTGCGCACCACGCGCTCGACGTTGTCATACGTGCAGGAAGCTGACACCAGGCAGTCGCAGGCCGCGTCCTCGCTGAGGCCATAGCACCAGCCCTGGCCGTCGGCGGCGAGCTTGAAGGTGACGGACACCACGCGGTTGCGCTTGACCGACTCGGCCATGGCGAAGCGCAGCTGGGCCTGCAGGTTGTCGACCGCGCCGCGCAGCCGACCGGCGTGCACCATCTCAGACAGCAAAGGCGCCGACGTGGCCAACAGCACCGACAGCACGGCCATCACCACTAGCAACTCGAGCAACGTCAGGCCGGCGCAGCCCATGGCCCGCCTGGCTGGCATAAACCCTGCCATGACCACCCTCCCGTTTCCTGCCTGGTCGATCCCTAAGGGGTCCCCGATACAGACTCCCTGGTTCGACCGGCATTATCGATCTGCCATGGACACTCCGCGCCCGGCCTGCCACGCCGCCTTGTGGGCTGTAGCGGGCCGCGGCGATCGCGCGGCTGTCCGGTCGAATCTCCTCCCGTCGATACATTCACGCCCAAGGCAACGTGGTGCCGCAATTGGCGGCGGCACCACGCCGCTCAAGGCGAATAGGTATAGATGAGCAACTTCTGGTAGATGCAGAACGTGCCGCTGGCCTCGCTGTCGCCGCCGCCCGCCGTCGCCCTGACATAGGTGCAGATCGTGGCCTTGTGCCCAGGCGCTGGACTGTACGACGTGGTCGCCACCGTCGCCGACGGTGTCGAGGCGGGCACGCACGGCGTCAGGCTGTTCTTGTTGGGGGTCGTGCAGGTATAGACCTTGTACGCGCTGGCGCCCGGAATGGCATTCCAGTCCAGGTATTTTGGATGGGTGGGCAATTCCGGCATGTACCAGGCCCAGGCCGGCGCCGGCGCCACCTGCACCTGGTTGCAGGTGTCATAGGCATAGCTCCCGCTCAACAGGCCATCGGTGCAGTAGCGCGTCTGGGCAATCTGCGGACAGGTCCCCGGCCAGTCTATGGCTGCGGACGAATAGGCGGTCAGCGACTCGCCGCTCTGCACCGTGGTCGCGCCCAGCGTGCAGGGAGCGAGGGCGGTACCGGCGGTGGCGCAGAAGGTCAGCGCAGAGGGCATGTCGGTGGGGCCGGCGGTCAGCGAGGGCGTGGTCTTGGCCGCGCTGCCGCTGGCGGCGCTGCAGGTCGACGCGGTGGCGCTCAGGTAGTTGCTGAAGCCCGGCTTGTTGGCGAGTGTCACGGTACCGGTCCAGGTGTGGCTGCCGCCGCTCAAGGCGACCGGACAGGTCACCGTGCCACCGGCGATGGTGCAGACGGTGCCGGCACTGGTGGTGGCCTGGATCTGGTTACAGACGTCGTCGCTGCTGCACGACACACTGCCGCGCACTTCGGCGCTGGGCGAGAACAGCCAGAACACGCCGGCATCGGCCGCTCCGACCACATCGAGCAGCAGGGACGACTCGGCCTGGAAGCCATTGTTCTTCTCAGTGTCGTAGAGGCCGTCCGTGCCATGGTCGAAGAAGGCGCCGGTGCCGGTGGCCTGGCTGATCTTCACCTTGCCGATGAACAGGGGCGGCACCTCGCAGTAGAAGCCCCGCACGTTGCCCTCGCCGCTGATGGTGCAGGGTATTGGGCTGCCAGTCTCTAAATATACGCAAGGCACAAGCAGAGCGCATACCTCGATCATCGGCTGTGCCTCGACGGCGACCTGGCCGAAATAGCCAGCTGCGTTGGCGTTGCCCAGGCGGATGGTGCCGGTGAGGCCGGGAGTGGTGATCGTCGAGATGTTGATGTGATCGCTCAGGCGCAGGTCGGTGCTGTGGTCGTGGCGGTCGATGCCGATCTCGCTGTCGTAGGGGATGCCGTTCAGCAATCCCTTATCGTTGAACGGCGGCGTGGCGTGGTAATCGCGCGTGAGCAGGTAGGTGGCCTGGGTGGCGCCGCCGGTCAGCCCGCTGGTGCCGGGCAGCAGCACCGCATGCACGTCGGCGTTGCCGGTGAGCAATACCGTCGCCAGGCCGCGGCTGTAGACGCCGTAATAGTCGGCGATCGACGAGATGATGTCCGAGATGGGCATGTTGAGCACGATCACACTGGTCGGGTTGCTCGACCACCAGCTGGTCAGCAGGGTGGTGTTGACCTCGTTGAACGGCACCATGTCGAGCCAGGACTGGCTGGCGTCAGACTGGTTGGCGGCGATGCGGGTCGCCAGTTCCGTATAGTAGGTACCGTCCAGAGTGCGCGGCGCATCCTTGCCATAGATGCGGTCGATATAGATCGCCCGCGACAGCAGCTGCCTGAGCAGTATGGCACCGGTGATGTTGCGGTTCACCAGTTCGGACTTGCTGGGCGGCGCAGCCTGGCTGATGCCGGTACAGCCCGTGCCGCCCGCCTCCGTACAGTCCGTCCGGGCGTGGTAGCGCGCCACGTTGCGCACATAGGCCTGGTAGGCGGCCAGGGTGGACGGGTTGGTCAGGTAGTTGTCCCTGGGCATGACGACGAGGTCCTTGGCCTGCCAGTCCTGCATCAGGCGGTAGAAGCCATCCACGCGCAGGAAGCGGCAAGACTCCAGATACGGCGCATTGGCAGCCGGGGTGACCTCGTTCAGGCCGATGCCGACCGGCAACGGCGGCAGGGGCGGTATGAGCCCATTGGCATAGTAATAATGCTTGTGGTCGCCCGCTGCCGTGTAGTCCTCGGTCGGACGCGCGGTGTCATACAGGGCGGTATTGGTGTTGCCAGCCACGTCGTGGTGGTCCCGGCAGCACTTGCTGCACAGGCCGTGCTGCCCGTTCACCGCCGGTACGCCGCGGCGCGCGCTGACCATGTCGGCGTCGCCGGGATACTTGATCTTGAGCGACTTCGACTTGGCGTCCCAATGGAAATACGAAGCCGGATTGCCGTCGCTGTCGGCGGCATTGAATTTGCACACGCAGCTGACGGTCACGTAATCGTCCAGCACCTGCTTGTAATCCGGGCTGCCGAGTTCATAGGTCACCGTCTCGAAAGAGGTCGCCACGCTGCGCCCGACCGACACCACGTCGGGCAATGGCTTGCTGGTTTCCTTGTTGACCTGGCCCTGCACGATGGGTACGGCGACGATGTCGGGAGCCGTCCCGGGACTGTAGGGGACACGGGGGCCGTACGACGGCGCCATGCCCGGGTCACCGCCGCCGAAGAACGCCGTGGCCAGCGAATCGTCCTTGGCGATGGCCGACGCCAGCGCGACGCTGTGGCCGCCGTTCTGGTCCGTCCAGGCCACGGTCACCGTCACGCGCTTGAAGGTGCTGCTGTCACTCGGATTGGTGCAGTCGGCGCCGGTATCGCCCAGTGTGCACGTCCAGGCGATATTGAAGCTGGTGTTGCCGACCACGGTGTCGCCGGCCGCTATGAAGCCGCCCGAATCCTCGGCGATCTCGTCGAAGCAGAATATGGCGTCGTCGACACAGTTGTCGCCGTTCGCCGCCGCCTGGCCGGCGTTTATCCATTTGAAACCGCGCAGGTCATCCAGCTTTTCCAACGCCAGGGAGGTCGCGACGGCGCGATTGTTGGCGGTGCCGCCATCGCGGATGAGCACGGTATGCATCTTGGCCATGGCCAACATGCCGACGCCCATGACGAAAAGCAACACCAGAATCTCGACCAGACCGGCCCCGCGATGCCAGCCGGCCTGTCGCAGGTTCGAGCGAGTATTGTGTTTCATGATCGCGTCTCCTGCCCGTCGCATGCTATAGGTAGTCCGCCCAACTGCCGGGCATCCTGGCGATGAGTTTCAGAAAGGCGTCCGGGGGATCGATGATGGCATTCATCGTCGGCACGTCGTAGATCAGGTTGAAGGTGCCATTGATGTTGACGCCCATTTCCACGGCATCGTTGGACAGGATCGCCCCCCTGAGCGTCGCGCCGCCGTTCATGGTCATGCTCCCGGCGTTGCCGTTGGGATCGAAGGCAAAGATGAGGCCGTAGTAGGTCGAATTGGCGTTCATCCTGAAATCGGCGCTCTCGACCACCAGCAGCAGCGGGTTGGCGCGCGACCCGTATGTAGTATTGGACGGTATCGTGCAGTCGCCGGTCACCCATACGAAACCCGATGAACCCGGCCCCAGCGTCGAGCAGTCGGGCAGCACCGTGGCCTGCGACTTGATCAGGTTGTAGTTCGCCGAACCCACGCCGAACACGTATTCGAACATATCGGGGGGGAAATTCGTGGTATCGCCATCGATGATGTCCACCCCCTTGACGTCTTTCTTGCTGAGCGGGTTGCTGCAGCCACCGTTGAAGTCCTCGGCGTGGCAGGTCTTGGCGCTCCCCTGCGGGTCGTCGACGACGGACTTGCTCCAGAGGCTGACCGGCACGCCGCGTCCGCCGCCGTTCGGGTTGGCGACCACGTTGAAGGTGCCGTTGAGCGGCACGTTGCCGGCGCCCATGAGCGGCGGCGGGCCATTCTCGGCTCCCGGGAACAGCACCTTGAAGAAGTTCAGTCCCTGCTTGACCACCACGCTGGCGCTGCCGTCCGCGGAATGGCCGCCCGCCACCACGAAATACAGCGAACCGGGATTCGCCACCGGCGTGGCCAAGTAGACCGCTTCGGCGGTACACGGACTCACCGCACCCCCTGCCGTGCTGGCCTGGCGGCACTGGCAACGCCAGTCGTCGGCGGCGTCGCCGTCGACATCGCCAAATGCGCCATCCCATGTTGCCGAGGTCACGCCGCCCGGCAGCGCGGCCTTGATCGTGCCGTCGGTGCACAGTGCCCAGGCGGCCGGGGTCAGCGAGTCACGGTTCGCTTGCACCGTCATCCAGGCGATGCCGATCTCCAGGCGCTCTTCCGCGGCAGCCAATGCCTCGCCATAGCGTGTCTTGTCGGCCGATGAGCGCAGGTCGACTATGCCACTCCTCGACAGGTATATCGTCCCCAGACTGAGCACGAACAACAGGACCAGGCCGATGCCCAGAGTGGCATAGCCCGTCTGTCTGGCTGCCGCTGCGCCCGACGGCCTTGAGTACCCGCGCTGCATCTTCATGGCTTGCATGTCTTCACCTATGGATTGGCCACGACGACCGGGTTGCGGATGCGTACGGTTTCCCGCATCGACCGGCTCACACTGGCGTCGCCGACCAATTCCCCCGCGATGGCGACCGTGTAGACAGGCACGGTGACCGCCGCCAGGGCCCCGGGCGGGTTCACCGCGCCGGGCGAATGGTCGGCAATGGCGAATTCGGTGATGCGGATCACGGCCGGATCGGTGAGGTTGCTCCAGACCCCCGCCCCGATGCGCTCCTGTATCGTGTCGCCGCTGCCATCGCCGTCCGAATCATGATGGCGGAAGGAAAAGACCTCTGCCGCATCGGCGACGCCGTTGGCATTCTCGTCGTATCTGATCACCGCCGTGTCCACCGCGATGTCCGGCCATGCCTGCGGGCTGCTGAGAAAATCGGGCTCCGCCACGGTCAGTTCCGCCAAGCTCCAGTTGTGATAGGCAGCCCGCCGCATGTCGCGGGTGACCTGCATCATCGCGATACGCAGGTCACCATTCAGCCTGGCCATCTTCATCTGACTGCTGTTGCCCGCGAACACCCCGATGTAAACACCCATGGCGGCACCCATGATGATCAGGCCCAACGCCAGGGTAACCATCATTTCCACCAGGCTGAAACCCTTCTGGCGCATGGTTCGTTCCTCTAGTTGCATGGCGGGTAGCCGGTCACGGCCGTGGTCGTGCACAGGCGCATCGCCGACTCCGGGGTCACTTCCAGGCCCAATGCCCGGCCCCGCGCGGAGGTGATGGTCACCAGCCGCGCCGGCGACTCGGCCGGCGCCGGTACGATGGTGTTGCGGCGCGGCATGAACGTCATCTGGTTGGCGGCAGCGGCGACCGCCGCGCCGACCGCCAGGGCCGTACCACGATAGTCTGCCGCCGCGGCCACCTTGGCCGGCGTGGTAGCCAGAACGTATTGCCAGTTTGCTCCCGCGGTGAACGTCACGGTCACGGGCGCATTGGTCTTCATCGCCGCGGCCTGGGCATAGCGCAGGTCGGCGAGCAGGTTGTCGGCCGCCCCGGCGACTCGCGTCCGGTCTATCGTATCGAGGAACGACGGCAGGGCGACGGCAAGTAGGATCGCCGCCACGATGACGGTGACCATCAGTTCGACGAGCGTGAAGCCATGCTGGCGGGTCATGATTGGCATCCGGGATCAGGATTTCCAGCACCCAGCCGACGGCGCACCCTTGGTGCCGCTCTGGTCGAGCGTCATGGGCGTGCATCCGGCGTCCCGTGTCGCCTGGCTGTCCTGCGCCGTCGCGGTGATCGTATACGCGTTGGCATTGGGAACCGCGATCGTGAAAGTGTAATGGGCCGTGTTCGCGACCCCGCCCGGCAGGGCATCGTGATCGACATAGGTGGTGTTGTTGGCCCGGTGCTTCTCCTCGCGCAGGGCCAGGTCGAGCATGTAGGACTGCGCCTCGGCCCGCCGCGCGCGGGTGACGTAATCCTGGTAGGCCGGGATGGCGATGGCGGCGAGTATGCCGACCACCGCCACCACGATCGCCAGTTCGATCAGCGTATATCCGTTTACCCCGCCCCGTGGTCTTGTCATCTCATCGCCCTCCATGCGCAATTGCATGATCGACGTGGCTGGCGGTGCAAATCAATGACGAGTCGACGGATGGGTAACCGGCGGCGACAAACGGAGACTGGACGTCCGGTGATATGGGATGAGAGGCGCAGCTGACGGGGTGGCGGCAGACGCCACCCCGGGCCGTCACTTGCCGGCTGGCACCTCGAACTCGCCCTTCAGCTTCTCCACGCTGGCCTTGCCGAAGCCCTTGACATTGGCCAGTTCATCGACGCTCTTGAAGCCGCCGTTCTTCTCCCGGTAGGCGATGATGGCCTTGGCCTTGCTCGGGCCGATGCCCTTCACCGCCTCCAGCTCGGCCTGGGTGGCAGTGTTCAGGTTGACCGCTGCATAAGCGGGAATGGCCATGGACATGGCCAGTACGATGGCTGCGAACAGATTTTTCATCTTGACCTCCTGTTTTTTATGGGTTGTGCCCCAGCGGGGCACGAAAAATCTACACACAACCTTCCCATGGCGATATTCGCCATAGGTTCTATATCGTTTGGCGTATGCGCTGCCGGGTCAGAGGGCGTGGCGGCGGTCACCGCGGCCGAAGCCGAGGGACGGCGGCAGGTCGCCCCTGGTCAGGGCGATGGCCTTGAACAGCTCACCCATCTCGGTGGGCTGGATGAGCTTCTGCACCCGGGCGGCCTCGCGCAGGTAGGCGGTGGTGCCGGGTTCCAACTCGGCCAGACGCTCCAGCAGGCCGCAGTTGACGAGAAAATGGGCCTGGCCGGTATAGCCGAGCACGTCCAGGCCGGCCGCCAGAGCGGCGTCGGCGATCAGGGTGAAGTCGACGTGGGCGGTGATGTCGGCGAGGCCGGGCAGATAGAAGGGGTCGTCGTAGGCACGGTGGCGATAGTGGCACATCAGGGTGCCTCGGCGACGGTCGGGGTGGTAGTACTCGGCGCGCGGGAAGCCGTAGTCGAGGAACAGCAGCATGCCCTGCTCCAGCCGCTCGGCCAGGCTACGGACGAGGGCCGGCGCGGCCAGGCAGACCTCGCTGAGGTAGTCGTCGCCGGACACCGGCAGGGCATCCGCCGCCGCCTGGAGCGGCCCCGTTTCCAGTAGCCGGTCCTGCCAGGCGAAGCCGTCGCCGGCCAGGGCGACGCCGCGCTCGTACATCCGGCCGTCCTGCCAGCGCACCAGGTGGACCGGCAGGGCGTCGAGCACCTCGTTGCCGACGACCAGGCCGCGGATGCGCTCGGGCAGGGTGTCCAGCCAGGCCACCCGGTCGAGCAGCTCGGGCGCCTCGGCGGCAAACAGGGCCTGCTGGCGCTGGCGCAGGTCGGCGCTGAGCTCCAGGATGGCGTAGCGTTCCGGCAGGCGGTCCAGGCGG
>JAQVJE010000205.1 GCA_028695325.1 Gallionellaceae bacterium
CGACCAGGCCATGGTTGGCCATCAGGCAGGCGCGCCGGCCATCCAGGGCGGCCAGTACCTGGTCGGACAGGGCCTGGCTGCCGAAGACGGCGTAGCCGGCGCAGCGTATGTCCTTGCCGCCGGCCACTGCCACCATGTAGTGGAAGGGCGGAATGGCGCGACGCAGGCAGGCCAGCGAAACCGCGAACGGAGAATGCACGTGCACCACGGCCCCCGCCTCCGGATGGGCCTGGTAGATGTCGCGGTGGATGCGCCATTCGCTCGATGGCGGCAACCGGCCGTCGTGGCGGCCGTCCATGGCCATCCTCACCACCTGCTCGGGACGGACTGCGGCCGAAGGCAGGCCGGACGGCGTGATCAGCAGGCCATCACCATGCCGGGCGCTGACGTTGCCGGAACTGCCGCGGTTGAGGTGCTCGGTCACGGTCAGGCGGGAGGTCTCGGCGACGGCGCGGCGCAGGTCATGTTCGGTCACGGTGGGTCCTTTCGAAAAAATCACAAAGAATTTATTGACAGAAAAAATACCATAGCTAAAATGCGCAGCCTCGAAGCGGGAGTAGCTCAGTTGGTAGAGCGCAACCTTGCCAAGGTTGAGGTCGCGAGTTCGAGACTCGTCTCCCGCTCCAAAACAACTGGGGAAAGCCTGACCGGCTTTCCCCTTTCACTTTCAGGGTCGCATAGTCGGCGTCCTTGCAGTAAGTTGGATTTATCGCGGCGCGTTAGCAAAGCGGTTATGCACCGGATTGCAAATCCGTGTAGGTCGGTTCGACTCCGGCACGCGCCTCCAGACAGCCTTGCCGACCCGCCCGGGTGGCGAAACGGGTAGACGCAAGGGACTTAAAATCCCTCGCCTTCGGGCGTACCGGTTCGAGTCCGGTCCCGGGCACCAGGCCACTGCGGGCTCCATTCTCCAGGCTGTTTATTCCCCCCGAAAACCTGTTACAATTCAAAAGATTTTTGATGGGCGTTGCGCCCATTTTTTGTTTCTGAGGCTATGGAACTGCAAACCTTGATCGAGCCCACCCTGGCGGGCATGGGGTACGAGCTGGTCGCCACCGAGCGGGTGGGGCGCGGCCTGCTGCGCGTCTATATCGACAAGCCGGACGGCGTCGGCGTGGAGGATTGTGTCAAGGTCAGCAACCAGCTGACCCGCCTGTTCATGGTCGAGAACGTCGACTACAGCCGCCTGGAGGTATCGTCGCCCGGCCTGGACCGGCCCCTGGTCAAGGCGGCCGACTTCGTCCGTTTCGCCGGCGAACAGGCGCAGATCAAGCTGCGCGTGCCCACCGAGTCGGGGCGCAAGAAGTTCGTCGGTCGCCTGGCCGGCGTCGCCGATGGCGTGTTGAACCTGGAGACGGATGCGGGGATCGTGGCGATCCCGCTGGCCGATATCGACTCGGCCCGTCTGGTACCGAATATTTGATGGATTTGCCCCGGAGGATGCGATGAGTCGGGAAGTACTGTTGTTGGTCGATGCGCTGGCGCGCGAGAAGAACGTCGACCCCGAGGTGGTGTTCGGTGCCCTGGAGTCGGCCCTCGCCCATGCCACCAAGAAGCGCTTCAGCGAGGATGCCGAGATCCGCGTGACGATCGACCGCAAGAGCGGCGAGTACGAGGCCTTCCGGCGCTGGGAGGTGCTGCCCGACGAGGCTGGTCTGGAGGCGCCCGATCGCCAGTACCTGCTGTTCGAGGCGCGCGAGATCGATCCCGACATCGAGGTCGGCCAGTACATCGAGGAACCTACCGAGGCGGTCGACTTCGGCCGCATCGGCGCCCAGGCCGCCAAGCAGGTGATCCTGCAGAAGATCCGCGACGCCGAGCGCGAGCAGATCCTGAATGACTTCCTGGCCCGCAACGAGTCCCTGGTCACTGGTGCCATCAAGCGCATGGAGCGCGGCAACGCCATCGTCGAGTCGGGCCGCATCGAAGGCCTGCTGGCGCGCGACCAGATGATCCAGAAGGAAAACCTGCGTGTCGGCGACCGCGTGCGCGCCTGCCTCCTGCGCGTCGAGCGCGGCGGCCGCGGCCCGCAGCTGATCCTGTCGCGCACCG
Organism: Gallionellaceae bacterium; assembly: GCA_028695325.1. Taxonomy (GTDB): domain Bacteria; phylum Pseudomonadota; class Gammaproteobacteria; order Burkholderiales; family Thiobacillaceae; genus Parasulfuritortus. The sequence continues at coordinate 2,053 of JAQVJE010000205.1, forward strand.
CGCCGGAATTCATCAAGCACCTGTTCGCCCTGGAAGTGCCCGAGGTGGCCGAGGGCCTGATCGAGATCCGGGCCGCCGCCCGGGATCCCGGCCTGCGTGCCAAGATCGCCGTGAAGTCCAACGACCCGCGCGTCGATCCGCAGGGCTCCTGCATTGGCGTGCGTGGCACCCGCGTTACCGCGGTGACCAACGAGTTGAACGGCGAGCGGGTCGACATCGTCCTGTGGTCGCCCGAGCCGGCCCAGTTCGTGATCAACGCCCTGGCTCCGGCCGAGGTCACCAGCATCGTGGTGGACGAGGAAAAGCACAGCATGGACGTGGTGGTGGACGAGAGCCAGCTCGCCAACGCCATTGGCCGTGGCGGCCAGAACGTGCGCCTGGCCTCCGAGCTGACCGGCTGGACCCTCAACATCATGACCGAGGCCGAGGCCGATGAGAAGAAGGAGTCCGAGGTCGTCACCATCCGCCAGTTGTTCATGGAGCGGCTGGACATCGACCAGGATGTCGCCGACGTGCTGGTGGAGGAGGGCTTCTCCACCCTGGAGGAGGTGGCCTACGTGCCGCTCGCCGAGATGCTCGAGATCGAGGTGTTCGACGAGGATACAGTCAACGAGCTGCGCGCCCGTGCCCGCGATGCCCTGCTGACCGAGGCGATCGCCAAGGAAGAGACGGTGGAGAAGCAGGCCACCGACCTGATGAGCGTCGAGGGCATGGATGCCGGCCTGGCGGCCGAGCTGTCCGCCAAGGGAGTGCACTCGGCCGAGGATCTGGCCGACCTGGCCGTCGACGAGCTGGTGGAACTCACCGGCCTGGCCGAGGACCGGGCCCAGGCCCTGATCATGGCGGCGCGCGCGCCTTGGTTTGCCTGAGCGCGGGATAGATAGAGGGTTAGATGAACGTCGAACAATTTGCCAATGAACTGAAAGTCGCCCCGGCGCTGCTGGTGGAACAGTTGCAGGCCGCCGGCGTGTCGGTGAGCGGAACCACGGATGCCCTGTCCGACCAGGACAAGGCTCGCCTGCTGGACTACCTGCGTGACAAGCACGGTGCCAAGGCGCCCAAGACCAAGATCACCCTGACCCGCAAGCAGACCTCCGAGATCAAGACCGCCGACAGCAGCGGCAAGGCGCGTACCATCCAGGTCGAGGTGCGCAAGAAGCGCGTCCTGGTCAAGCGTGAGGCGCCGGTCGCGGCGGCCGAGGAGGTCGCGCCGTTGGAAGATGCCCCGATCGAGATCGCCGAAACGGTGCCGGCCGAAACGGTGCCGGCCGAAGCGATGCTGGCCGAAGCGGTGCCGGTGGAAGCGGTGCCGGTCGAGGTGGCCGAGTCGGCGCCGGCGGAAGAGATGCCGGTCGCGGAGGCGCCCGCTGTGGATGAGGCGCCGGCACCCGAGCCGGTCGCGGCGGCCGAGGAGGATGCAGCCACCGAGGCGGCGCCCATCAAGCCGGCGGCGCCTGTCATCGGCGAGCACGAACTCAAATTGCGCAAGGCTGAGGCCCAGCGCCACGCCGAGCTGCGCGCCATCCAGGAGGCCGAGCTGAAGGCCAAGCGGGAGCGCGAGG
>JAQVJE010000206.1 GCA_028695325.1 Gallionellaceae bacterium
CCGACGCCCAGCAGGGCCGCACAGCCGCCGAACAGCAGGCCGCCGTGCTGGCTGCCAAGCTGGAAGCCGCCGCCGACCGGGCCAGCCGTGCCGAGGCCCGCGCCGAGCAGATCGAGCAGCAAGCCGAGAAAGCCGCACAGCAGCACACCGAGGCCCGCGCAGCAGCAGCGCAGGAAACCCGGCAGGCTCAGGCCGAGCGCGACGACGCCCGCAAGGCGGCCGCCGAGGCCCGCGAGCAGGCCGCCCGGCTGGCCGGACAGCTTGAGGCGCTGCAACGCCAGCAGGAAAAGGCCGAGGCCGCCGAGAAGGCCGCAGGCAAGACGCCGAAAACGAAGGGGGGCGAGTGATGCCGACCGCCGCCGAGTTTCAAGCCTTGCACGATGAACTGCGGCAGCTTGGCGCGGTATTCGTGCAGGCGGCCAACCTGGGCGATCAGGAGCTTGCATTGTGGGCCGTGGGGGCGCTGTCATCCGCAGCCGCCCGGCCTGCATGGTGGGCGAGAGAGGCCGCCGACAACGAAGCGGCGGCCATTGCAGCCGCCGCTATAGAGAGAGCGCAGCGGGCCGGATGATGCCGTAGATCATGCCAGCGCCCACGGCGGCAAAGAAGGCTGCCGGGACGGCATACGCGGTGGCGGCAAAGGCCAGTTGATGCAGTGTGTCCATGTTCAGCCCTCCATGTGAGCAGGGCGGCCGATGGCCGCCCTTGTTGAGTTATCCGCGCTTGGCTTCCGGTTCCTGCTGGGCCACCACCCGGTCGGTATCGACCTTGACCGTGCCCACCCGGACGTGAGCCTTCGGGGCTTTGCCATCAAACATCACCACGCGCACCTGATACTCGCCGGGGAGCAGGTACAGGCACGCTTTCAGGGCCGCGCAGGTCTGGCCGTTGAGATCGTGCTGGCCGATGGTGCGCAGGTGCAGGACGGCATAGTGGGCCGAGCGATCCGCGTAATCGCCGAGCGCCACGCGCTCAGTGAAGGGGTCGCCCTTGGCCGGGCGGAACTCGAACACCGCGTGCGTGTAGCGGGCGCTGCCGTCACGGATGGCGAGCAAATGCTGGGGCGACTGCGCCCACTGGACGCGCACGCCCGGCCCGTCGGCCTCGAAATCGCGGATGCCCTGCACCTTGTCGGCCACGCTCTGGAACGTCGCTTTGTCGGTGGGGATGGGGAGGCCAGCGCAGCCAGTCATCAGTGCAGCGGCCAGAACTGGGAAAAGTAGCTTTTTCATGTTTATTTACTCCAATTTAAGATTAAAAACAGTGTCTTTACCTTTCGATTGAGGCTGTTATGGGTCTGCTGCCCGTGCCTCACCAGTCCTTGTATTTCGCGCACTTCGGCCAGCCTTGTTTCAGGCCGGGGCCGGTTGTGCATTCGCGGTAGTCTTTGCAGCGGGCATCGTTTGGGTTCCCTGTGCAAATCCGCCGCTCGTTGTCGCCGCACATGAAGTGCCCCGGCATTTCCCTGCACATGCGGTTTTCGGCTTGCTTGTTGATCTCGGCCTGTTCTGCCATCCGTGCCCGGAAAATCCGATCAGCGTTCAGATCGTCGTACTTGATCCAGCCGATCACCGAGCCATAGAGCAGCCCGGCAATCAGCCCGGAAACGGCGAAGAAGCCGATGTGTTCGATGGACTCCCGCAGACCCGTCATGCGGACGGAAAGCCACTCGGGAACGTGTTGTGTTGCGTACTTTTGCCAAGCCATGACTTGCCCCTTAGTTGATGTAGAGCGGGGCGACTTGCAGCACTTCGTCGGCTGCCCGATCCCCGATGTTGCCGATCAGCAGGCAGTAGTCCGCCGACAGCGCCCGCATGTCGTTTGCGCTGAACAGGTCTTGTCTCGTCATGGAGGCGTTTTCGCTTTCGCTGGTCGATTGCGAGTAGGTGCCTTGACGGCCACCCATGCCGAGGCCCGTCCAGCTTTGCGATTCGCTGTAGCTGTCGCCTGTGCTGGTCAGTACCACGTCGATCTGGCCGAGCAGGTGCTGCACATGACGCAAGGTGACTTCATCCTCAGTCCGGAAAATCACCCGCTGACGGAAGTTCTGGAGCACGGCATCGGCGGTTTTCTGATTGCCGTTGAGCGCCTGAATCAACGAGGCGACGCCCTGCATGGACACGATGCCGATGGTCTTGGATGAGCGCGACTTGTCCCAAAAATCGACATCGACGGCACACACAATCGACTGGAATTCATCGCAGACGAACGCCACGGGCCTGACTTGGTTCCATTCCGGTTTTGTGCGGCGCTCGCGCATCATGTTGTAGAAACGGAGCTTGATCAGGAGGTAGGCGTAACGCGCACCCTCTTTGCCGTATTTGGTCATCGGCAAATTGACGAGGAACACGTCGCCAGCGTTGATGAGTTCCGTCAAGTCGGCCTCGCCCTGCTCGCTGCCGCCGCTGAACGCATCCACCAAATCGGGGTGGCTGAACGGCGAGAGCACCGAATTGACGTTCACCATGACGCTGCTCTTCTGGCGTTCGTCGTACCCGTCCCATGTCGTGAAGTACCGCGAGACTGCCAATTGCAGACGCCGGTCACGCTCGCTCATTGCATCAAATGCCGCTTCGGCCTGATCGATCAGCGCCTTCCGCGCTTTGGCGTCAACGGCAATCTCATACAGGCCAGCCAGCGAGTAATCGCCGTCTGTGAGCTTGAGCAGCGTCAGGCAGTTGCGGCAGTGTTCAGTCGCCAGATCGGCCCAAATTTGGCTATCGCCCGTGCCCTGCGCCAGAAAGCAGCTTTTCAAGAACGAGGCGGCGAGTTCCGGCGTGGTTCCGCGCAGCAGGTTGAGGGTCATTCCGCCATCGCCGACCAGCTTGTAATCGCGCCCGACATGGGCCGTGATGGCGGCCACCTCGCGCTGAAAATCGGTTTTGATATCGAAGATCAGCGCACCCGCGTTCTGCTCCATCAATTGCAGCATCAGCGGGTTGATAAAGCGGCTTGTCTTGCCGCTGCCGATACCGCCGAACGCGATGATGTTTTTCGCGCAATCCTCGGGCGAGAGCACAACCGGCGTGCCGCTGGGCAGGCCGCCTTTGTGGCCCCGGCGCTCCAGCAGTTCGCCCGTGCTGGTGCCAATCTCCAAGCCAGTGAAACCGGCCCGGCGTGCAGCCAGGTATTCGGCCCGTTCGATGGCTTCCTCTTCGGGCGTTTTCGCGTTCGCTGCGGCGGCTTGTTCAGCCTCTTGGCGTTCGCTGCGCCCTTGCAGTTTGAGCTGTGCATAGACGGCCAGATAGCCGCCGACGACCGCAAGCGGAACCGACCACCAGAATGCATAGGCAAACCGCCCGCCAGAGAAAAGCGTGCCCCACTGCCACGGGAAGAACCACCAGATGCTGGACAGCGTGACACCCAGCCAGCCGAACAGGCCGAACAGTGCCATGCGCTGAATGATCCAGCGGTTGAACCATGCTTTACCGCCTCGCGTGGCGGTGTCGATCTTGTAAGTTGTCATCGCGTCTTACCCCTGCGTCTGTGCTGCCGCCGAATGGCGGTTTTCGTTCGCTTGCTGATTGAGCAGGGCGTCACCCATCGCCTTGCAGCGGGCGGCGTACTGCTGATCCTGTTGGCGCTGCGCGGCATCGAGCAGCGCACCCAGCA
>JAQVJE010000207.1 GCA_028695325.1 Gallionellaceae bacterium
GAGACGGCTGGACATGGCAACGGCCTTCCCTCAGCGCTGGCTACACGGCAACCGAAGCACCCAGCCCCGGATCTAGGAAGCCGGGCCGAAGGCGTTAGCCGAGCGAAGCGAGGGAACGATGGAAGCCCGACAGGGGCGAAACCCGGCAGGGGGTTGATGGATAGCACGATAGCGCGACCAGCCATGTTTCTTGGCCGGAAACGCCCAGACATCAATGCTCCAGTCTTTGGTCACATCATCGGCTCACTTGCGCCATAGCCAGGCGGACTATATGATTCATATATGTTTCATATAGTCCAAAACACATGGGTATCGTGAACATCGACGACGATCTGCATGACCAATTGCGCAAGGCAAGCGCGGTGTCGTGCCGGTCGATCAATGCGCAGGCGGCCTTCTGGATCAGGATCGGCATGCTCTGCGAAATGAACCCGACACAGAGTTTCAACGATATCGTTGCTCGTGAACTGCGGGCCGCGGGCGTTGTGGCGCACCCCATCAAGATGGGGTCGGCATGACCAAGCGCCCAGAAGAAATCGCGCTGATGGCCGAGTCGGGCCGGCTGTTGGCTCAGGTGTTCGGCCATCTTGACCGATTGAACCTGATCGGCATGTCCACGATGCAGGTCAACGATCTGGTCGATGACCTCATCGTCCATGAACTCAACGCACGCCCGGCCAGCAAAGGGCAATACGGGTACGCCTACGCGCTCAACGCCTCCCGCAACCATGTGGTCTGCCACGGCGTTCCTTCCGCCGAGGACATTCTGCAGGACGGGGACATCGTCAATTTCGACATCACGCTGGAAAAGAGCGGCTACATCGCCGATTCCAGCAAGACCTACCTGGTCGGCGAGGTGTCACAGCCGGCGCGGCGACTCGTGCAAGTGGCTTATGAAGCGATGTGGAAAGGCATCCAGGCCGTCCGCCCGGGCGCTACGCTCGGCGACGTGGGCCACGCCATCGAGCGGCATGCCCGCAGGAATGGCTATTCGATCGTCAGGGAATACTGCGGCCACGGCATCGGCCGTGAAATGCACGAGGAGCCGCAAGTGCTGCACTGGGGTAAACCGCGAACGGGTCTGGCGCTACGGGAAGGGATGGTGTTCACCATCGAGCCGATGGTGAACCAAGGACGGCGTGCCGTTCGAACTGAGGACGACGGCTGGACGGTCGTCACGCGCGACGGGCAACTGTCGGCTCAGTTCGAGCATACCGTTGCCGTCACTGCGAGCGGTGTGCGTGTCTTGACGCTGCGCCCGGGCGAAAAGGCGTTGCACTGATTCAATGTAGTGGACAGGAGCACCTTGCGGTGATCCAAGGGCCGAGTGAGTCAACGATCCGCCTGGCCAGCCGCACATCGTGCGCATAGGTACGCAATCGCTTCTCGGCACGGAACGACAGGTCGCGTTCGATCAGCAGCCCCAGCCCGCCGAGCACCGTCGCCAGTTCGCCGAGACTGACGCAGCCGACTTCCGGCGCCCCAGGCCCAAGTCGCAAAAGCCAAATGCGTGGTCGTTATCATCGCCGATATCAATCTCGGTCAGCAATCAAGCCACATCGGCGCCCGATGTGAACAGCTTGGGCCACGGGGCCGGATCGGCCCATACCCATCCACTGCACACAGTCAGCTTCTGGCAAGCGCGCAGGTCCGATCAGCGAGTCGGGGCGGACAGGGATGGCGAAAACGGGGCGAGGCGGTCTCCGGTTTGTTTGTCGTGTCGAAGCCGGATTTCGGTTCGACTGTCACCGGATTGGCTTCCCTCCGGTGTTGTCCCATGGACTCTCGCGCTGTTCCTCATGCCGCTCGCGCTCGCTCAGCATGGTTTGCTTCGGGCATTGCCATCCTGGCATTGGCCACCCGCGCCGCCGCGGCGGAAGTATGGGTCGTTACCGACTCGCATCATCCGGTCCATGGCCAGGCTGACCGACACCTCATCCTGGACGCGGCCGCGGTGCTCGAAGCGGAGCTGGCCGACAACCTGCCCACCGATCCTGAGCGCGCCAGCGCCATCGTCCAGCAACGCCTGAAGCTGGGCGGTACAGACCTGCAGCGAAGGATCGGCACCGCCTACCAGGGCATTGCCGACGCCTGGAGCCTTGGCGTCCTCAAGGTTCCGGCCATCGTGGTGGATCGCCGATACGTGCTCTATGGCGAGACGGACGTGGCCCGTGCGGTAGCACGCATCGACCAATACCGGAGGACGCAGCCATGACGAGGCGTCCGTTCGCGCCATCCCGGCGCCAGCGGTTGGCCACCGCAGCGCTGTTGCTGGGGTGTTCCGCATCGTCCTTTGCACTGAACACCGCCACCATCGTGGCCTCCACCCTGTCGCCGGATTGCCTGGAGTACCGCGTCACCGGCATCTGCTACTGGCTCTATTGCACCTGGACGGGATGCACCGTGCGCACCTCGGTCAAGGTGCGCCACTACATCCCGGATGCCGTGGTGTCGAGCTACTCGAACACCGGCGAGAACCCTTGGGTCGAGGTGCGGGCGATGAGCCTGCCGAACCCGACCGCGAAGGCCGGCGGCGACGGCACCACCAACGAGGATCACGAGAACAACCTGGCGAAGTTCAAGAACGCCGACGTCATCGGCCATCCCGGTGGCCATGTGTTCAGCCAGTTCGCCAGCGCGTCCGGCTACACCTGCGAGGGCGCCGGCACCGCCTTCATGCCCTATCTGCTGAGCACGCTCGACACGCTGGCATGGCGCTACAACATCCCCGAGGCGCTGTATCCGGAAGCACTGATTCCCGGCCGGCGCGAGATCGGCACGCGCACGGCCATGAATCTCTGGGGCAACGTCTATCCGCGTGGCGGCTTCCTGCACCAGGTGGATGACCACAAGGCCGCAGCCGTGGTCGCCCAGCGCGCGGGTGACATCGTGACGCGCCGCAACCAGATCCACGTCTACCAACCGCTGCTCGCCAGTTCGCGCGATGGCTACTGGCCGGCCGGTGCCCTGATGGAAACCGATGCCGCCACGGGCAAGTGGCAGGAGCTGACCCCCACGCTGTCCAGCAGTTGCGCGGTATTCCCCCACGGCAATGCCAAGGTGCAGGCCCGGCAGGGCGACTACGCCTGGGCATTGTGGCGCCCCTATAGCTGCTGCCAGCGCCGCGGCCAGGTGTTCCTCGGCAGCGTCGATTTCCTGTGAGACCCGGTGCCATGACGACTCCATTTTCGAGCGCCCGTCGATTTCTGTACGCCGCATTGGCCGTTGTCGCAGCACTGAGCTACTCCAGCGCCGGGGCGCAGACCAGCGTCAACGAGTACGGCGTCCAGCATCAAGGCAGCGTGATCGGCGACGACGTGCTCTACAGCATTGGGGGCGGCCGCGCGGTGTCCATGAGCGGTGCGGCCAACATGCACTCCATCGGTGTTGGCGTCGGCTGGAACAGCAACCTGATCTGTGGCGACATGAGCATCACCACCACGCTGCAGAACCAGTTGAACGGCATCACCAACGGCTTCCAGGCCATCATGTCCTCGGTGATCCAGAACGCCACCGCTGCCGTGGCGTCGCTGCCCGCCTTGATCATCCAGCGCGCCGATCCAGGGCTGTACAACCTG
>JAQVJE010000208.1 GCA_028695325.1 Gallionellaceae bacterium
CTGCTCACTCTTCGGGAGGGCGGCGCCGTTCTGTTTGTCGACGGCGCGGCGCGCCAAGCCGCCGGCCACTATGTGCCCTTCGTGCTCTGGTTCAATTTTCTGGCCGGGTTCGCCTACATCGTCGCCGGCGTCGGCTTGTGGATGCGCCGGCGCTGGGCCGCGTGGTTGGCGATTGTCATCACGGTGGCGACCGCACTCGTGTTCCTCGCTTTCGGAGTGCATGTGGCTCTGGGTGGCGCCTGGGAGCGACGCACGGTGGTCGCCATGACGCTGCGCACGTTGGTGTGGGCTGGCATAGCGGCCATCGCCTGGCGCCGGTCAGCGGCGAATGCGCCGGTCGCACGCGAGCACTGAGCACCTTTATCCAGCGGAAACCCATCGATGAAAACTCCAAACCTCCTCTTCAAGAAAACCCGTTGGGTCGTGATCGCCGTCGTCGTGCTCGCTCTTGGCGGCGCACTGGCGTTCTGGTTGTCGCGCGACCATGGACAACAAGATGCATTGCGCCTCTACGGCAACGTCGACATCCGCGAGGTGCAACTGGCCTTCCGTCAGCCCGGGCGCGTGATGCAAATGGCTTTCGATGAGGGCGATGCCGTCAGCGCGGGCGCGCGCCTGGCGGCGCTTGACGCGCAACCCTATCGGGAAGCACTTGCGGCAGCACAGGCCCAGGTGCAGGTGGCGCAGGCGGAACTGGCCAAGCTGCGCCGCGGCCTGCGACCGCAGGAAATCACCCAGGCGCGCGAAGCCCTCAGGCAGGCCCAGGCGCTCGCCACCGAGACCGAGCGCAATTTCCAGCGCCAGAGTGGCCTGCTGGCATCGGGCGCCAGCAGCCAGCGCACGGTCGATGCAGCCCGCACGGCGCGCGACCAGGCAGCCGCTGGCGTCGAAGCGGCCAAGGCGGCCCTGTCGCAAGCATCCGAAGGTTTTCGCAAGGAAGACATCGCCGCGGCAGAAGCTCGCCTTGCGGCCGCACAGGCTGCCGCAGCGCAAGCCACGACAGCCTTGGCGGACACCGAGTTGATGGCGCCCAGTAGCGGCACCGTCATCGCACGAGTGCGGGAGCCCGGCAGCATGGTCGCAAGCCAGAGCGCGGTCTACAGCCTGAGCCTGGACAAGCCGGTTTACGTGCGCGCCTACGTGGGCGAGTCGGACTTGGGGCGCATCGCGCCCGGTACTGTGGTGCGCGTCAAAAGCGATTCATCAGAGAAGGTCTATCGCGGCCAGATCGGCTTCATCTCGCCGCGCGCCGAGTTCACCCCCAAGACGGTGGAGACGACGGATTTGCGCACGGATCTGGTCTACCGCCTGCGCATCGTCATCGACGAAGCCGACAGCGACAGTGCCTTGCGCCAGGGCATGCCGGTGACGATCGAGGTCGATGCGAAAGCCGGCACCCGTATCCCGGCGGGGGAGCGTTGAAATGCAGGCAAGCCCTGCTATCGCCGCCGTGCCTGCGGGTGCGGGCGAAGACGCTGCCATCGTCATCGAAGACGTGGACAAGCATTTCGGCGACGTAAAGGCGCTGCGGGGCTTGAGCGCGCGCATCCACTATGGACGGCTGACGGGTCTGGTCGGCCCCGACGGCGCCGGCAAGACGACGCTGATGCGGATTCTGACCGGCCTCCTGGTGCCGAACGCCGGCCACGTCACCTTGGCAGGCTATGACGTGGTCAAGGACAACGACGCCATTCATGTCGCCAGTGGCTACATGCCGCAACGCTTTGGCCTGTACGAAGACCTGTCGGTGATGGAGAACATGCGCCTGTATGCGCAGTTGCGCGGCATGGATGCGGACCGCAACGCCGATCTGTTTGCCGAGCTGCTGGACTTCACGCGGCTCGGACCCTTCACCAAACGCCTGGCCGGCAAGCTCTCCGGCGGCATGAAGCAGAAGCTGGGCCTTGCCTGTGCGCTCATGGCGCGGCCGAAGGTGCTGCTGCTGGACGAGCCGGGCGTGGGTGTCGACCCGGTCAGCCGCCAGGACTTGTGGCGCATGGTGCAGGCGCTGACCGATGAAGGCATGGCCGTGGTCTGGTCCACCGCCTATCTCGACGAAGCCGAGCGCTGCGAGAGCGTGCTGCTGCTGAACCAAGGGCAGCTCCTGTTCGATGGCCCGCCGCAGGAGCTGACCGCGCAGCTCGAAGGCCGCAGTTTCCGTCTGGAAGACGTCGGTGCCGAGCGCCGAGCGGTCCTGACCCAGGCACTCGACCTGCCCAGCGTGAGCGATGGCGTGATCCAGGGCGCCGGCGTGCGCGTGGTGTTGCGCGAGGGCGCTCAAGCGGAGCAGCTCCAGGCCCTGTCCGATCAGGCGCGAGTGGAGCTGGCGCAGGTGCCCGCGCGCTTCGAAGACGCCTTCATCGATCTGCTCGGTGGCGGCCCCGGCGGCACTTCGACGCTGGCCGAGCGTCTGCCGCCGGTTGAGCTGGGTTCCGACATTGCCGTGTCGTGCCGAAACCTCACCAAGCGCTTCGGCGAGTTCACCGCCACCGACAACGTCAGCTTCGAGGTGCAAAAGGGCGAAATCTTCGGCCTGCTCGGCCCTAACGGCGCCGGCAAGTCCACCACCTTCAAGATGTTGTGCGGCCTGTTGAAACCAACTGCTGGCGAAGCGCATGTGGTGGGCCATGATCTGCGCCGCGCCACCGGCGCAGCCAAGAGCCGGCTCGGCTACATGGCGCAGAAGTTTTCGCTCTACGGCCTGCTCTCGGTGCAGCAGAACCTGGAATTCTCGGCCGGCGTCTACGGACTGGAAGGCAACACCCGGCGCGAGCGCATTGCCGAGATGATCGAAACCTTCGATCTGGGCGACTGGCTGTCCGCCACGCCCGATTCCCTGCCGCTGGGCCACAAGCAGCGCCTGGCATTGGCTTGTTCGCTGATGCACCGGCCGCCCGTGCTGTTCCTAGATGAACCCACTTCGGGCGTGGACCCGATCACCCGGCGCGAATTCTGGACCCACATCAACGGACTGGCCCGCAAGGGCGTGACCATCATGGTCACCACCCACTTCATGGACGAGGCCGAATACTGCGACCGCGTGGCCATGCTCTCGCGTGCGCAACTGATTGCGCTGGATACGCCCGACGCGCTCAAACGTTCGGCGGTCAGCCCCGAACGACCCGACCCGACGATGGAGGACGCCTTCATTCACCTGGTGGAGTCGGCGGACCGCGAGCTGGAGGCCGCCACATGAACGGCACCACAAAGCACAAGGACGGGAATGGACCACAGCAGACCGACCTGCGCCATTTTGATCTGCGGCGCTTGATCGCCCTGGTCACCAAGGAAAGCTACCAGGCGCTGCGCGACCCCTCGACGCTGCTGATCGCGTTCGTGCTGCCGGTGGTGTTGCTGCTGCTGTTCGCCTATGCGGTGTCGCTGGATGCGAAGGATGTCCGCGTCGGCGTGGTGCTGGAGTCGCCCGGCGCTGCAGCGCAGGAGCTTGCGGCGGCCTTTGCCGGCACAAAGTTCCTGGATGCCCACTTCGCCCATGACCGGCGCGAAGTGGCCGACCAGCTGGTCTCAGGCGACCTGCGCGGCTACGTGGTGATCCCGCA
>JAQVJE010000048.1 GCA_028695325.1 Gallionellaceae bacterium
TGAAGAGAGGAGGAGGATGTCAGTCGCGCCGGTGCAGGCGCGCGACCAACAATCCCTGCCCCGATGCCAGATGGCTCGAGCACCAAGGCAGGATACGACATGAAACGCGCTTCGCCGCCACGCAGTCGCGGCCAAACACACATTTCAGACCGGAATGTATGAATTATATTCCGTAATGTCAATAGGGCTTTTAGCAAAACATTGATATCGATCAAGGCAAGGCTACAATACCCGACCCTATTTGTCGGACATAATGAGGAAGCTGCCCATGAATACCCAGGAACTGATCCACCAGCAGGTCACCGGCCACCCGGTTGTGCTGTACATGAAGGGCACGCCGCAGTTCCCGCAGTGCGGTTTTTCGGCCACCGCAGTGAAGGTGCTGCAGGCCTGCGGCGTCACCGACTTCCATGCGGTCAACGTGCTGGCCGACGAGGCTCTGCGCGAGGGGGTCAAGCAGTACGCCAGCTGGCCGACCTTCCCGCAACTGTATGTGCGGGGCCAACTGGTCGGCGGCGCCGACATCATGCGCGAGATGTACCAGAGCGGTGAGCTTCAGCGTCTGCTTGCCGGCGCCTGAGCGTTCCGATCAGGCGTTGATCCGCGCCAGGCAGGCCTGCACACGCTCGGGTCGCCCGGCGCGCGCCAGCCTGGCCGCCAGGGGCACCAGGCTAGTGACGTGGCTGTGCATGACCTGCTGCTTGACCGCCATCAGGTGGGCCGGGTGCATGGAGAAGCTGCGCAGGCCGAGGCCAAGCAGCAGCCGGGTCAGGCGCGGGTCGCCGGCCATCTCGCCGCACACCGAGACCGGCCGCCCGAGGCGCTGGCCGACCTTGAGCGTGCGCGCGATGAGCTGGATCACCGCCGGGTGCAGGGGGTCGTACAGGTGGGCGACGGTGTCGTCGGTGCGGTCGATGGCCAGGGTGTACTGGATCAGGTCGTTGGTGCCGATGGACAGGAAGTCGAGCTTGCGCGCGAACCACTCTGCCGCCAGGGCCGCGGCCGGTACCTCGATCATGCCGCCGACCAGGATGTCCTTGCCGTAGGGCTGGCCGTCGCGATCCAGGCTGGCGCGCGCGGCGTCGAGCAGTTCCAGCACCTGGTCGAGCTCGGCCAGGCTGGCCAGCATGGGGATCAGCAGGCGTACCGGGCCGAGGCGGCCGGCGCGCAGGATGGCACGCGCCTGGGTGAGGAAGAGCGGTGGTTCGGCCAGGCTGAGACGGATCGCCCGCAGGCCCAGGGCCGGGTTGACGCTCTCGGCGTGCAGCCAGGCGGCCGACTTGTCGGCGCCGATGTCGAGGGTGCGGATCACCACCGGCTTGCCCTTCATGGCCTTGACCACCTTGCGGTAAGCCTCGAACTGCTCGTCCTCGGAGGGCAGGTCGGCGCGGTTCATGAACAGGAACTCGCTGCGGAACAGGCCGATGCCGGCGGCATTCTCCTGCACCGCCTCGCGGACGTCCTCCGGCTGGTCGATGTTGGCCAGTAGTTCCACCGCCACCCCGTCCAGGGTGGCAGACGGGCTGCTCTTCAGGCGCTTGAGCTTCTGCTGCTCCAGGCGCCATTCGTTCTGGCGCAGCCGGTATTCTTCCAGGATCGCCGCGTCCGGGTCGACGATCACCACGCCGGCGTTGCCGTCGACGATGATCAGGTCGCCCTCCTGGATCAGGGTGCGGGCGTTGTGCAGGGCCATCACCGAGGGGAGGTTCAGGCTGCGCGCCAGGATGGCGCTGTGCGAGGTGGCGCCGCCCAGGTCGGTGATGAAGCCGGCGTAGGTGCTGCGCTTGAACAGCACCATGTCGGACGGTGACAGGTCGTGGGCGACCAGCACGGTGGGCTCCTCGGCCAGCCTGACGGGGGCCTGGCCGGGATGGCCGAGCAGGGCCTTGAGCACCTTGTCGGCGACCTGCTTGATGTCCTGGCGGCGCTCGCGCAGGTAGGCGTCCTCGATGCTGTCGAACTGGGCCAGCAGGGCCTCGGTCTGCTGCGCCAGGGCCCACTCGGCGTTGCAGACGGTGGCGCGCATCAGGTCCTTGGGTACCTGCGACAGCATGGTGTCCTGCAGGATCAGCCGGTGCAGGTCGAGGAAGGCGGCCAGTTCGCTCGGCGCCCCCTCCGGTATGTGCTCGCGCAGTTGTTCGCATTCCGAGCGCACCTCCTCGATGGCGGCGTCGAAGCGCGCCACCTCGGCGTCCAGGTCCTCCGGGCGCAGTACATAGTGGGGCGCCTCCAGGCGGTCGTGCGAATAGAGCTGGGCGCGACCGATGGCGAAGCCGCCGGAGATGCCGATGCCGTGCAGGGTGAAGGTCACTCGCCCTCCCCGAAGCGGTCGGCGATCAGGTCGACCAGGGCCTGCATGGCCGCAGCCTCGTCCGGCCCCTCGACGTCGATCCTGATGGTGGTGCCCCGGGCCGCCGCCAGCATCATGACGCCCATGATGCTCTTGCCGTTGACCCGGCGGCCGTTGCGCGACAGCCAGACCTCGGACTGGAAGCCGGCGGCGACCTGGGTCAGCTTGGCCGAGGCGCGCGCGTGCAGTCCCAGCTTGTTGATGATTGCGACCTCGCGTTCAAGCATCGCAGTGGTCGAAGCGGATGTGGAAGGTACCCGCCTGGCCACCGCCGGCGGCCCGGTCGGCGAGCAGGTTGAGCGGCTCCGCGCGATAGTTGAGCACCTTGAGCAGCATCGGCACGTTGACCCCGGCGACGGCCTCGACGCGGCCCGGCCGCAGCAGCTTGCACACCGTGTTGCACGGGGTGGCGCCGTAGACGTCGGCCAGGACCAGGACACCGTCGCTGCCCTGGAGCAACTCGTCGATCTGGCGGCGGGCGACCTCCAGCATGGCGTCGGAGTCCGGGTAGGCCATTAGGTCCACGGCACGCAGTCCTTCCGGACGCTTGCCGAGCACATAGGTGGCGCACTGTATGAGACTTTCGCCCAGACTGCCGTGGGCGATGATGAGCAAGCCGATCATGGCTCTGGCTGATGAAGTAGACGCGCGCATTTTAGACCCATCGGCCAGCGAATAGACCATTTACCCGGCCGATGGCGGGGTCATAAATCATGCAGTGTGCGATAAAATCCGCACTTGCAAACTTCGGACGCGCCTCATGTCCAGCGAACGTATCCGCGAAATCCCCTACAACTACACCTCCTTCTCCGACCGCGAGATCGCCCTGCGTCTGCTCGGCCGGGAGGGCTGGAGGCTGATCGAGGAACTGCGCGCCGAGCGCCGCACCGGACGCTCGGCGCGCATGCTGCTCGAGGTACTGGGCGACATCTGGGTGGTGTCGCGCAACCCCTACCTGGAAGACGACCTGCTCGCCAACCCGCGGCGGCGCGACCTGCTGATCGAGGCGCTGCGCCATCGCCTGCGGGATATCGAGGCCCGCCGCCAGGGCAACGAGAAGGTTGGTGCCCTGCTCACCCTGGCGCACCAGGCGGTCGATGCCTTCGCCGCCCGTTTCGCCGAGACCGCTGCCCTGCGCGCCGACCTGCTGCGCCGCCTGGCCCGCGTCACCCGGCGCGACAACGTCGCCTTCGATGGCTACGCCAGGGTCTCCCACGTCACCGATGCCACCGACTGGCGGGTCGAATACCCCTTCGTGGTGCTCTATCCGGACAGCGAGGACGAGATCCCGGCCCTGGTCAGGTCCTGCATCGAGGCCGGCCTGACCGTCATCCCGCGCGGCGGCGGCACCGGCTATACCGGCGGCGCCGTGCCGCTGACGCCCAAGGCGGCGGTGATCAACACCGAGAAGCTGGACTGGCGGTCGGCCATCGAGATGACGGTGCTGCCCGGCCACGGCGCGCCGACCCCGGTGATCCGCTGCGGCGCCGGTGTGGTCACCCGCCGAGTCATGGAGGCTGCCGAGGCCGAGGGCCTGGCCTTCGCGGTCGACCCCACCTCGGCCGACGCCTCCTGCATCGGCGGCAACGTGGCGATGAACGCCGGCGGCAAGAAGGCCGTGCTGTGGGGCACCGCGCTCGACAACCTGGCCTCCTGGAAGATGGTCACCCCGGAGGCCGACTGGCTGGAGGTCACGCGCCTGGACCACAACCTGGGCAAGATCCACGACGTCGAGACGGTGCGCTTCGAGCTGCGCCGATTCCACGCCGACGGCAGGTCCAAGGGCGTGCCCGAGGTGCTGGAAATCCCCGGCGTCACCTTCCGCAAGCTGGGCCTGGGCAAGGATGTCACCGACAAGTTCCTGGCCGGCCTGCCCGGAGTGCAGAAGGAGGGCTGCGACGGCCTGATCACCCAGGCCACCTTCATCCTGCACCGCATGCCGGCGCACAGCCGCACCGTCTGCCTGGAGTTCTTCGGCGCGATACACAATGCCGTGCCGGCCATCGTCGGCATCAAGGAACACATGGACGGCCAGCCGGGCGGCTGCCTGCTGGCCGGCCTGGAGCACCTGGACGCCCGCTACATCAAGGCGGTCGGCTATGCCACCAAGTCCAATCGCAGCGGCCGGCCCAACATGGTGCTGCTGGCCGACCTGGCCGCCGATGACGAGGCCGCGGTCGATGCCGCCGCCGCCCACATCGTCGGCCTGGCCAATGCGATCGGCGGCGAGGGCTTCATCGCCAGCACGCCCGAGGCGCGCAAGAAGTTCTGGCTCGACCGCGCCCGCACCGCCGCCATCGCCGCCCACACCAACGCCTTCAAGGTCAACGAGGACGTGGTCATCCCGCTCGACCGCCTGGCCGACTACAGCGACGGCGTCGAGCGCATCAACATCGAGCTGTCGATCGGCAACAAGCTCGACCTGCTGGCCGAACTGGAGGCCTTCTTCAAGGGCCCGTTGCCGCTGTTCGAGCAGGAGGACGACGTCAGCGCCGACCCCCAGCTCACCGAGGAGCGCCGGGCGCGTGCCCTGGAGCTCATCGAGCGGGTGCGGGCGCGCTGGCTCGATCGCCTCGAGCGCCTCGACGAGGAGGCGGTGTTCCGCGCCGTGCAACTGCACGAGGACCGCATCTCCTGGCGTCGCGAGGTGCGCGCCGAACTGCGCCAGCTGTTCACCGGGCGCGAGTACGAGCCGGTCCTGGCCGCCTGCGAGCGCATCCACAAGCGGGTGCTGAAGAGCCGGGTGTTCGTCGCCCTGCACATGCACGCCGGCGACGGCAACGTGCACACCAACATACCGGTCAACTCCGACGACTACGCCATGCTGGCGGCCGCCAACGCGGCGGTGGCACGAATCATGAAGCTGGCGGTCGACCTCGGCGGGGTGATCTCGGGCGAGCATGGCATCGGCATCACCAAGCTGGAATACCTGCCCGAGGCGGCCCTCCAGGCCTTCGCCGCCTACAAGGAACGGGTCGATCCGCACGGCCGCTTCAACAAGGGCAAGCTGGTCGCGGGCGGCGACCTCTCGAACGCCTACACGCCCAGCTTCAGCCTGCTGGAGGCGGAATCGCTGATCATGGAGCAGTCGGAGATCGGCGCCATCGCCGATTCCATCAAGGACTGCCTGCGCTGCGGCAAGTGCAAGCCGGTGTGCAACACCCACGTGCCGCGCGCCAACCTGCTCTACAGCCCACGCAACAAGATACTGGCCACCTCGCTCCTGATCGAGGCCTTCCTGTACGAGGAACAGACCCGGCGCGGCGTCTCGCTCAGGCACTTCGACGAGTTCGACGACGTCGCCGACCACTGCACGGTCTGCCACAAGTGCGTCAACCCCTGCCCGGTGGACATCGACTTCGGCGACGTCTCCATGGCCATGCGCCACCTGCTGAAGATCAGCGCCGGCAAGAAGTCGCGCCTGATGAGCCGTGCCGCCCAGCTGTTCCTCAACTCGACCGACGAGCGTGCCATCCGGCTGATCCGCAAGGGTCTCATCGAGTTCGGCTACTTCGGCCAGCGCCTGGGCTACCAGCTGGTCCACCGGCTCGGCCTGGAGCGCGGCCAGAAGCGCCGCCCGCCCGCCACGGTGGGCCGGCCGCCGGTAGCCGAGCAGGTCATCCACTTCCTCAACCGGCCCCTGCCCGCCGGCCTGCCGAGCAAGACCGCGCGCGCCCTGCTCGGCCTGGAGGACGCCAAGGTGGTGCCGGTGCTGCGCGGCAAGGGCGGCGGTGACGATGACGCCGAGGCGGTGTTCTACTTCCCCGGCTGCGGCTCCGAGCGCCTGTTCTCCCAGGTGGGGCTGGCCACCCTGGCCATGCTGCACGAGGTCGGCGCCCAGACCGTGCTGCCGCCCGGCTACCTGTGCTGCGGCTACCCGCAGATCGCCGTCGGCGACCGCGAGCGCGGCGAGGCCATCACCACCGCCAACCGGGTGCTGTTCCACCGCGTCGCCAACACGCTGAATTACCTCGACATCAAGACCGTGCTGGTGTCCTGCGGCACCTGCATGGACCAGCTCCTGAAGTACGAATTCGGCAAGATATTCCCCGGCTGCCGGCTCATGGACATCCATGAATACCTGGCCGAGAAGGGCGTCAGGCTGGAGGGCGTCGGCGGGGTGCAGTACATGTACCACGACCCCTGCCACACGCCGATGAAGCTGGGCAGCCCGCTCGCCACCGCCAAGGCCCTGCTGGGCGCCGACGTCAGGCTGTCGGAGCGCTGCTGCGGCGAGGCCGGCACCTTCGCGGCCAACCGGCCGGACATCGCCACCCAGGTGAAGTTCCGCAAGTTGGAGGAGATCCGCCGGGTCGCCGACGACCTGCGCCAGGCCAGCCCGGGCGCCGAGGTCAGGCTGCTGACCTCCTGCCCGTCCTGCCTGCAGGGCCTGTCGCGCTACGGCGACGAGGCAGGCACCCGGGCCGACTACATCGTGGTCGAACTGGCGCGCCACCTGCTCGGCCCGAACTGGCAGGCCGACTACGTCGCCAAGGTCAGCCAGGGCGACATGGTCGAGAAGATATTGCTGTGAGCAACTGCCCGCTGTGCGGCACGGCCGGCCAGGACATCCTCTGGCGGGACGGCCTCTGCCGCGTGGTCCTGGTCGATGACGTCGATTATCCGGGCTTCTGCCGGGTGATACTGAACAGGCACGTCAGGGAGATGAGCGACCTCGCCGAGGACGACCGCCATCGCCTGATGACCGTGGTGTTCGCGGTGGAGGCGGCGTTGCGCGAGGTGGTCCGGCCCGACAAGGTCAACCTGGCCAGCCTCGGCAACATGGTGCCGCACCTGCACTGGCACGTGATACCGCGCCACGCCGGCGACCGCCACTTCCCCGACGCGATCTGGGCCGCGCCCAGGCACTCTGGTGCGCCGCCGGCTGCGCCGGCCGACCTCAGGCCGCGCCTGCTGGTGGCACTGGCCCGGCGCCTGGGACCGCCTCCGATATGACCCGGTCGGCCGGCAGCACGGCAGTGAAGGTGCTGCCCCGGCCCGGCTCGCTCTCGATCCGCAACCTGCCCTGGTGCCGTTGCAGGACGTGCTTGACGATGGCCAGGCCCAGCCCGGTGCCGCCGGTGGCGCGCGAGCGGCCGCGGTCGACCCGGTAGAAGCGCTCGGTCAGGCGCGGGATGTGCCGCGCCTCGATGCCCTCGCCGGTGTCGGTCACCGAGAACTCGGTGCCGCCGTTGCCGGTAAGCGCCCAGCGCAGGGTGACGCGGCCGCCGGCCGGGGTGTAGCGCACGGCGTTGCTGACCAGGTTGCCGAAGGCGCTGTGCAGTTCCTGGCCGTTGCCGATGAGGTGCGCTGGCGTCGCCAGATCGACCTCGATCGCATGCCGGCCCTGGCTCAGCGAGCGCGCCTCGCCGGCCAGCGCCTCGACCAGGGCGGGCACGTCGACGGCCTCACTCTTCAGGTCCTGGTCGCTCTCCAGGCGCGCCAGGGTCAGGAGGTCGTCGAGCAGGTGGCGGATGCGGTCGGTCTGCTCGCAGAGCAGGCCGACATGGCCGGCGAACTGTTCCGGCGACGGCCGTTCCATGTCGGCGTAGCCCTCCAGAAAGCCGGCGATCACGGTTATCGGGGTGCGCAGTTCGTGCGACACGTTGGCGACGAAGTCGCGCCGCATGGCGTCGACCCGTTCCAGCTCGGTGATGTCGTGGCAGATCAGCATGCGCTGGTCGCCCGAGAGCGGCACCAGGACCAGCTTGAGCATGGTGTCGGGCTGGCTGGGCGCGCGCATGCGCAGGGTCTGGGCGCAATCGCCCAGGCCCAGCCATTCCACGAAGCGGGCGCTGCGGACCAGGTAGTGGACGTACTGGCCGATGTCGCGCCCGCGCGACAGGCCGAGGAAGCGTTCGGCGGCGTCGTTGAGCCAGGCGATGCGGTCGCGGCGGTCGAGTATGACCACTCCGTCGGGCAGTGAAGCGGTGGCCTGCAGCATCTGCGCCATGCTGGCCACGGCGACGTCCTGGCCGTGGCGGCTGGCGCGCAGGTGCTTGTTGAGCAGGTAGAAGACGTCGCCCCACTCGCCCACCCCGCTGGGCGCCGGGCCGGCCGGGTCGCGCAGCCAGCGGTCCAGGTTGGCCAGCTGCATGAGGTTGCGTACCAGGTAGGTGGCGAGGACCAGCAGCGTCACCGCCAGGGCCACGACCAGGCCATAGATGGACAGGAAGATCAGGAAGATCAGCAGCAACCCCGCCACGGCGGGCAGGCGACGCCACCAGAATGCCATCATGGTTCGGGCGAGCGAACGGAAAGACCGGATATTAGGCCGGTTGCGCGGAGAGGCGGTAGCCGGCGCCGCGCACGGTCTGGATCAGGCGGTCGTGGCCGCTGGCCTCGAGGGCGCCGCGCAGGCGGCGGATGTGGACGTCGACGGTGCGCTCCTCGACGAAGACATGGTCGCCCCATACCTGGTCGAGGAGCTGGGAGCGGGAGTAGACCCGTTCCGGGTGGGTCATGAGGAAGTGCAGCAGGCGGAACTCGGTCGGCCCGAGGTCGAGGGCGGCGTCGCCGCCGTGCACCCGGTGGCTGGCCGGGTCGAGGCGTAGGCCGCCGATCTCGACCACGTCCTCGGTCATCTCAGGGGCGCGCCGGCGCAGCACGGCATTGATGCGGGCCAGCAGCTCGCGCGGCGAGAACGGCTTGGTGATGTAGTCATCGGCGCCGCTGTCGAGGCCGAGCACCTTGTCGCGCTCGTCGGCGCGCGCGGTTAGCATGATGATGGGGATGCCCTTCAGGCGGCTGTCGCCACGCAGCCGGCGGGCGAGGTCGACGCCGGACATGCCGGGCAGCATCCAGTCGAGCAGGATGACGTCGGGCAGGGCACCGCGCAGCAGATCGAGGGCGCCCTCGCCGTCGCCGGCGACGATGACGTCGTGGCCCTGCTGGGCCAGGCTGAACTTCAACACTTCCTGTATGCCCGGTTCGTCTTCGACGACCAGTATGGTGGCGGACATCGCGGCCTCCGCTGTGGTTGACAAGGCAGGATCTTATGACGGGCGGATGAAAATTTTGTGACAGCCGCGCGATCGACGATAATTCGGTGGCAAACGTCCTGAATGCCGTCCAGGCATCTCCCCATACCATGGAATTCAAGCACATAAACGACATCGAGAAGGCCACCAAGTCGGGCCAGCGGGAGATATTCCGCCTCGGCATCGGCCTACTGTTCATCGTCGGCGTCATGCTCTACGCCGCCATGCGCGGCGACGGCGAGGGCAGCCTGATGCTGGTGATCGCCGCCATGATCGGCGGCTACATGGCGATGAACATCGGCGCCAACGACGTCGCCAACAACGTCGGCCCGGCGGTCGGCTCCAAGGCCATGACCCTGGTCGGCGCCCTCATCATCGCGGCCACCTTCGAGATGGCCGGCGCCCTGGTCGCCGGCGGCGATGTGGTCGAGACGATCCGCAGCGGCATCATCGACCAGGACCGGGTCGGCAATGGCGATTCCTTCGTCTGGCTGATGATGGCGGCCCTGCTGGCCGGCGCCATCTGGCTCAACATCGCCACCGCCATGGGCGCGCCGGTCTCCACCACCCATTCCATCGTCGGTGCCGTCCTGGGGGCCGGCATTGCCGCCGCCGGCTTCGACGTCGCCAACTGGGGGACCATGGGCACCATCGCCGCCAGCTGGGTCATCTCCCCCATCCTGGGCGGCATCGCCGCCGCCGCCTTCCTGTACTTCATCAAGCGCCGCATCACCTACCAGCCCGACATGGTGGCCGCCGGCCGCCGCATGGTGCCGCTGCTGGTGGCGGCCATGGCCTGGGCCTTCTCCACCTATCTGATCCTCAAGGGCCTCAACAAGGTCTGGAAGACCGACTTCTTGACCGCCTCGCTGGTCGGCCTGGTGTTCGCCGTCGTCGTTTACCTGATCGTCGGTCCCCTCGCCGCCAACAGGCGGCTGACCGGAGAGACGTCCAAGCAGAGCGTCAACCAGCTGTTCACCGCACCGCTCATCTTCTCCGCCGCCCTGCTCAGCTTCGCCCACGGCGCCAACGACGTCGCCAACGCGGTCGGCCCCCTGGCGGCGATCAGCGACGTCATCGCCCACGGCGGCGCCCAGGTCGGCCAGAGCGCGACCATCCCGCTCTGGGTCATGGTGGTGGGGGCCATCGGCATCGCCATCGGCCTCGGCCTGTACGGCCCCAAGGTGATCCGCACCATCGGCTCCGAGATCACCGAGCTGGACCAGATGCGTGCCTATTGCATCGCCATGGCGGCCGCCGTCACCGTGATCTTCGCCTCCCAGCTCGGCTTGCCGGTCAGTTCCACCCACATCGCCGTGGGCGGCGTGTTCGGGGTCGGCTTCCTGCGCGAATACCTGAAGAGCAACTACGCCCGCATCCTGGACGAGATCAAGGCCCACCACGCCGAGGACGACCAGGCGGCGATCGACGCCTTCATGGCCAGGTTCCGGGTCGCCACCATCGAGGAGAAGGGCCGCATGCTGGCCGACCTGAAGGAGCAGGCCAGGCAGTCGCTCGACCCGGCCCACTTCTCCAAGCTGGAGCGCAAGGGCCTGAAGAAGATCTACCGCCAGGAACTGGTGAAGCGCTCGCAGCTCCTGCGCATCGCCGCCGCCTGGGTGATCACGGTGCCGGCCTCGGCCATCATGGCGGCCGTGATCTACTTCACCATCCGCGGCATGATGATGCACTGAGGCGCGCGCCGCCCGACCGCTTTCGTCAATGAAATTAGCGACATACGCCCCCCTTGAAAGGGGCGTCAGGCGCCTATATTGAGAGTGTCAGGCGACCCGGTGTCGGGGCGCGAGATCGAAAGGAGGTCACAATGGCGAACATCGTACGTAGGGATCCATTCGCGGTAGACGATCTGTTCGACGATCTGATGAAGGGCTTTTTCGTCCGGCCGATGCGCGTTGCCGGCGGCGAGCCCGCGGTGCAGATCAGGATGGACGTCAAGGAAACCGACAAGGCCTATACCGTGCATGCCGAGATGCCGGGTGTGAAGAAGGAGGACATTCACGTCAACGTCGAGGGTGGCATGGTCACCATCGCCGCCGAGGTCAAGCGCGAGAGCGAACAGAAGGAAGGCGAGAAGGTCATCCACAGCGAACGTTACTACGGCAAGGTGTCGCGCAGCTTCACACTGGGCCAGGACGTCGACGAGGCCAACGCCAAGGCGAAGTTCGACAACGGCGTGCTGGAACTGACCCTGCCCAAGCGGGCGGTGTCGGCCACCCGCCGGCTGACCGTCGAGTAAGGCGGCCGGCGCGGTGCAGAGGGCGGCTCCGGCCGCCCTTTTTATTTTGTAGAATCGCGCCGACAGCAACCGAACCGGATACCACCATGCCCCTCTCCCATATTTCCGCCGCCGACCAGGCCCGCGTCATCGCCGAGGCTCTGCCCTACATCCAGCGCTTCTGGGACAAGACCGTGGTCATCAAGTACGGCGGCAATGCCATGACCGACCCCGCCCTGCAGGCTGCTTTCGCGCGCGACGTGGTGTTGCTCAAACTGGTCGGCCTCAACCCGGTGGTGGTGCATGGCGGCGGCCCCCAGATCGAGGAACTGCTCACCCGGGTGGGCAAGAAGGGCGAGTTCATCCAGGGCATGCGGGTGACTGATGCCGAGACCATGGACGTGGTGGAGATGGTCCTGGGCGGCCAGGTCAACAAGGACATTGTGAACCTGATCAACCAGGCCGGCGGCAAGGCGGTGGGCCTGACCGGCGTGGACGGCCGCTTCATCCGGGCCAAGAAGCTGATGATGGCCTCCAGGGACCGCCCGGGCGACGTCATCGATATCGGCCAGGTGGGCGAGATCACCAAGATTGACCCCAGCCTGATCGCCTTCCTGGATTCCGGCGACTTCATCCCGGTGATCGCCCCCATCGGCGTCGGCGAGGAGGGCGAGACCTACAACATCAACGCCGACGTGGTGGCCGGCAAGCTGGCCGAGGTGCTCAAGGCCGAGAAGCTGGTCCTGCTCACCAACACCCCGGGCGTGTTGGACAAGGACGGCAAGCTGCTCACCGGCCTGACCCCCAAGCGGATCGACGAACTGGTGGCCGACGGCACCCTGTCCGGCGGCATGTTGCCCAAGATCGGCTCCGCCCTGGATGCCGCCAAGAGCGGGGTCAAGGCGGTGCACATCATCGACGGCCGGGTCGAGCATGCCCTACTGCTCGAGATCATGACCGACCAGGGCGTCGGCACCCTGATCAAGTCGTCCTGAGTCAGGCCGTCTCCGGTACCCGCCAGCCCAGCTCCCGGTGTGCCGCCAGGTGGCGGGGCGTCCAGGAGTGGGGCGTCTTGTGCACGAAGTGGTGGCGCGCCACGTGGTAGCTGGGGTCGAAGCCGTAGAAGTTGCGCCGCATGTGGCCGAGCTCCTCGGCGCGATAGTCGGCCAGCGGCCGGGCCGCCTCGTCGGCGGCGCGGCGGGCGCATTTCAGCGCCAGCCGTGCGGCGAAATCGGGGGCGGCGGCCAGGCCGGCCGCCTCCTGCAAGACCCGGTCAATGAACTCCACCCCGGTGCCGCCGAACTGCGCGTCGACGAAGCCGAGCGCCCGTGCTTCGGCCGCGCCCATGGGCAGGCGCCGGCGCATGATGGCCTGGGCCTGGTCCGCGCCCACGCGTCTGGGCAGCAGGTAGGTCCAGTATTCCGAGCCGTACAGGTTGCCCATGTTCTTGTAGTGCGGGTTGAGGATCACGCCATCGCGCGCCCACACCCGGTCGGCGGCCAGGGCCAGGAAGGCGCCGCCGGCGCCGGCATTCCCCCTCAGCGCCGCCACCGTGAGGTGGCTGCCGGTCTCGATGATGGCATGGCAGAGGTCATCCATGGCCTCGATGTTGCGCATGGACTCGTCGGCCGGCGACGCCGCCGCCTCGATGCGGTTGAGGTCGAGGCCGTTGCTGAAGAAGTCGGCGCCGCCGGCCAGGACGATGACCCGCGTGGGCCGCGCCTGGGCCGCCCGGTAGGCGGCCAGCAGGGCCTGGCAGTCGGCCGTGGCCATGGCGCCGTTGTAGAAATCGAACTCCAGGATGCCGATCGCGCCCACTTCCCAATAGCGGATCGCGCCGTCGTCGGCGGCCAGTGCCGGCAGCGCCGCCGCTTCCGGAAAGGCCTGGGTCGCCGGCAACTTGATGGCCAGGCCGTCCCGGCGCTTGCAGTGGCCGATGCGCACGGCGCCGTCGACGGTGGCGCGCACGAGCCCCTGGCCGGCCCGGCCCAGCAGCTCGCCAGGGCGGCCGCCGGCGGCAAACTCGCGGGCGTCATATAGCTGGCAGGGCTGGCCGAACAGTTCATCGCTGACGCCGGGGAAGCCGTCCGCCGCCCGGATCTTGCCGAGCACCGTGGCGGTGTCATCGTGCTGCCAGTCTATGGCCCGCTCGGCCTGGGCGAGCAGGGGCAGCAAGGGCTGGAGCAGCGGCCGCTGCGGCCGCCAGCGCCCGGCCAGGTAGTCGGGCAGGCGCTCGATGGCCGTGCGCGCCGCTCGCACGGCCGCCTCGGTGACCTCGTTGCGGTACAGGCTGGACTTGGCTGCCGGCCGCATGGCGAAGGTCTCCGCCGCCCAGACCGGGCCGGCATCCATCTCGGCCTCGGCCTGCAGCACGGTGACGCCCCATGCCGCCTCGCCGCGCAGGATGGCGCGGTCGAGGGCCGAGGGGCCACGGTCGCCGGCCGGGCCGGGGTGGACGACCAGACAGGGATAACGGCGCCAGACCGCCTCCGGGATGGCCCGGCGCAGGTAGGGCGCCAGGATCAGGTCGGGCCGGAACAGCTCGACCGCCTCGACGGTGACGCTGTCGTTGATGTCGAACTCGAGCGCGAGCTCGTGGCCCATGGCGGTCAGTTCCACGTACAGGCGCTGGGTCAGGCTGTTGAAGGCGTGGCTGATGAGCAGTATGCGCATGGCCTGTCTCAGCAGATCCTCGGCAGCTGCTCGCCGGACAGCCAGTCGACCATGCGGCGGCCGCCGAAGCGGGTCTGCATCTGCACGAAGCGGTTGCCGTCTTCGACCACGCGGCCGATCACGGCGGCCTCGGCACCGAGGGGGTGGGCGCGCATGGCGGCGAGCAGGCGGTCGCCGTCCGCGGCGGCGCAGACGGCGATCAGCTTGCCCTCGTTGGCGATGTTGAGGGGGTCGAGGCCGAGCAGCTCGCAGGCGGCGTCCACCGCTGGGGCGATGGGGATGGCGGCCTCGTCGAGGTGGATGCCGACGCCGGACTGGTGGGCAATCTCGTTGAGGGTGGCGGCCAGCCCGCCGCGGGTGGCGTCGCGCATCACCCGCAGGCCGGCGCCGGAGTCGAGCATGGCGCGGGTGAGGCCGTTGAGCGCCGCCGAGTCGGACAGGATGGGGGCGTCGAAGTCCAGGTTCTCGCGCTTGCTCATGATGGCGACGCCATGGTCACCGATGCGGCCCGACACCAGCAACACGTCGCCGGGCCGGGCCAGGTCGCCGGACAGGTGTACGCCGTCGGGCAGGAAGCCCACCCCGGTGGTGGTGATGTAGACGCCGTCGCCCTTGCCCTGCTCGACCACCTTGGTGTCGCCCGCCACCAGCTGCACCCCGGCGCCCCTGGCGGCCGTGGCCATGGACTCGACGATGCGGACCAGGTCGGCGAGCGGGAAGCCCTCCTCCAGGATGAAGCCGGCGGTCAGGTAGAGCGGCGTGGCGCCCATCACCGCGACGTCGTTGACGGTGCCGTGCACCGACAGGCTGCCAATGTCGCCGCCGGGGAAGAAGAGCGGCGACACCACGTGGCTGTCGGTGGACACCACCAGGCGACCCTGGCCGGCCGGCAGGCAGGTGCCGTCGTTGCCCTGGGCCAGGTACTCGTTGCCCAGGTGTTTGGCGAACAGCTCGGTGATCAGCTGCACCATGGCGCGGCCGCCGCCGCCGTGGCTCATGTCGACCCGGCCGTGCCTGAGGTCCAGGGGACGGGCATAGCCCTGCTTGACCACGCTTTTCGCGGCCGTGCCATTCATGTCCGGGGCGTTCATGCCGGTATCTCCTCGTAATCCTTGTGTCTGCCGTAGGTGTAATGCGCGGCGCAGGCCCCCTCGCTGGACACCATGCAGGA
>JAQVJE010000049.1:0-13720 GCA_028695325.1 Gallionellaceae bacterium
CCTTGATCACCCGGGTGTCGTTGAACACCAGGAGGTCGCCGGCCCGGAACAGGCCGGGCAGGTCGGCGAACAGGCGGTCGGCATAGGCGCCGGCCGCCGGATCGACGTGCAAAAGCCGGCTGGCGCCGCGCTGGTCCAGGGGATAGCGGGCGATCAGCTCGTCGGGCAGGTGATAATCGAAATCGCTGGTTTTCATGATGCGGGCGGATTATACGTTGCCCCCGGCCACGCTTTTTCGCCATAATCGCCGTCCTTCCTGCCCCGATGGCGGAATCGGTAGACGCAGCGGATTCAAAATCCGCCGCCGCAAGGCGTGCCAGTTCGAGTCTGGCTCGGGGCACCAGATCATCATGGCGCACTTTGCGCCCCGGTTCGGCCGTCCTGCTCTACCATATGCCCCTGTCCGGATTAGGCACTCAGGGGGAAGTCGTGGGGCTACAAGAACAACTGGCTGAATTGCTGCTGGGCCTCGTGCCGGCGAACGGCAATGCCATTGGCAACCCATCCCTGCGCGATACATTCCTTGCCGCCGCAAAACTGGCCGGCCTCAACACCGACGAGGAATCCTTCAATTCCACCAAGGCCACGCTGATCGCCCAAGGCGTCCTAGTCAAAGGCAAAGGCCGGGGCGGATCCGTCCATCTGGCCAATCCCGATCCGGACGACTTTGGCCTGGCCGCCCAGGAGACCGAGGCCACCGAAGCCGAACCGCCCCCCGCCCGAAAGGCCGCCAAGCCGCGCGCCCCGGCCGCCGCCGGCACTGGCGACGCCCAGATCATTGCCTACCGTCACGCCGACCGCCGCAAGAACAATCCCGAAGTCGGAATGGTCAAGCCGGAGAACGACCCCGGTGAGGGCAAGACCAACTGGGCCTACGACCCGCACCTGGACCCGGCCCTGCAATTCGACCCCGGCCGCGCCCGCATCGAGAAGCTGATCGACGACGCCCTGGCCAGCGGCGACCCGGCCGCCATGCACGACGCCCTGGCGGAACTGAAACGACTGCAATCGCCCTATCTCAACTGGTCCGGCAAGGCAGAAGGCGGCAGCTTCGAGGTCGACACGGTGAGCCTGCATGTCCACGAACGCATCGACCCAGCCAGCATCCTGGCGGTGGTACGCAAGCGACTGAAGGGCGAGAAGGAGGGCAAGCTGGTGGGCGGCTTCCAGGGCGACCTGTTCACCGCCCCCTTCGAGAACCTGCCCCTGCGCGACGCCATCGACTTCTACAAGCACGAAAAGGGCTGGTCCAACCGGCTGGTGGCCGGCGACAGCCTGCTGGTGATGAACTCGCTGTTGAAGAAGGAGGGCATGGCCGGCCAGGTGCAGACGATCTACATCGACCCGCCCTACGGCATCAAGTACGGCTCCAACTTCCAGCCCTTCACCAACAAGCGCGACGTGAAGGACCGCAAGGACGAGGACCTCACCCAGGAACCGGAAATGATCAAGGCCTTCCGGGACACCTGGGAGCTGGGCATCCACTCCTACCTGACCTATCTGCGGGATCGGCTATTGCTGGCGCGGGAACTGCTGCACGAGTCGGGGAGCGTGTTCGTGCAGATTGGGGATGAGAATACCCACCTGGTACGCGCAATGCTGGATGAGATTTTTCGGCGTGAAAACTTCGTTGACCAAATCGTTTTCCAGACTTCGAGCGGCAGGGTGTCTGAGGGACTGGACGGTGTTTATGACGTTATTCTTTGGTATGCGAAAAACAAGAAGGAGGCCAAGTTCCGTAAGCTAAGAAAAGAACGGACTGCCCAGCAACTTGATACGGCCTACACGTACTTGCAATTACCTGATGGCAGCTATCGCCCAATGACAAAGCTAGAACGTGACGGGGCTGTAGATTTGCCCATTGAGGCTAAACGGTTCAGGCCGGGACAAACACAAAGCCAAACCGGTGGTGATTCATCACGCTTTATGCTTTCCTATGAAGGAAAGGCATATATGCCGCCTGCTGTGGGCGGTTGGCGCACATCAGAAGTCGGCTTTAAGCGTGCCGCCAAGTCTTCCAGACTGATGTCGCGGGGAAATTCCATTGCATACCGGCTGTGTGACGACGACAACCCCTACATACAGATGTCGAATATCTGGACAGATACGGTCTTTGTTTCTTTCGGCTCAGACAAATCGTATGTAGTGCAAACAAACCCTCTGGTCATCGAACGCTGCCTCCTCATGACCACCGACCCCGGCGATCTGGTCCTGGACCCGACCTGCGGTTCCGGCACCACCGCCTTCGTGGCCGAGAAATGGGGCCGGCGCTGGATCACCTGCGACACCTCCCGCGTGGCCGTGACCCTGGCCAAGCAGCGGCTGATGACGGCCAGCTTCGACTACTACGAACTGCGCTATCCCCACGAAGGCCTGAAGGGCGGCTTCATCTACAAGACCGTGCCCCACGTCACCCTGAAGTCCATCGCCAACAATCCGGAGATCGACGAGATCCACGAGCGCATGCATCCAGCCATCGAGGCGGCGCTGGCGAACCTGAACAAGGCCGCGAAGGAATCGCTCAATGAATGGGAAGTGCCCTTCGACTTCCCCGCCGACTGGCCGGAGTCCGCCCGCCAGCCATTCGACGCCTTCCACGCCGCCCGCCAGGCCATGCAGAAGCAGATGGATGCCTCCATCGCTGCCCACGCCGATCAGGAAACCCTGTACGACCAGCCCCAGGTGGCGAAGAACAAGCTGCGCATCACCGGTCCGTTCTCGGTGGAGGCGGTGCCGTTCCCGTCGGTGAAATCCCTGGACGAGTCACGGCAACCTGAAGAAGCCGACGCCGGCATCGCCCGTTCCGGCGAGTCCGCCCGCCAGCACACCTGGCGCGATGAACTGCTGAAGACCGGCATCCGGGGCAAGGGTGGACAGATGTTGAAGTTCGCCGACCTGGAGACCCTGCCGGGCACCGCCTATCTGCATGGCGTGGGCAGCCTGGACAGCGGCGAACGGGTGGTGGTCAGCTTCGGCCCGGAACATGCCGCCCTGGAACAGCGCCAGGTGGAAATGGCCCTGCGCGAGGCGGAGACCATCCGCCCGACGCCGCGCTTCATCGTGTTCGCGGCCTTCACCTTCGACCCGGAGGCGGCCAAGGACATCGACGAAATGAAATGGCCGGGCGTGACCCTGCTCAAGGCCCAGATGAATACCGACCTACTCACCGAGGACCTGAAGAAGGCGCGCAGCAACAACCAGTCTTTCTGGCTGATGGGCCAGCCGGACGTGGAGGTGCGCAAGCGCAAGGATGGGCAATACGAGGTCGAGGTCCACGGCTTCGATTACTTCGACACCGCCAAGGGCGAACTGGTCTCAGGCGGCAAGGGCAAGATCGCGGTCTGGCTGCTGGACACCGATTACGACGAGCGTTCCCTGTTCCCGCGCCAGGTGTTCTTCCCCATGGCCGGCAAGAGTGAAGGCTGGGAGAAGTTGAAAAAGAGCATCCGGGCGGAACTGAACGAGGACCTGCTGGACCGGTTCCACGGCACTGTCAGCCTGCCCTTCGAGGCCGGCGACAACCGGAAAGTGGCGGTGAAGATCGTGGATGACCGGGGCATTGAATCACTCAAGGTGATTCCTTTGGGCTTCTGATAGGAGAGAGACGTGGCACAACGCAAGAGTTATAGGCTGCACCTGAAGGAGGTCGGCCCGATCGCAGAAGCCGATGTGAAATTCGGTGACTTGACGGTGATCGTCGGTCCCCAGGCAACAGGCAAGAGCATCTTCCTCCAAACGCTCAAGCTATTGATGGATCGGGATAGCATCCATGACACCTTCCGTCATTACAACGTGTCATTCAACGGTAACAGCGAGGCCTTCCTCGGAGGCTATTACGGCAAAGGAATGGCGGGGGCGTGGAAGCAGGGAACATCCAAGTTGTTCTGGAATGGCAAGGAATGTTCCCTATTAGATCTGACCAAGGCGAGCAGAGCACAGAGCAGAACTGAACATCTGTTCTTCATCCCTGCACAGCGGGTGATGAGCCTGGCCAATGGCGTAACCCAGAACTTCGGCCAGTTCAACTATGGCGATCCCTACACGCTGCGTTACTTCAGCGATACGGTGCATGACTTGCTGCAGAACGAATTCGGCGCCAAAGGTGACCTGTTTCCGCAGCCGAATCGGTTGAACAACACGCTACGCAAGCCCATCAATGAGCATCTTTACGGTGGCAGCAAACTCGCCGTGGACGCCAAAGATTTCACCAAGCGACTGGTATTGAACGTACCGGGCCACAAGGAGGGGTTGCCTTATACCGCCTGGTCGGCGGGACAGCGTGAATTCACACCGCTGCTCTTGGGGCTGTATTGGCTATGTCCCGCTGGATCGACATCGCGTCGAGAGCAGATCGAATGGGTCGTAGTGGAGGAACCAGAAATGGGCCTACACCCACAGGGTATCGAGGCGGTACTACTGCTCGTGTTGGAATTAATGCAGCGGGGCTATCGCGTGGTGGTGTCGACGCACTCACCTGTAGTGCTGGATTTGGTGTGGGCATTGCAAGAGTTCAAGAAACATGGAGGCATCGAGGCCGATGTGCGCAAATTGCTAAGCCTGGATGCCAGCAACTACTCCAAGAAACTAGCCCAAAGCGTTCTGGAAAAGGACTACCGCGTCTATTTCTTCAGTCGTGGAAACAAGGCTCACGAGATTTCCAGCTTAAGCCCCCTTGCCGAGGAACGAGAGGTGGCCGAGTGGGGCGGGCTAGTAGGTTTTGCCAGCCGTACTGGCGAGGTGATTGCCGATGTGGTCAACCGAGAGGCAGCCAAACCCAGGCGACGGCGTGCTGAGGCGAAGCCGAAAGGTACCGAAGCATGAAGGAAAAACGACAGGGAGGTGGGCAAGCTGCTCTGCACGTTGCTCAAAGCGGATTTGAAAAGGCCGTTGTCGCAGCAAAACTTACCCCGGCAGTTGGCAAAAGCGCAGTGGACGGCAAATATCGCGGCCATGTAACGGCCAAAGCTGCCAATACAAAGTTCACCGGCAGCGTGGACATGGATGGTGCCTTTGCAAAGACTGAGCCTCGCGCGAATCGCTGGGACTATGGGTTGGGTTTATTGGAACCCGGCCAGGCGGAGCGTGCCGTGTGGGTGGAGCCACACTCAGGTGGCAGTACTGGCGAGGTCAAGACAATGCTGGCGAAATTGGCCTGGCTCGAAGCCAAGCTGGAGTTACCGGCGTTTTCAAAACTGAAGGCACTGACGCAACAGACACGTAAAGTGGGTAAACGTCCATTCCATTGGCTTGCCAGCGGCAAGGTGAGCATCCGGGCTGGCACCAGAGAGGCGAACATGCTGGCGGTTAGCGGACTCGATTTGCCTGCTTCGCACCTGGAACTCTGATGCCCAGCCCTGCCTCGCTGATCATCAACACCCCTTTCGAGCCACCCCGCTGGCATTGGGTAAAGGACAGGAACGACCCGAAGAAACTCACCCTGACCGAGGGCCGGCGCCCGGCCGGTTATGAAATCTTCGATACCCGGCATAACACTCTGCGTACGGAACCACTGGAACTGGTGAATACCATCCGTCAGCGGGTGATGGAATGGCGCGAGGCGGGCTATCCGGGCGTGACCACGGTGACCCGCCGGCTTTTGGAACACTGGCATGACCAGAGCGCGCGCCAATTCCCGTTCTATTTCTGCCAGCTGGAGGCCATCGAAACCCTGATCTGGTGTATCGAGGGTGCCCCAGAGTTTCGCCAGGGCATTGCCATACCCGGCGACGGCGGTGCCTGGCAGCGGCTGTGCAACAAGATGGCCACTGGCACGGGCAAGACCACGGTGATGGCGATGATCATCACCTGGCAGGTGTTGAACGCCATCACCTACCCAAAGCGCGGCAAGGATTTCTCGCGGGCCATCTTCATCGTTGCGCCCGGCCTGACGGTGAAGGAGCGCTTGCAGGTCCTGATGCCGGGGCGAACCGACAACTTCTATGACTTCTTCAACCTCTGTCCTTCCAACGCCGACCGCCAGAAGCTGAACCAGGCCGAACTGCTGATCGAGAACTGGCACAGCCTGATGCCCTTGAAGGAGCAGGATCGTTCCGTGGTGAAGAAGGGCGCCGAAAGCGACGAGGCCTATGTACGCCGGGTACTGGGCAAGTTGGCCAGTCACAAGGACATTGCCGTCATCAACGATGAGGCCCATCACGCCTACCGGGTTCGGGCCGAAATGAAGGTAAGCAAGGCCCTGGCGGCCGAACAGGGGCTGGACCTGGAGGAAGCTACCCGCTGGATTGAAGGGCTGGACCGCATCCACAAGATGCGCCGCATCCAGCGCTGTTTCGACCTTTCAGCCACGCCGTTCGCGCCCACTGGCAAGGTCAGCACGGAAACCGGTCTGTACGAGTGGATAGTTTCCGATTTCGGCCTGAACGATGCTATCGAGGCCGGGTTGGTGAAAACACCGCGAGTAGTGATCCGGGACAACGCCCTGCCCAATGCCCATACCTACCGGTCCAAGCTGTACCACCTGTACCGGGAGGCGGAAGTCGGCGAGGACCTGAATCGGCGCGGCGCCCAGCCGCATGAATCACTCCCGCAACTGGTGCAACAGGCCTACACCCTGCTGGGCGCAGATTGGCGGGAAACGGCAAACCAGTGGCAGGCGGCCGGCCATACCTCACCACCGGTGATGTTGACGGTCTGCAACCGAACCGAGACGGCTGCTCGCATCGAGTATTACTTCAGTAACGGCAATGCCTTCTGGCCGGAATTGCATGCCCCCGCGCGCACCTTGCGCGTGGACTCCAAGGTCCTGGACAAGGCCGAAGTGGGGGAAACTACCGGCGCCGACAAGGATTACGAGGCCGCGTTGAAGGCCATCGTCGAGGCGGCCGGCATCCCTGCGACGCGCAAGGTCGATCTGCTGACCCTCAAGAAGGAAGAATTGCTGCGGGAGATCGTCGACAACGTCGGCAAGCGCGGCGCGGGGGGACAAGACCTCCAGAACGTGATCTCCGTGGCCATGCTGTCGGAGGGCTGGGACGCCAAGAACGTCACCCACATCATGGGCCTGCGCGCTTTCACGTCCCAACTGCTATGCGAGCAGGTGATCGGCCGGGGCCTGCGGCGCGTGGCCTATGACCGGGAATCGGTGCAGTGCCCCGACGGCGTGGTGCGCGAACTGTACAAGGCCGAATACGTGAACGTGTTCGGTGTGCCGCTTTCCATCTTCCAGGATGTGGGCGCAGGCGGCGAACCGCCGCCGCCGCCCAAGCCCAGTACGCAGGTCGAGGCAGTGAAGGAGCGCAATCACCTGGAAATACGCTGGCCCAACGTCCTGAGGGTGGATTGCGTGGTTCGCCCCGAGTTGACAGTCGATTGGGCGAAGGTGGGTACGCTCAGACTCGATCCGGCGCAGACCCATGTCAGCGCCGAACTGGCACCCGCACTGGGCGGAGCGACCCATCTCGACCAGGCTATCGCCATCGACCTGGAGAAATTGCCGGAGGACTTCCGGCTGCAGCGGCTTGTCTTTTTGGCCGCACAGAAGGCCTATGCCGAACTGAGCAAACGTTTCCGGGGCGACCAGGCGTATCTGACATATCAGTTGATCCGCCTGGCGGAGCAATATATCGACTCAGGCCGGCTCGATATTCCTTCTCTCTACCATCATGACCCACTCCGCCGCCGTATCCTGATCGCTCTGAACACCGACCCGATCATCCAACGCCTGCTGCAACACATCCATGAGCAAAACACCGAGCGCATGGAGCCGGTATTCGACGAGGAATACCCCATCGGGTCCACCAGCCAGATGCGCACCTGGTACACCACCAAGCCCTGCGAATCGACCCGAAAGTCCCAGATCAGCCACGTGATGGTGGACAGCACCTGGGAACACTACACGGTGAACACATTGGAAAGCAGTAACCTTGTGCACGCCTATGCCAAGAACGACCACCTGGGCTTCCAGGTGTATTACCTCTGGAACGGCAGCAAACGGCGCTTCGTACCGGACTTCCTGGTCCGCCTGTGCAACGGCAAAACCCTGGTGCTGGAAATCAAAGGCGAGGATTCCGAGCAGAACCGCGCCAAGAGATCAGCTCTGGATGTGTGGGTGAAGGGTGTGAATTCCCAGGGTGGCTTCGGTATCTGGTGCTGGGATGTAGCCTTCGAGCCGGCCAAGGTGCACGACATCATTCAGGCCCATGGCAACTGACACAAACGACATCAGGCTTCCAGCTACACCCACTGCACCACCTCGGCGACGGGCTGGCGCACCTTGGCCGGCTGCGGGTTGACCCGGTAGCCGAACGCCACCATCACGGCCAGGCCCCATTCCGCGCTGTCGAGCACCCTGGCCCCGGCCAGCACCGCCTCGGCGGCGGCCTGCTCGTAGCCCTCGACGGGGCAGGAATCGACGCCGAGCATGGCGGCGGCGGTCATCATGTTGCCGAGGGCGATGTAGGCCTGCTTGCAGCTCCAGTCGAACAGTGCGCGCTCGCTCTCCAGCAGGCGGAAGTCGGATTCCTGGAACTTGCGGTAGACCTTGCTGCGGCCCTCGATCCGCTCGGGCGGGAAGCGGTAGACGTCGTGCAGCATGTGGCGGACGTGCTCGCCGTCGTAACGCATGCCGCCCTTGCGCACCAGGATGGCGACGTAGTGGCTGGCGGTGGGCAGCTGCTTCTGGGCGCCCCAGGTCACCGGCAGCAGCCGGTCGCGCAGGGCCGGGGCCTGGATCACCACGAAGCGCCAGGGCTCGTAGCCGAACGAGCTGGGCGACAGGCGGCCGGCCTCCAGGATGGCGTCGAAGTCCGCGGCCGGGATCTTGCGGGCGGGGTCGAACTCCTTGCAGGCGTGGCGGAAATGGAAGACGTCGAGCAGGGTCTGGCGGTCGATCATGGTCTCGGCTCCGTGTATGTTGGGATGCGGGCGCGGCGGCCACCATGCCGCCAAAGTGGCGATTATCGCAAATGGCGGCCGCTATAATCGCACGACCTATGGATGCCCTACTCACCGCCCTCCAGCGTGCCGGCCGCGACCTGCTGACGCCGCGCATGCTGACCCTGTCGCTGTGGCCGATGCTGCTCGCCCTGCTGGCCTGGGGCCTCCTGGCCTGGCTGTTCGGCGCCGAGCTGAAGGACTGGCTGACCGCCTGGCTGGCCACCACCCCCTTCGACGACCTCGCCGCCCGCGTGGGCGCCGGCTGGCTGGCCGGCTACGCCGCCCTGCTGATCCTGGCCCTGGTCTGGCTGCCGGCCATGTACGTCACTGCCCTCATGATCACCTCGCTGGCCCTCATGCCGGTCATCGTCGCCTTCGTCGCCGCGCGCGACTACCCGGCGCTGGAGCGCCGGCGCGGCGGCGGCTTCGTCGGCAGCGTGGCCAATGGCCTGGTCGCCCTGGTGCTCTACCTGGCCGCCTGGCTGGTCCTGCTGCCGGTGTGGCTGTTCGCACCCTTCGGCATCCTGGTGTCGGTGCTGCTCAACGCCTGGCTGAACCAGCGCCTGTTCATGTACGACGCCCTCGCCGAGCACGCCTCGGCGGCCGAGCTGAAGGCGCAGCGCCATGCCGGCGGCGGCCGGCTGTTCGCGCTCAGCACCCTGCTCGGCCTGATCCACCTGGTGCCGGTGCTCAACCTGGTGGCGCCGGTCTACATGGCCCTGGCCTTCAGCCACCACGCCCTGGCCGCTCTGGCGGCGAGCCGCGCGGAGGCGGCGGCATGATCCACGGCATCGGCGTCGACCTGGTCCGGGTGGCGCGCATGCGCGCCCTGCACGAGCGCCACGGCGAACGCGCCGCCCGCCGCATCCTGGCCCCGGAGGAAATGGCCGGCTACGAGGCGGCGGCCGAGCGCGAGCGCTTCCTGGCCAAGCGCTTCGCCGCCAAGGAGGCCTTCGCCAAGGCGGTCGGCACCGGCCTGCGCGGCCCGGTCGCCCTGGCCGCCATCCGGGTCGAGCACGACGGCCTCGGCCGCCCCGTGTTCGCCTGCGCGCCCGCACTGGCCGCCTGGCTGGCCGGGCGCGGCATCGGCCGGGTCCACCTGTCCATCAGCGACGAGAAGGAACACGTCGTCGCCTTCGCCATCGCAGAGACATGACCACCTTGAGACTGCCGCTCGGCCCCCTGATGCTCGACGTCGAGGGCAAGACCCTCAACGATGCCGACCGCCGCCGCCTGACCCACCCGCTGGTCG
Organism: Gallionellaceae bacterium; assembly: GCA_028695325.1. GTDB lineage: Bacteria > Pseudomonadota > Gammaproteobacteria > Burkholderiales > Thiobacillaceae > Parasulfuritortus. The sequence goes on from JAQVJE010000049.1 coordinate 10,148, forward strand.
GCGGGGTGATCCTGTTCACGCGCAACTATGAGAGTCCGGAACAGATCGCCGAACTGACCCGCGAGATCCACGCCCTGCGCCATCCGCCGCTGCTCATCGGGGTCGATCACGAGGGTGGCCGGGTGCAACGCTTCCGCAACGGCTTCACCGCCATCCCGGCCATGGGGGCACTGGGCGAGGTGTGGCGCGAGCACCCCCACCGCGCCCGCCGCCTGGCCCGCGACGCCGGCTACGTGATGGGCGCCGAGCTGCGCGCGGTGGGGGTCGATTTCAGCTTCGCCCCGGTGCTCGACCTCGACTACGGGGTGAGCACGGTGATCGGCGACCGCGCCTTCGCGCGCGACCCCGAGACGGTGGCCGAACTGGGCCATGCCCTGGTCCTGGGCCTGCACGAGGCCGGCATGAACGCGGTCGGCAAGCACTTCCCCGGCCACGGCTTCGTCGCCGCCGACTCCCACCTGGCCATACCGGTGGACGAGCGCCCCCTGGCCGCGCTGGAGGAGGCCGACATCGTGCCGTTCCGGCGCCTGATCGACCTCGGCCTGGCCGGCATCATGCCGGCCCACGTCGTCTATCCCGCGGTCGACCCCGAGCCGGCCGGCTTCTCGCGCCGCTGGCTGACCGAACTGCTGCGTGCCCGCTACGGCTTCGAGGGCATGATCTTCAGCGACGACCTCGCCATGGAGGGCGCCAGCGTGGCCGGCCCCGTGGTCGAGCGGGCCAGGGCGGCGCTCGCCGCCGGCTGCGACATGGCCCTGCTGTGCAACCGGCCCGAGCAGGCCGACCACCTGCTGGCCCAGCTGAAATGGGACACCGCCCCGGTGGCGCTGATCCGCTTCGCCCGCATGCACGGCCGCCCGCACCCGCCCAGCCGGGTCGCCCTGCACGAAAGCGCGCGCTACATGAACGCCCTGCACCACCTCGCCGGCCTCGGCCAGGCCGATGCCGACCTGGCACTCAACGACCCCACCCAGCCATGACCGAACACCATCTGTCCATCGACAAGGGCGCCAGCCACGAGGAGCACCACCTCGGCCACCACGGCCACCATCACCACCTGACCGGCGCACTCCTGCTCACCCTCGGCTTCGCCTTCGTCGAGGCGACGGCCGGCTGGTGGTCCGGCTCCCTGGCCCTGATCTCCGACGCCGGCCACATGCTGACCGACTCCACCGCACTGGGCCTGGCCGCCCTGGCCGCCTGGCTGGCGAAGAAGCCCCCCTCGGGCCGCCACACCTACGGCCTGGTGCGCATGGAGGTGCTGGCCGCGCTGGTCAACAGCCTGCTCATGCTGGGCCTGATCAGCTTCATCGCCGTCGAGGCCCTGGACCGCTTCGCCCGCCCGGTTGCCGTGCAGGGCGGCACGGTCACCGCGGTCGCCCTGGTCGGCCTGCTGGTCAACCTGGGGGTGGCCTGGACACTGTCGCGCGGCGAAGCCACCCTGAATACCCGCGCCGCCCTGATGCACGTCATGGGCGACCTGCTCGGCTCGGTGGCCGCCCTGGTCGCCGGCCTGGTGATCACCTTTACCGGCTGGACCACCATCGACCCCCTGCTCTCGCTGCTGGTCTGCGGCCTGATCCTGGTGTCGGCCTGGCGCCTGCTGTCCGAGGCCGTACACGTGCTGCTGGAGTCGGTGCCCGAGCACATCGACCTCGGCGCGGTCGGCGTCGACCTGGCCGGCATCGACGGCGTCGAGTCGGTGCACGACCTCCATGTCTGGACCCTGTCGTCCGGCCAGATCGCCCTGTCGGCCCACCTCGACGTGCGCTACCTGGCCGACTGGACCGCCATCCTGGCCGAGGCGCGGGCGCGCATGCAGGCCAGGCACGGCATCGGCCATATCACCCTGCAGCCCGAGGCGTTAAACTCCGCCGCCTGCCCCTCCTGCTGCCCCGAACCGCTGAAATAGGCCACCCATGAAACGACGCCGCCATTACACCGCCCACCGCCTGTCCCGCGACGCCGAGCGCCTGGTCTGGCTGGCCAAGGGCCTGGCCGACTCCGGCAGCCGGGCCGAGGACGCCTGGTGGGAGGCCGAGCAGTCCGCCCTGATCGGAAAGATGCTGGCCGCCGGCCAGGAGGATGCCCTCAACCAGGCCCTCGACCGCCTGCACGAGACCCACGGCCGCGCCTACGACGGCCTCGCCGACCTCGTCGAGGCCGGCAGCGAGAGCCGCGTCGACCACGGCCACCAGTACCTGCTGGTCGCCCTGCCCATCCTGGCCTGGTCGCGCTACCGCATCCCCGATCGCCGACTGCCGGCCACCCTGCTCGTCAGCCTGCGCGTCCAGCTGCAGGCTCACGTGCTCGCCGGCGGGGTCCGCGTCGGCCTGGCCGACCAGCTGTTCAGCCCGGACCAGCTGCCCGGCGGCTTCGTCGGCACGCAGCGCTTCATGAACCGGCTGGCCGAGGTCGCGCCCGACGACGGTGTGGTCGCCATCGCCGCCGACGCACTGCCGGAAACCGGCCACTACATCGCCGACCTGCGCTACGTCCTCGCCGTGGTCTGCGCGCCGGCCGGACAACCGCTGTTCCGCTGGCAGGAGATCGACGGCAGCCGGGAGACCGCGCTCAGGGACTGGCGGGACCAGGCCGGCCCCAGCGTGCAGGCCGCCATGCCCGGCTGCGCCACCGAGCTCCTGCTGCCGGACGCCTACTACGCCGCCTGGCGGCAGGCCGACCAGGCCGCGCGCGGCCACTCGCTGGCCGCCACCGCCGCCTACCTGCAGGCCGTGCTGGACCTGCCGGCCAGCGCCCTGACGGCGGTCGCCGCGCCCTATTACGACCAGCGCCTGGTGGAATGGCGCGTCGGCTTCGCCCGCGCCGACGACGACCAGGTGCTGCACGGCGTGGTCTGGCCCCTGCTCGGCAGCGAGGACGAGGCGAGCGACATCGCCGGCGAGATCGAGCGCACCCTCAAGGGGGCCGGCCTCGCCGACATCACCCTGCTCGACCAGCGCCTGGCGCTGGAATACTGCGAGGACTGCGGCGCACCCCTGTTCCCCAACGCCGACGGCGAGTCGGTGCATGCCGAGATGCCCGAGGCTGAGGCCGACGCCCCGCCCATGCATCTGCACTAGGCCGTGGCCACCGCCTTCGACCCCGGCTGCGTCGCCTGCCCGCGCCTCGCCGCCTACCTGGCCGAGTCCGGCCGCGCCCACCCGGGCTATTTCTGCCGCCCGGTACCGCCGTTCGGCGATGCACGCCCGCGCCTGCTGATCGTCGGCCTGGCGCCCGGCCTGCACGGCGCCAACCGCACCGGCCGCCCGTTCACCGGCGACCACGCCGGCATCCTGCTGTACGCGACCCTGCATGAGTTCGGCTACGCCGGCCGCCCGCTCTCGACGAGTGCCGACGACGGCCTGACGCTCACCGGTTGCCGCATCACCAACGCGGTCAAGTGCGTGCCGCCGGCCAACAAGCCGGAGCCGGCCGAGATCCGGCGCTGCAACGCCTACCTGGCGGCCGAGCTGGCGGCCCTGCCGGCCGGCGCCGCCCTGCTCGCCCTCGGCCAGGTCGCCCACGGCGCCATCCTCCGCGCCCGCGGCCTGAAGGCGAAGGACTATCCGT
>JAQVJE010000049.1:13820-15236 GCA_028695325.1 Gallionellaceae bacterium
CGCTGCAACGCCTACCTGGCGGCCGAGCTGGCGGCCCTGCCGGCCGGCGCCGCCCTGCTCGCCCTCGGCCAGGTCGCCCACGGCGCCATCCTCCGCGCCCGCGGCCTGAAGGCGAAGGACTATCCGTTCGCCCACGGCGCCCGCCACGTCCTGCCGGACGGCCGCCGCCTGTACGATTCCTACCACTGCAGCCGCTACAACACCCAGACCCGCCGCCTCACGCCGGAGATGTTCAAGGCGGTGTTCCGCCAGATCCGCACCGACCAGGAGTAAGCCGCATGCCCGTCGTCACCATCAAGCTGGCCGGCAGCCTCAGCCGCGACCAGAAGCAGAAGATCGCCGAGGAGATCACCGACACCCTGGAGCGCATCGCCCTCAAGCCCAGGCGCTACACCTATATCGCCTTCGAGGAACTGCCGGACGAGAACTGGGCCATCGCCGGCCAGTTGCTGGACGAGGACGGCTAGGCGCCCGCCAGGCGCGGTTCAGACCATCTGGCGGTCGTTATTGCGTATGTGCTGGGCGATCACCTTGTCGGCGACGAAGGCATACAGCTGGCCCGCCGTCGCGCCGCCATCGTGGTAGCTGCCCGACAGCAGCTTGGCGCGCGCCAGGAGCTGCCGGTGCGTTTCCTCGTGCTCGTGACAGCCGGGCCGCAGCTTCTGCCGCCACAGCACCTCCTCGGCATGGAAATGGCGCTCCAACTGGGCGATCAGGTCGTCGAACATCAGCTCGACGTCCAGCTTGCCCTGGTCGTCGGCGATGGCGCCGAGCACGGCGTTGGCGGCCTCGAACAGGCTGCGGTGCTGGGCGTCGACGGAAGGAATGCCGCACTCGAATTCACGGCTCCACGCCAGGGGCTGCAGACCGCCGGCGGCCAGGCCCGGCGCCGCACGCGCCCCGGCGCGCCGGGGGCGATGGCGGTAACTGTAACGCAGGCGGGCGACCAGCAGCCCGGCGGCGATCAGCATCAGGCCGCTGTAGACCGCGATTACATTGCCCAACACAACGATCACCACCACCCCCGCACCGATGTACAGGTAGGGCAGTGACTCGTACAGCCAGGCCGGATACCTGCCCTTGTGCGCCATGCGCGGACTCCCCGTGCTTGATCTCGTGGCGATCGTGACACACTGCGGCGCGGCCGACAATCGCCGCCAGGGCCTGGCGGCAACAGGGTCATGGGGAAGCCGACGGCCACCACCGTGGCCGCTCGAAGTCGCGACGAATTCCCCATGCCAGCGGACCTCGTCATGCCCGCCCCCGACTCCCCCATTCGGGGCAGGCTGCGGCGGGCATCCAGCCTGAACGAACCGGACCCCCGCCTGCGCGGGGGCGACGAAATCCTGCCCTTCATGCCGCTCACTTCGTGAGCGCCATGAAAAGCTCGGGCAATTTTTAGTTCCGGCCGCCGCT
>JAQVJE010000209.1 GCA_028695325.1 Gallionellaceae bacterium
AGGTCGAATAGCGGCGGCGTGCCCAGGCCCAGAAAGGGAAACAGGACCAGGACGGCCAGGAACAGGCGCGCCTGCCAGCGCACCGGCCAGAATGGCGTTGTCATTCCGGCTGGATTGGCTCGCGCAGGAGGTATTGGGCCTTGCCGCCCGGCTCGTGCCAGATGCGGGTGAGCAGTTCGCCCAGGATGCCCATGCCGATGAAGTTGGTGCCCATCAGGGTCAGCATGACGCCCATCAGGAGCAGCGGCCGGCCGCCGATGTCGGCGTGGCCGAACAGCTTGATCATGGCCAGGTACATCAGGATCACGACGCCTGGGAAGAACATGGCCGCGCCGATGCCGCCGAAGGCGTGCATGGGGCGGTGCAGGAAGCGCAGCATGAACTTCACCCACATCAGGTCGAGCAGGACCCGGATGGTGCGGTCGATGCCGTACTTGGACACGCCCTTGGTGCGCGGGAAGTGGTTGACCGGGGTCTCCATCACCCTGGCGCCGTATTCGTGGGCCAGGGCCGGGATGAAGCGGTGCAACTCGCCGTAGATCTTCACGTAGCGCACCGCCTCGCGCCGGTACAGTTTGAGGGAGCAGCCGTAGTCGTGCAGGCGCACGCCGGTCACCGACGAGATCAGCCGGTTGGCGACCTTGGACGGGAATTTGCGCAGCAGGGCCTTGTCCTGGCGGTTCTTGCGCCAGCCCGAGATGATGTCGATCTCCGGCCGCTCGTCGAGCATCTGCAACAGGCGCGGGATGTCGGCGGGGTCGTTCTGCATGTCGCCGTCGATGGTGACCAGGATCTCGCCCCGGGCGGCGTCGAAGCCGGCCTGCATGGCGGTGGACTGGCCGTAGTTGCGGCGCAGGAAGAAGGGCCTGAGCCAGGGGCGGCTGGCGGCCAACTCGAGCAGGCGCTGGTCGGAGCCATCGCGGGAGCCGTCGTCGACGCAGATCAGTTCCCAGCTATTCGGCTGGGCCGACATGACCTCCTCGACCTTGGCGACCAGGTCGGGCAGGTTGTCGTACTCGTTGTAGATGGGGGCAAGGATGGAAACGCGGACCGGATCGGGCGTAGTCATGGCGGGCGGCGCGGAATTGTCAAAGCGGCATTTTACTGGAAATCAGCCCGCCATCCTGCGTTCGAGTTCCTCGTCGTAGATCTTGCCGTGGCACAGGCGGCGGTACAGGTACACGCCGAGGACGCCGGACACCACGAACAGCACGGTGCCTAGGCCGATGCGCCAGAACGGGTCGACGCTGACGCCGCTGCCGACCAGGGCGAACACCAGGGTCTGCGGCACGAAACCGACCGCCGAGCCGAGCAGGAAGGGCAGGGCCGCCACGCTGGACAGCCCGGCCGCCAGGCTGGTGGCGACGTTGCTGCCCACCGGCAGGAGGCGGATCAAGAGGGTCATGGTGAACGGGTTGTCGCGCACGAAGGCGTCCACCCTGGCGATGCGGCCGCCCAGGCGGTTGGCCAGCAGGGCGCGGCCGAACAGGCGGGCGTAGACGAAGGTGGCGATGCAGCCGAGCACGGTGGCCAGCACGCCGAGCACCGTGCCCCAGGCGAAGCCGAAGGCGTAGCCGCCCATGAACGAGATCACCTGGCGCGGGAAGCCCACCGCGGTGGCCAGGGTGCCGATGGCGATGAACAGGAGTTCGCCGTCGAGGCCCTTGCCGCGCACCTCGCGGTCGATCCAGCCCTGGTCGAGCAGGTCGCCCAGGCCGGACCAGCGCACCAGGAAGCCGATGGCGGCGAGCGACAGCAGCACGGCCAGGCCGCGCAGGATGAGCTTGATGTTCATGTTCGGTATGGGCGTGCCATGGAACGTCTTCGGGCACGCATTCTAACCTTGCCCGCGACGGCCGAAGCGGGTATTCTTGCGCCCCTTCTGGAGAGGTGGATGAGTGGTTTAAGTCGCACGCCTGGAAAGCGTGTTTAGGGTAATACCCTAACGCGGGTTCGAATCCCGCCCTCTCCGCCAGGCACAACGAGGCCCCGACCGTCGGTCGGGGCCTTTTTATTTGCGCGGCGCCCGGACTGAGCCTTCCCTTTGCCGTCCTGCAGGTGATAATGAATTTTTACATGTTGGGGAGGCGGCCATGACGAACTACATAAACACGGGTGTGCTGGTCCTGGCCCTGTCCGGCCTTGCCGCCCCGGTGGCGGCGGCGGACTTCAAGGATCTGCTGAAGGGCTGGTTCGAGCCCAAGCCGGCCGCCACTGCCACGACGCCGGCCACGGCCACCGCGGTGTTGTCCCAGGACGAGATCGTGCGCGGCCTCAAGGAGGCCCTGAGCAAGGGGGCCGAGGGCGCGGTGGCGAAACTGGGCAAGGAGGGCGGCTTCCTGAACAACGCGGCGGTGAAGATCCCCATGCCGGACGGCCTGGTCAAGGTGGAGAAGACCCTGCGCAAACTGGGCCAGGACAAGTATGCCGACCAGTTCGTGGCGACCATGAACCACGCGGCCGAGAAGGCGGTGCCTGAGGCGGCCGGCATCCTGGCCGAGGCGATCCGCGACATGACCCTGGAGGACGCCCAGGCGATCCTCAAGGGGCCGGAGGATGCCGCCACCCGCTATTTTCGCGACAAGAGCGAGGCCCGGCTGACCGAGCGTTTCCGGCCCATCATCAGCCAGGCCACCGACCAGGCCGGCGTCACCGCGGCCTACAAGAAGATGGTCGGCAAGGCCGGCGCCTGGGCCGGCCTGCTCGGCGTCGGCAACGAGGACCTGGACGGCTATGTGACGGCCAAGTCGCTCGACGGTCTGTACAAGATGGTGGCGGAGGAGGAGAAGGCCATCCGGGCCAATCCGGTTGCGCGCACCACCGACCTGCTCAAGAGGGTGTTCGGCAGCCTGGCCAACTAGCTGCCCGTCATTCCTCGATGCAGACCGCACGGTGGCGGACGGCGATCGCGGTGCGCACGGCCAGGCCGACGATCACCACCGTGGCGATGCCGAGCAGGATGCCGGACAGGCGCAGGTAGAGCGCGCTGCCGGTGTGCTGGAACATGACCAGGGTGGCGACGGTGATGGCGGCGAGCGGGAAGGAATAGGCCCACCAGGACAGGAAGAACTTCAGGCGGGCGAACCACTGCAACTGGAAGAACAGGAGCAGGGTGAAGAACAGGGCGCCGTTGTAGAGCACATGCGCGAAGGCGTCGACGCCGCCGGTCAGCCTGACGTAGGCCAGGAAGCCGACCGCCGGCGGGGCGATCAGGATGAACAGCGTGGGCACCAGGCGCTCCGGCAGACTGGCGTGGAAGATGACCCGGTAGAAGATGATGGCCAGCAGCACCGGCCAGAAGGTCAGGCCGATGCTGAAGAAGAACCAGGATATCTCGGCCGGGGCATGGTCGATGCCGGCGACGGGCACCAGCATGTTGCCGATCACCGGGATGAACCAGGCCGGGTTCATGTGGGCGATCTCGAACTTGTCGTGATGCACCCACTGGGTGACGATGAAGAGGGTCAGCAGCAGGTGGCTGATGGTGCCAGCCAG
>JAQVJE010000210.1 GCA_028695325.1 Gallionellaceae bacterium
AGCATGGCGATGGGCAGGACGTTGGCCGAGACGCCGTCGGCCTTGCCTTCGCCGAATACCGCGCGGGCGGCGCGGCCGCGCCGGGCCTCCAGGTCGTCGGCGGCGCCGTCGTCGGACCAGGGCACCAGCACCACGGCGGTGGCCTCGATGACGTCGCCGTCCTCCACCGTGCGGGGGCCGGTCAGGCTGGTGGGATAGGCGCCCACCGGGTTGGCGGTGAACTCCACCGGGCGCAGGGCCAGCACGAACAGGCCGGTGCGGCTGCGCATCGGCGGGGCCGGCAGGCGGGACAGCCCGAAGCGGGCGGAATACTGCTCGGCCAGGGGGATGTCGGCCAGGTTGAGGTCGAGGTGACGGGGCAGCAGGACCAGTTCGCCGGCCGGCGTGATGCCGTGGCCCCGGTCGATGCGGATCGCCTGCGGGGTGGCGCCGGGGGCCACGAACAGGCCCTGGGCGACGCCGCTGCCTGCGGCCCGGCCGAGGTCGGCCTCGCGGGTGAGGAAATACTGCTGGTCGCGGATCAGGTCGCGTGCGGCCAGGAAGCGGCCGTCGAAGTAGCGCGGCCGGTCGCGCCGGGGATCGTCGACCAGCACGCCGGCCTGGCGCAGGGTCTTGGCTTCGTCGGGCTTGATGGTCGCGCGGGCCGCGCCCTGGGTGAGGTTCATTGCCATGATGGGCTCCGGTTCGAAAGGGTGGTCATCACAGTCCGTGCCGCGGTCGTCAGAGGCCGTGCCACTGGGCCAGCAGGGCCTGGGGCGGCAGGAAGCGGCGGCCCCAGTTGTCGATCACGGGGGCGTCGGCGCTGCGTCCGGGCGGGTCGCCGGCGTCCACCGGCAGGAACAGCCGGCCCAGGAAGACGGCGCTGGGGTCGACCCCGTCCGGCTGTTCAGGGGCGGGCGGCAGGGCCTGGCCGTCGCCCTGGTAGTCGCCCGGATAGCCGGCCAGGACGGCGTCCTGCATGGCGTCGCGGCGCGCCGCCGGGCTGGCGCCGGGGTCGGCCACGGCGGCCGCACCGGGCGGCGGCGGCAGGCCGTCGTAGCTGTCGTCGAGGCCGGGGCGGGGCACCAGGCGCAGTTCGTAGGCGTCGCACAGGCGGGCCGTGGAGACGGCGTTGAGGCTGTCGTAGGGGCCGTTGGCGAAGCTGGGCGACAGGCCCACCGGGCAGGTGGCGAAGCGCAGGTACACGTCGGCCACCAGGGCGCGCGCCGGCAGGGGTGCTGCATTGTCGGTCAGGCGGCGGGAGACGAAGCGGCCGAGGTCGGCATAGCTGGCCTGGGTGAGCGCCGCGGCGGCCTGGCCGGTCCACCAGTTGGGCAGGCGGATGCAGGCGGCGCGCGGGATCTCCACCAGGCGGCCGAGGCGGTCCACCGCCAGGCCCGGATTGACCTGCAGGGATTCCACCTGGTTGGCCGCCGCCGGCACATGGGCCAGTTCCAGGCCGGCCAGGGTGCCGCCGCCGGCCAGGAAGGCCAGGGCGCGCGCCAGGCGGCCGCGGTGGTAGGTCTGCTCGTCGCTGAAGTCCTGGGCATCCAGCAGCATGCCGGTGGCGTAGGCCGGCCGCAGGGCGCGCGGCTGGCTGGACAGTGGATCGGCGGGCTGGCTCAGAAAGCTCATGGCGGGCTCCTTGCTGACGGATCAGGTCTTCTTGCGGCGCACCGCGGCCGGCCGGACCGGACGGAGGACCGGGCGCCTGAGGGTCGGGGTGGCGTCGGTGGGCGCGGCGATGACGCGGCCGACCTGGACCACCACCTCGGCGGGCCTGGAGGCGTTGCCGCTGCCGTCCACCACCACCAGCCGGAAGCGGTGGGTGCCGATGGGCAGGCCGGCGTCCACGACCACCTCGGGGGTTGCGGTGCTGACGGGTTTGCCGACGACGAAGGTGGTCATGGCTCAGGGCTGGCCGAGGTAGGTCCAGACGTACTTCACCACCTGGCCGCCGCCGACGTCGAAGGACTTGGAGCCGTCCAGCTTGAAGCTGGCCCCGACCGCTACCGTGGGTGGGGCGTTGAGGACGGCGGTGGGCGCGGACTGGTCAGCGACGATGACCTCCACCTCGTCCGCCTTGGAGAGATTGCCGGAGTCGTCCACCACCACCAGGCGGAAGCGGTGCCGGCCCACCGCCATGGGCTTGTTGGGATCGATGGTGACCTCGATGGTGGAGGTTTCGGTGGAGATGTCGGTGTTGATGACGAAGGTGGCCATGGTGCGCTCCTATTCGGGGGTTTCGGGGGGAAGCAGGCGCCAGCGGTAGGCGGCGATCTGGTGACCGTCGGCAGCGCGCGAGGCGCCGCCGTCGAGGATGAAGCTGGTGCCATAGCCGGCCTGGAAGTCCGCCCCGGCATTGGCCACGGGCGGGATGGGGGCGGGGCTGGCGCCGGCCAGGCGGGGGTCCAGCAGGGCGCTGCCCAGGACGTAGTCGCCCAGGCCAAGTACCGAGCGCTGCACGCGCGCCGGACGCGGCGGCCGGGCCGGACCCAGGTAGGTGTCGACGCCCACCAGGCTGGCCACGCCGACCAGCAGGGGCCAGGTGGCGGCGGTGACCCGCACGGCGACGTGGGCCGGGGCGGCCAGCTGGGCGATGCGCCGCAGCAGGGCGAAGTCCTGCTCCTCGACCTCCCGGTGCACCAGCACCGTGGCCCGGTTGGCCAGGCGGCCGTAGAAGTCGACCGCCACGCGATCCTCGGTCGCGCTGGCGGCCTCCTCGCGGTAGAGGGCCATCAGCTCGGCGCGCTCATGGTCGCCCAGGCACAGGGTGTCGCCGACGATGGAGTTGCCGCTCACCACCAGGCCGGGCAGCAGGGGATCGTCCTCGCTGGACAGGTCGACGCCCAGCAGGGTGGCCAGGATGCGGCGCAGGCGGAAGTCCTCCAGGACGACGATCTCGCCACCCCGCACTCCACCGCCGCTGGCGATGTCCAGGGCCAGCCCGAGGCCGCGCGGGGTGCCGTGCCAGCGCGCCAGCTCGGGCGCGGCGGCCAGCCAGGCACGCCGGCGTCCGGCCGGCAGGGCGGGGTCGAAGGCGACGCCGATCCAGGCGGCCAGCCAGTCCAGGTTGGCCTCCGGCACGGCGTCCGGGTGGCTCAGGAGGTGGGCGGCGGCGACCCGGTCCTCCAGCTGGGTGAGCAGGCCCTCGAAGCTGGCCAGCAGGCGGCCGTTGAAGTCGGCGGCGCTGGCGCGCGGCCGGTAGACGACGATGGCCTGGTCCTCCAGGCGCAGGCGCCAGGCGGCTTGGCCGTCGGCCACCAGCCAGGCGGCGCCGGCCGCCTCGACGGTGACAATGGCGGTCTCGCCGGGGTTCACCCCGGCGAGGTGCAGGCGGGCCCGCACCAGGTCGGGGAGCGGGCCGCCGGTGTCCAGTTCGGCGCCGAACTGGCCGTCGATGCGGGCGACCTCCTCGCCCGGCGCCGTGGCGGCGGTACCGAACAGGGATTCCCGGTACAGCCTGGGCAGGTAGTGGTCGGCGTAGTCGAAGCGGCCGGCGTAGGCGCGCAG
>JAQVJE010000211.1 GCA_028695325.1 Gallionellaceae bacterium
GCCGCCAGCACCCGGTCCTTGTGCTGCCAGACATAGGGGAACAGCTTGAGGGCCGAACGCCACTGGCTGGCGCTGATCTGGCGGGTCATGGTGTCGGGGCTGGGGCGGTCGTGGGCCATGGCGTGGGCAAGGTTGGCAACCGGAAGATTCTACGTCCACTACCCGATGGGGCAGGTTTCAATGTCGGCAGGTAAATGAGAAAATAAGCATTCTTTAATGTTCCAGACTGGTCCTGGCGCGGCAGCGCCGCCATCATTGCCGGGACCCCCTATGCCCATGACCGATACCCAGGCCCTGCACGAGGAAGTGCGGACCACGACCTGCTACATGTGCGCCTGCCGCTGTGGCATCAAGGTCCATTTGAAGAACGGCGAGGTGCGCTTCATCGAAGGCAACCCCGACCACCCGCTGAACCAGGGCGTACTCTGCGCCAAGGGTTCCAGCGGCATCATGAAGCAGTATTCGCCCGCCCGCCTGACCCGGCCACTGCGCCGCAAGGCCAATGCGGAACGCGGTGCCGGCGAGTTCGAGCCCATCTCCTGGGACGAGGCCTTCGCCATCCTGGAAGAACGCCTGGCCCGGATACGCGCCACCGATCCCAAGCAATTTGCCCTGTTCACCGGGCGCGACCAGATGCAGGCCCTGACCGGCCTGTTCGCCCGCCAGTACGGCACGCCCAACTATGCGGCGCACGGTGGCTTCTGCTCGGTCAACATGGCGGCCGGGCTGATCTACACCATCGGCGGCTCGTTCTGGGAGTTCGGCGGCCCCGACCTCGACCGCGCCAAGCTGTTTGTCATGATTGGCACCGCCGAGGATCACCATTCCAACCCGATGAAGATCGCGCTGGCCAACTTCAAGCGCAACGGCGGCCGCTTTATCTCCATTAACCCGGTGCGCACCGGCTACTCGGCCATCGCCGACGAGTGGGTGCCGATCAAGCCGGGCACCGACGGCGCCCTGATCCTGGCCCTGATCCACGAGATCATCAAGCAGGGCCTCTACGACCGCGACTTCCTGGTGCAGTACTCCAACGCCGCCGAGCTGGTCAACATGGACCCGGACAGCCCCGAGTACGGCATGTTCGTGCGCTTCGAGGTGCCGCCCGAGGAGGGTTGCTTCGACGCCCAGAACAAGCTCTGGTGGGACCGCGAGATGGACCGCCCGGTGTCGACCATGACCCCCGGCGTCGAGCCGCGCCTACTGGGCGCCTTCACCCTGCCCGACGGCACCCCGGTGAAGACCTCCTTCGAGCTGTTGAAGGAACGGGTCGCCCAGTACACCCCCGAGTGGGCCGCCGGCATCACCGGCATCCCGGTCGAGACCATCGTGCGGCTCGCCCACGAGATGGGCGTCACCGCGCGCGACCAGAAGATCGAGCTGCCCATCGCCTGGACCGACGTCTGGGACAAGGAGCATGAGACCGTCACCGGCAACCCGGTCGCCTTCCACGCCATGCGCGGCATGGCGGCGCACTCCAACGGCTTCCACTCGATCCGCGCCCTGGGCATCCTGATGTCCATCCTCGGCACCATCGACCGCCCGGGCGGCTTCCGCCACAAGGCACCCTTCCCGCGCCCGATCCCGCCCTGTCCGAAGACCCCGACCGGACCGGAGGGCGTGCAGCCGGACACCCCGTTGAACGGCATGCCCCTGGGCTGGCCGGCCGACCCGGACGACCTCTTCGTCGACGACGACGGCAACCCGGTGCGCATCGACAAGGCCTTTTCCTGGGAATACCCGCTGTCGGTGCACGGCCTCATGCACAACGTCATCACCAATGCCTGGCGCGGCGACCCCTACAAGATCGACACCCTGCTCATCTTCATGGCCAACATGGCCTGGAACTCGACCATGAACGCGGCCGAGGTCAGGAAGATGCTCAACGACAAGGACGAGGAGGGCGAGTACAAGATCCCCTTCATCGTCGTCGCCGACGCCTTCCAGTCCGAGATGACCGCCTTCGCCGATCTGGTGCTGCCGGATACCACTTACCTGGAGCGGCATGACGTGATGTCCATGCTGGATCGGCCGATCTCCGAGTTCGACGGCCCGGTGGACTCGGTGCGCATCCCGGTGGTGCCGCCCACGGGCGAGTGCAAGCCGTTCCAGGAGGTCCTGATCGAACTGGGCAGCCGCCTCGGTCTGCCCGCCTTCGTCGGCCAGGACGGCCGGCGCAAGTACCGCGACTATCCCGACTTCATCACCAACTTCGAGACCGCGCCCGGCTCCGGCATCGGCTTCCTGGCCGGCTGGCGCGGCAAGGGCGGCGAGAAGTCGATGAAGGGCGAGCCGAATCCGAACCAGTGGCAGATGTACGAGAAGAACAACTGCGTCTTCCACTACCACTTGCCCAAGTCCTACCAGTACATGCGCAACTGGAACCAGGGCTACCTGCAGTGGGCCCAGGCGCACGGCCTGACCCGCTATGCCGAGCCGATCAACATCCACATCTATTCCGAGGTTCTGCAGAAGTTCCGCCAGGCCGCGAGGGGCCTGGGCCAGGGCCGGCGTCCGCCCGAGCACCTCAGGAAGCGCATCGAGACCTACTTCGACCCGCTGCCGTTCTACTATGAGCCGCTCGAGGCCTCGCTGTCCGACAAGCACAAGTACCCGCTCAACGCGGTGACCCAGCGGCCCATGGCCATGTACCACTCCTGGGACAGCCAGAACGCCTGGCTGCGCCAGATCCACACCTACAACTACCTGTACGTGAACCCGAGGACCGCCGCCGCCCAGGGCATCGCCGACGACGACTGGATCTGGGTCGAGTCGCAGTGGGGCAAGGTACGCTGCCTGGCGCGGCTGTCCGAGGCGGTGGAGCCAGGTACGGTGTGGACCTGGAATGCCATCGGCAAGGCCGCCGGGGCCTGGAACCTTGACCCCAGGGCCAACGAGGCCAAGCAGGGCTTCCTGCTCAATCACCTGATCTCGGAGGAGTTGCCTGCGCACGATGCCGGCGAGCACGTCTCCAACTCCGATCCGGTGACCGGCCAGGCCGCCTGGTACGACGTCAGGGTGCGCATCTACAAGGCCGGCCCGGACGAGGCGCCGGAGACCTTCCCGCAATTCACGCCGGTGCCGCCGGCACCGGGCACGCCGCCCAGGCGCCAGTGGCAGAACTATTTCGCCGGCAAGTTCACGCGAGGTGGCAAATGACCCAATTGGCACTCGTCATCGACCTCAACGTCTGCGTCGGCTGCCACGCCTGCGTGACCTCCTGCAAGCAGTGGAACACCTCCGGCCAGGCCGGCCCGCTGTTCGACGACAACCCCTACCAGGCCAACCCCACCGGCACCTTCTTCAACCGGGTGCAGACCTACGAGGTGGGCGAGTTCCCCTGCACCGAGACCGTCCACTTCCCGAAGTCCTGCCTGCACTGCGAGGAGCCGCCCTGCGTGCCGGTGTGCCCGACCGGCGCCTCGTTCAAGCGCCAGTCGGACGGCATCGTCCTGGTCGACTACGACAAG
>JAQVJE010000212.1 GCA_028695325.1 Gallionellaceae bacterium
TGATGAATAAATCAGCATTTCCGCCGGGGCGGGCCGCGCCTACAATCCGGTTTCATACGAACGCAGCGGTAACGGATATGGACATCAAGACCTACATGGAAACCCTCGGCCGCCAGGCCCGCGCCGCCTCGCGCGCCATGGCCGCGGCCGAGACCAGCCAGAAGAACCAGGCCCTGCTGGCCATCGCGGCGGCCATCCGGCGCGATGCCAGCGTGCTGCTGGAGGCCAACCGCGAGGACGTCGAGGCGGCCCGCGCCGCCGGCCTGGACGCCGCCCTGATCGACCGCCTGGCCCTGACCGACAAGACCGTCGCCGGTATGGCCGAGGGCCTGGAGCAGATCGCCAGCCTGGCCGATCCAGTCGGCGAGATGACCGACCTGAAGTACCGCCCGTCCGGCATCCAGGTTGGCAAGATGCGCGTGCCCCTGGGCGTCATCGGCATCATCTACGAGGCCCGCCCCAACGTCACCGCCGACGCCGCCGGCCTGTGCCTTAAGTCGGGCAACGCTGCCATCCTGCGCGGCGGTTCCGAGGCCATCCGCTCCAACCAGGCCATCGCCGCCTGCGTGCGCGAGGGCCTGGCCAAGGCCGGCCTGCCGGCCGAGGCGGTACAGGTGGTGGAGACCACCGACCGCGCCGCCGTGGGCGAGCTGATCACCATGAAGGACTACGTCGACGTCATCGTGCCGCGCGGCGGCAAGGGCCTGATCGAGCGCATCAGCGCGGAGGCGCGCATCCCGGTCATCAAGCACCTGCACGGCAACTGCCACGTCTATGTCGACGATCGCGCCGACGCGGACAAGGCCCTGCGCATCGTCGAGAACGCCAAGACCCAGCGCTATGGCACCTGCAACACCACCGAATCCCTGCTCGTGGCCCGGCCGGTCGCGGCGGCCATGCTGCCGGGGATCGGCCGCATGCTGGCCGGCAAGGGTGTCGAGATGCGCGCCTGTCCCGAGGCACTGGCCGTGCTGCGCGGCGCCGGCATCGAGGAGGGCAGGTTGCGGGCAGCCAGCGAGGCCGACTGGAGCGAGGAATACCTGGCCCCCATCATCGCCGTGAAGGTGGTCGACGGCCTCGATGCGGCCATCGAGCACATCAACGCGTACGGTTCCCACCACACCGACGCCATCGTCACCGAGGACTACACGCGGGCGCGCCGCTTCCTGCGCGAGGTGGACTCCGCCAGCGTCATGGTGAACACCTCCACCCGCTTCGCCGACGGCTTCGAATACGGCCTCGGCGCCGAGATCGGCATTTCCACCGACAAGATACACGCCCGCGGCCCGGTCGGCCTGGAGGGCCTGACCAGCCAGAAGTGGGTGGTGCTGGGCGACGGTCATGTACGGCAGTGACGGGTGACATAGTTACAAGTGACAAGAACCACTTCTGACCCTGTCACGCGTCACTCGTCACCCGTCGCCCGGCCCGTAGGGCTGCTGGGCGGCACCTTCGACCCCATCCACTACGGCCACCTGCGCCTGGCCGAGGAGATGGCGGAGGCGCTCGGCCTCGCCGAAGTGCGCATCCTGCCCACCGGCACGCCGCCGCACCGAGGCCGCCCTCATGCCCCGGCCATCGACCGCCTGGCCATGGCCGCGCTCGCCATCGCCGGCAACCCGCGCCTGCGCCTAGACGAGCACGAGGTGCACAAGATCGAACCCTGCTACATGGTCGACACCCTGGCCGCGCTGCGCGCCGAGCTGGGCGAGGCGCAACCCATCGTGCTGTTCCTCGGCGCCGACGCCTTCGCCGGCCTGTCCGGCTGGCACCAGTGGCGCCGCCTGTTCGCCCTCTGCCACATCGCGGTGGCCGAGCGGCCGGGCTGCGACCTGGCGTCCGCCATGCCAGCCGCGCTAGCGTCCGCCTGCGCGCACCGTCTCACCGTCGAGCCGTCCGACCTGGCCGCCGGCGCGGCCGGTCAGGTGTTCCGCCACACCATCACCCAGCTCGACATCTCGGCCAGCCGCATCCGCGAGCTGGTCGGCACCGGGCACAGCGCCCGCTACCTGCTGCCCGACGCCGTGCTCGATCACATCGAACGACAACGCCTGTACCGCTGATTAGGAAACCATGGACACTGCAGAACTCACCCGCATCGCCGTCGACGCCCTGGAGGAGATCAAGGGCAAGGACATCACCGTGCTGGACGTGCGCCACCTCACCTCGCTTTTCGACGCCATGGTGGTGGCCAGCGGCGACTCGACCCGCCAGGTCAAGGCGTTAGCCGACAACGTGCGTGAGAAGATCAAGGAGGCGGGCGGCGACATCCTCGGCACCGAGGGCGAACAGGCGGCGGAATGGGTGCTGGTGGACGCCGGCAGCGTGGTGGTGCACGTCATGCACCCGGCCACCCGCCAGCACTACAACCTGGAGGAGCTCTGGGGCGCGGCCGCCTCGCACCGGCGCATGGCCTGATCCTACTGTCGTTTCCCGCACGAGCGGGAAGCGGTTCTATGAAAGTGCAGGCAGATTAGGTTACTTTTGGCGCTTCCACGGGGGGCGTAGCCCCCCACCGCCGTGGTCAGCGCGCCTTGTCGAGGCCGGCCGCTTGGAATTCGACCGGGTCAAGTTTGCCGTCACCGTTCTTGTCTGCGGTTTTGACGACTTCCGGTGCGATCTTGCCTTCGGCTTCTTCCTTGCTCACCACACCATCGCCGTTGGTATCCAGGCTGGCGAAGACGAACGCTTCGGGCTTCTTGTCCTCGGCGTGGACGGCGGGGGCGCTCCACGCCAACGCGGCGAACAGGGCGATGCTGATGGCTTGGCAGTTGAGCTTGATGGTCTGTTGCATGAACTAACTCCTGAAATTGAATTTTGACGAAATGTTCGAGCCTTCGCGGCCAAAACGGTTTCAGCAAAACCCATGCCATGCATTTATTTTGTTTTATTATCAATATGTTAGATTATTATTCCGGGCCGGGACCGCAGTTTATCGTCATCGCTCGACGACAGGGCCTTCCCCGGCCATGACAGTAAGTCGTTGAATCCATATGGATCGGCCATTGTCGCCGAAGGCCAACAGGGGGCATGGCTTGATGTGCGCCGGCGACAGCCGATGGCGGCATGGCTGGCGGAGAACCAGGTGCGGTTCCATACACCTGCCGTGCGGCCAAAATGGCGTGCCCGTGGCCGCGGGCATGAAGTCGGCAGGAGTGGAGCGTCAGGCGCAGGTGGACTTCTTCATCGAGGGGATGAACCCCCGCCCCAATAGCGCGCGCCGCCGTTTCATTTGCGGCGACGGCATGTCGCCGTTTTCGGCGCGGAGCAGGGAAATAGGGAACAGTGCACGCTCCCCGGCTACCTGTTTAATTTCCGTTTATTACCCTTATTCTACCGTCACCGACTTGGCCAGATTCCTTGGCTTGTCCACGTCGGTCCCCTTCTTCAGCGCCGCGTGGTAGGCCAACAGCTGCACCGGGATCGTGTGGATGACTGGCGACAGCAGGCCGGCGTGGCGCG
>JAQVJE010000213.1 GCA_028695325.1 Gallionellaceae bacterium
AGCCGGGCGCCCGCGAGCGAGGCCGCGGCGGTGGAGGTGATCGACAGAAAGCGCTCGCCTCCCCGCAGCTCCACGCCGAGCACCCGGAACGGCGGCTCCGGCACCTTGGGCTTCGTCGCAACCGGAGCGCGCGGGCGAGCGGCGGATGCCACCTGCCGGGTCTTCTCCAGGCGGGTTTCAATTCCGTTCACGCGTGCCTGCAGCGTCTGCAGGTCGATGGCCAGGGCCCTCGCCTCATCGTCCTCTTCGAGGCGCGTCATCCGTTCGTCCAGCGCCTGCCGCGCGGTGGCGAACTCGGCCTGGCTGATCGGCGCCGGCCGGCGCTTGTCCGCATCGGCCTGTTGTTCGAGATCGGCCATGCGCAGGCCCAGCGCCTTGACCTGCGCATCCTGCGCGCTGCCCTGGGTCTGTTCGGCGAGCCGCGACAGGCCGACGCTGTTGATGACTGCCACGGCACTGATGAGCAGCAGCCAGAAGGCCGCGGCGATCTTGAGCCAGCGCGTGCGGGAATTGCGCTCGGATGGCGCTTGGGGAAAGGTCATGGCTGCATCTCCTCGGGCCGGTCGGCGTCCGGCACGGGCGTGGCGGCGCCTGGCGGGTTGGCGGAAAGCGAGATGGGGGCACCGTGCCGGCTGAAGCAGACCTGGCGGGTCAAGTCATCGACCGACAGCTCCCAGGCGGGGCCGGCAAGGGTCAGCAAGGCATCGCGTAGCATCAGCGGGCCCAGGCGCAGGTGTGCGGCGGGCAGCGGCAGCGCGTAGAGCGATGCGGCCTCGGCCGCATCGCAGAGCCGGTAGCCGGAGCGCAGGAGCACATGGCGCATTGCATCGCCCACGCTGGCATCGAGCATGGGCGGAATCGAGACCTCCACCGCCTGCTGCAAGAGATCACGCTGCGCGGGCTCCGGCACCAGCTCGACCAGGGTGTAGCGGCCGTAGCGGGCCACCGGAACGAAACCTGGCTCCGGCGCGACGGCGGTTGGCGATGCGGCCGGCACCGCTGGCGCAGACGGTGCGGCGGTCGTGGCGCAGCCGGCGGCCAACAGGCTGCCGGCCAGCAAGCCAGCGACGAGGGCCAGGCGGTGAACAGCGCGGATGGGTGGTTGCATGGAGGGCGCTTCCCTGGAACACGGAGCGCTCACCATCGCCGCCGCTTGGCCTGCGGGCAGCAAACAAAACGCACTGACGCCCGCCCGAATACATGGCGGGGCGGCGCCATGAACTGTCATACGCCCAAGAAAAACGGCCCCGAAGGGCCGTGGAAAGAAGCCGGCGACCCCGAGGGGCCGCCGGCATGGGTACATGGATCAGGCCGTGACAAGCTGCCGGGCCAGGGCGACCTCGACGGAATCACCATCCTGGTTCAGAACATCCAGGCCCGACTCGGGTACGTCTCCCGACGTGCTTTGCGAGACCATGATCTTCTTGGCCATCAACCCCAGGCAGGTCATCTGCGAGGAATTGGCGTAGCCGAGGTAGATCACTCGCACCGGCTGCTTCTGGCCGATGCGCCAGGAGCGCCGGGCGGCCTGCTGCAACGAATACACGTTGTAGCCGGACTGGAGGAACACGATGGTCGGGAACTCCAGCAGGTCCAGGCCGGTTTTCACCAGCTCGGGATTGGTGATGAGCACGTCGATGCCACGGTCCAACTGCTCGGCGATCCAGTCCTCGCGGCGGGAGGCATCCACGCTCGCGCGCAGTACCGCCACCTTGAAGCCTTCCTGCTCCAGCAGCACCTTCAAACGCGACGTGGTGTCGCGCGTGCCGGTGTAGACCGAATAGACCAGGGTCTTGCGACCTTCTGCCTTCTCCTGCTTGCAGATCTCGATCAGCTCGCGTTCCTTGGGCATCACTTCCAGCTCGTTGAACTGAGCCGGCACGAACGCCAAGGTGTTGCGCGTGCGCGGATGCACCACTGTTTCCGACCGGAAGCAGCAGTCCGGCCAGGCCAGCAGCACGTTGAGGACTACACCGAGCAGCGTCGTGTCGCGCTTCGCCAGGGCCTGCTTCAGCTCCTGGGTCAGGCGACCCGCCAGATCGCGGTAGGCCGCGGCTTGCGCCGTGTTCATCGCGACTTCGCGGAATTCCTCGTCGTAGGGCGGCAGCACATTGCCGCCGATGTCCTTCAACTTGAGGAAGACCGTGAACGGCAGGACGCAACGCAGCACGCCCTTGGGACCGAAACCCGGCGCCTTGACCGTGCGCACCGATACCTTGGTGCCCTTGGCCGTCTTGTGCGCCGTGCCGGTGCTCTCGGAATAGATGTCCTTGAGCACGCCGTGATCGCGCATGAACGCCATCGCGGCCGACGTCATGCTGCCGCTCTTCGTCGGCCGGTAGCCGTCTTCGATCATTCGCCCCGGAAGGGCTCGGAACAGCAGGTGGAACAGGTCGTCGCCGTAGCCGCCCATCAGCGTGCCGGTGAGCAGCAGCGTCTTGCGCGCCTTGGCCGCCAACACCCCCATGGCCTGGCCCTGGGCGGAGCCGCCGTTCTTGTACTCGTGCGCCTCGTCGGCGATGAGCAGGTCGAACGTGCCTTGGGGAAGCTGCCTCTTGATGAACTCGGATGGCTGGTAGCCGCCCTCGCCGAAGCCGAACTCCATGTTGGCCATCGCGCGTTCCATCCGGTGGGCTTGCCGATCCGAGAAGACCAGTTCGCCGTTGCCATCCATCAGGTTGATGAACTCGTGGATGTTGTCCCCGAGCATCGACGCGAGGAAGGCGTCGCCGAACTTCTGCATCAGCTTCTGAGCGGTGACTTCACCGATGGTCGGAATGCGCTTCAGTGCCTTGAGCACGGTCGAAGACTGGTCGCTGGCGGACAGGCCTCTGGGACGGATCAGCGTCCACAGCGGTGAGGTGCAGTGGCTGCACTTGCGGCGGTACTCCTCGGCTTCGAGTTCGACCGGGTTGATCGGCTCGCCGTCGAGGTCGGTGATGATGTGGCCGCAATCCGGGCACGCCGCCACGTCGCCGTGAAGCGTGCGCCGGCGATTGAAGACAGGTTTCCAGTGGAACCCCATCCGCATCCGCACGCGGCCCAGGACGAAGAACTCCTGGCCCTGGGCCGGAACGCCCAACTGCTCGCGCAGTTTCAGCAGCTTGACCAGCGTGTCCGGGCCATTGAGCACCCAGACCTTGGCGCCGGCCACCGTCTCCTGGATTTCGCGCCGCCACTTGTAGACCAGGTGGGGTGGCGAGAGCACCAGGGTGCGGCGGTAGCCTTCGGCGTTGAGCACGGCGGCCGTGGCAATACCGACGGTCGTCTTGCCGCAGCCCATCTCGCCGTTGACGATCGCGGCACGTTCGCCGCGATCGACCAACAGCTCGGTGACGGCATGGACCACATCGGCTTGCGCCGGGAACAGCTTGCGCTTGAGCGCGGCGAGGATCAGTTGCCGATGCACCCGCACCTGGCCGGTGTAGACCGGAGGATTGGCGC
>JAQVJE010000214.1 GCA_028695325.1 Gallionellaceae bacterium
CCAAGTACATCGCCGTGTCCACCCTGGAGGCCTCCTATGACGTGCGCTCCATGGCCAAGACCTCGACCAAGATCTTCGTGGTCGAGGTGATGGGCCGGCACGCCGGCTGGATCGCCGCCGCCGGCGGCCTGGTCGCCGACCAGGGCATCCCGGTGGTCATCCTGTTCCCCGAGGTCGAGTTCGACCAGAAGAAGTTCCTCGCCGCGGTGGACGCCAAGGTCAAGGAGCATGGCTTCTGCACCATCGTGGTGTCGGAAGGCTGCCACTACCCGGACGGCAAGTTCCTCGCCGAGCAGGGCACCCGCGACGCCTTCGGCCACGCCCAGCTGGGCGGTGCCGCCCCGGTGGTCGCCAACATGATCAAGGATGCCCTCGGCTACAAGTTCCACTGGGCCGTGGCCGACTACCTCCAGCGCGCCGCCCGCCACATCGCCTCCAAGACCGACGTCAAGCAGGCCTACGAACTGGGCAAGAAGGCGGTGGAACTGGCGGTCAGGGGCCACAACTCGGTCATGCCCACCATCGTCCGGCTGTCAGACACGCCCTACAAGTACAAGCTGGGTTACGCCGAGCTGAAGGATGTCGCCAACGTGGAGAAGTTTATGCCGCGCGACTTCATCAGCAAGGACGGTTTCGGCATCACCAAGAAGTGCCGCGACTACCTGACCGGCCTGATCCAGGGTGAGGACTACCCGAAGTACGAGAACGGTCTGCCGGTCTACGTCACCATGAAGAACGCCACGGTGGCCAAGAAGCTGCCCGAGTTCAAGCTGTAATCTGTGACAGGGGAGTGAGGCGTGACACCTCGGTGTTTCCCCCTCGCTCCTCACTGAATTCATGACCCTCGACCGTGCCCGCCAGCTCCTCAAGGTACAGGCCGACTTCGGCGGCTTCTACAACGCCAACTCGGCCAAGCTGATCTTGTCCGAGGTGGCGAAGGAGCACGGCCAGGCGGCGGTCGACGGCTTGATCCGGGAACTGTTCCTGGACGAGATATTCGGCTTCGCGCCCGGCACCCGCTTCGAGGGTGGGCTGGCCATCGGGAAATCTTATCCGTAAGACCCTTTTTTTAATGTGTAATCAGGATCAGAGAATCCTAATATACCGCTTGGCCAATGTGTCCAGGCGTGTCCGAGCCAAGGTGTCGTACTTGTTCAAAGGAGAAGTGTGATGAGTGAAGGCTTGATGTTCGCCCTCGTGGCGGCGGTATTGGCCTTGTTGTACGGGGTCATGTCGATCAAATGGATCCTGGCGTTGCCCACCGGCAACGACCGCATGCGGGCCATCTCGGCCGCGGTGCAGGAAGGCGCCCAGGCCTACCTGAAGCGCCAGTACACCACCATCGGCATGGTGGGCGTGGTGCTGTTCGTGCTGATCGCCATCTTCCTGTCCCTGCCCACCGCCATCGGCTTCGCCATCGGCGCGGTGCTGTCGGGTGCGGCCGGCTTCATCGGCATGAACGTCTCGGTGCGCGCCAATGTGCGCACCGCCCAGGCCGCCCATGACGGCCTCAACGCCGCCCTCAACGTCGCCTTCAAGGGCGGCGCCATCACCGGCCTCCTGGTGGTCGGCCTCGGCCTGCTCGGCGTCGCCGGCTACTACGCCGTGCTGACCGCCATGGGCGTCGAGAGCACCGCCGCCGTGCATGCCCTGGTGGGCCTCGGCTTCGGCGGCTCCCTGATTTCCATCTTCGCCCGTCTCGGCGGCGGCATCTTCACCAAGGGCGCCGACGTCGGCGCCGACCTGGTGGGCAAGGTCGAGGCCGGTATCCCCGAGGACGACCCGCGCAACCCGGCGGTGATCGCCGACAACGTCGGCGACAACGTGGGCGACTGCGCCGGCATGGCCGCCGACCTGTTCGAGACCTATGCCGTGACCATCATCGCCACCATGCTGCTGGGCGGCCTGATGATCGCCGGCGAGAGTGCCGCCCAGGCGGTGATCTATCCGCTGGTGCTGGGTGGCGTCGCCATCGTCGCCTCCATCGTCGGTTCCTACTTCGTCAAGGCGCGCGAAGGTGGCAAGATCATGAACGCCCTCTACCGCGGCCTCGCGGTGTCCGGCGTCATCGCCCTGGTGGCCTTCTACCCGGTCACCACCATGATGCTCGGCGACGGCCTGACCATGACCGACGGCAGCATGATCTCGTCGATGAACCTGTACCTGGCCGCCATCATCGGCCTGCTGCTGACCGCCGCCATGGTGGTGATCACCGAGTACTACACCGCCACCGAATACGCCCCGGTGCGCCACATCGCCCAGGCCTCCACCACCGGCCACGGTACCAACATCATCGCCGGCCTCGGCGTCTCGATGAAGGCCACCGCCGCCCCGGTGCTGGCCGTCTGCCTGGCGATCTGGGCCGCCTACGCCCTCGGCGGCCTGTACGCCATTGCCATCGCCGCCACCTCCATGCTGTCGATGACCGGCATCATCGTCGCCCTGGACGCCTACGGCCCCGTCACCGACAACGCCGGCGGCATCGCCGAGATGGCCGAACTGCCGGACGAGATCCGCAACATCACCGATCCGCTCGACGCCGTCGGCAACACCACCAAGGCCGTCACCAAGGGCTACGCCATCGGCTCCGCCGGTCTCGCCGCCCTGGTGCTGTTCGCCGACTACACCCACGCCCTGGAGGCCAAGCTGGGCGTGAGCACCGCCTTCGACCTGTCCAACCATATGGTCATCATCGGCCTGTTCATCGGCGGCATGGTGCCCTACCTGTTCGGCGCCATGGGCATGGAGGCGGTCGGTCGCGCTGCCGGTTCGGTGGTGGTGGAAGTGCGCCGCCAGTTCAAGGAAATCCCCGGCATCATGGAAGGTACCGGCAAGCCCGAGTATGGCACCTGCGTCGACATGCTGACCAAGGCCGCCATCAAGGAGATGATGATCCCGTCCCTGCTGCCGGTGCTGGTCCCGGTGCTGGTCGGCGTCATCCTCGGCCCGGTGGCCCTGGGCGGCGTGCTGCTCGGCACCATCGTCACCGGCATCTTCGTGGCCATCTCCATGACCACCGGTGGCGGCGCCTGGGACAACGCCAAGAAGTACATCGAGGAAGGCAACCACGGCGGCAAGGGCAGCGAGGCCCACAAGGCCGCAGTGACCGGCGATACCGTCGGCGATCCCTACAAGGACACCGCCGGCCCGGCCGTCAACCCGCTGATCAAGATCATCAACATCGTCGCCCTGCTGATCGTGCCGCTGCTGGCATGATGGCGCGCGCCAGTCGGCGCGGCGATCCGTTGCGGTAAAGCACGGGCCGGTCATCCGGCCCGTTTGCTTATCCGCAACAGCGAACGCATTGACGTCTGCAGTGAGGTCGAGCGTCCGGTGTATGGCCGACCGGCTTTGTTAGAATATGAGAGTTCGCTAATTCGTTCATGTCCCGGAAAACCAGAAAGGAAGTCCCATGAATCTTCGCGCCCCGGTCTTC
>JAQVJE010000215.1 GCA_028695325.1 Gallionellaceae bacterium
GGCTGGAACCGGCCGCACACGAACTTCGATCCGCTGGTTGGCCTCAACAACACCTTCGGAGACATGCTGCTGAACTTCGTGATGGCCACGATGTTCTTGGTATTGCCCACGTTCTGGGTTGCAGCACTGGCCTGGGCTGGTGTCCGTGCAGGCAATGTGCTTCAAGGATTGAGTACAGGGACACGAGATGCCGGACAAGCTGGTGGCAGGGGAGCAGGCTTGATGATCAGTGCGGCCAAGCAGAAATAGCTCCAAGTGCCGGTTCAATCGTCTTCGAATCGTGGATCTGGGTCATCGCTGTAGTTGATGGGGTCGTAGGCAAGGCTTTCGCGATGATCCAGCTCTTCGGCCTTGCGTCCGAGGAAATCATCGTCGCCTTGCGGCGCTTGCTCCGCCATCCTGGCTGCCACGACGAGAGCGACCGGCAACAGCGCCGCCCAGACCGCGATGTACAGCAACACCCCAAGGGTCGCCAGCTTGCCCCCCCAGATCAGCACCGCTGCACCGCCCGCCGGCAGTCCTTGCGCCATCAGCCATCGATGCACCCGACGCTCCGCGCGCAGCCAACCGCGCCATACGCCGCCCAGCCAGCGGCCGAGTCGCGCTGCGATGGTCATGCCTGCGGTGTGCTTCATGGTTGGCTACCTCATGGTCGTTCCACGGTCGTTGGGCATGGCGGTGCCGGTCTCCTTCATGCCTGCCGCGCCGCGAATGCTTCGGCGCTCATGATCAAGCCGGGAAAGTCCTCTCGCATGGCGAGAATGTCCGCATCGCCTGTGATCAACGCATCCGCCTTGCCGACATGCGCGAGCACCAGGAACACCTGGTCCTTCTCGTCGCGGCAGGCCGGCAGGTCGGGCCATGGCATCGGCAGTTCCACCACATCGGCGTAGGGCAGGAAGTCCGCCAGCAACTCCTGCTGTTCCAAGGTCGACAGCTTGAACTTGGGATAGGCCAGGACGCGCAGGAGTTCACTGGCCGTCTCCCGGCAGACCAGCGGCTGCAACTGCTGTTGCTGCCAGGCATGGCGTATCCAGGCCAGGCGTCCTGCATTGAAGACCAGCGCCGACAGCACGATGTTGGTGTCGAGCACGACCCTGCGCATCAGCGCCGCGCCCAGGCCACGGCATCCTCGACGTCCTGCTCGGTGATCCCGAGTTGCTCCAGCTTCTCGCGCACGGCCTGGGCCTTCTGAACCCGCACCGGCGTCAGGATGATCCGGCCGCCCTCGACGGTTACGTCGAAGTACTCCGCCGCATCCACGCCGGACACGGCCGCCTTGGGCAGCGTGATCTGATTTTTCGAAGTGAGCTTGGCAAGCATGGGAGGCCTCCGTAAGTTTCAAAGGAAATCTTACTTCCTTACTTCATTCCCGACAAGCATGCCTTCGGGCGCAGGGGTTTCAGGGCCTGCCGTGCTTTCAGCGCCGGTTGAAACTGCCTGATCCGGTGAAAACACAGTGCTTGTTCCGTCCGATCCTGGAGCGCACGGGCTCCGCATTGATTGCGGCACACGAAGCCAACTGCCCCTATACCAAAGGGCTTGTCGAAGGCCAAAGGGCTGGGGAAGGGGCAAGGGAATGGCCTCAACGGGAAAGGCCCTACCCGAAAAGGCCAAAAGGCTCCTCCGGCCAGCCCATCACCAGGATGTCGCCATGCTTTCGCTGTTCCAGCGCAAACGGGTGCCGCTGGCCAACGCCGCGGCGCCGCCTCCCGTCGAGCCTGCCAAAGGGTTGACCCGGCCGCAGTCGGCCACATCGCTGCTGGCGGAGCCGCGCCGGCAGCGATTGCTGGAACACATCTGGCAGCGCACCTCGCTGTCGCGTCGGCAGTTCCGCTCGCTGTACCTGGC
The DNA here is from genome assembly GCA_028695325.1 of Gallionellaceae bacterium. GTDB lineage: Bacteria > Pseudomonadota > Gammaproteobacteria > Burkholderiales > Thiobacillaceae > Parasulfuritortus. The sequence goes on from JAQVJE010000215.1 coordinate 1,852, forward strand.
GCCACTGGAGCGCTACGCCGAGCTGGTCCAGCAGTTCCCGGCCTCGGAGGCGCATCACCATGCCTGGCCGGGCGGCATGCTGGACCACGGCCTGGAGATCGTGGCCTACGCGCTCAAACTGAGGCAGTCCCACTTGCTCCCGGCCGGCGCCTCGCCCGAGGCCCAGGCCGCGCAAGCCGAGGCCTGGACCGCCGGTACCGCCTACGCCGCGCTGCTGCACGACATTGGCAAGATCGCGGTCGACCTGCACGTCGAGCAGGCCGATGGCCTGGTCTGGCACCCCTGGCACGGGCCGCTGCGGCAGCCGTACCGCTTTCGTTACCGGACGGATCGCGAGTACCGGCTGCATGGCGCCGCCACTGGGCTGCTCTACACCCGTGTGCTCGATGCCGGCATCCTCGACTGGCTGAGCGACTACCAGGACCTGTGGTCGGCGCTGCTGTACGTGCTGGCGGGCCAGTACGAGCATGCCGGCACGCTTGGAGAGCTGGTCGTCAAGGCTGACCAGGCATCGGTGGCCCTGGCGCTCGGCGGTGATCCGGCCAGGGCGATGGCGGCGCCGAAGCATGCGTTGCAGCGCAAGCTGCTGGATGGCCTGCGCTACCTGCTGCGCGAGGAATTCAAGCTGAACCAGCCCGGCGGCCCGTCGGATGGATGGCTGACCCCGGAGGCACTCTGGCTCGTCAGCAAGACGGTCAGCGACAAGCTGCGCGCGCACCTCCTGTCGCAGGGCATCGAAGGCATTCCATCGAACAACACCGCCGTCTTCACGGTGCTCCAGGACCATGGGATCGTGCAGCCCGCCCCGGATGGGAAGGCGATCTGGCGGGCCACCGTCACGAGCGGCACCGGCTGGTCGCACAGCTTTACCTTCCTGCGCCTGTCGCCGGCCTTGATCTGGGAGTCGGGCGAGCGTCCCGCACCGTTCGCGGGCACGGTCACGACGGAAGAGGCCCTCCCTGGCGATGAGGCAGCGCCGGCCTCCGCCGGCATCCCGGCCACCTCACCGTCCCCTGGGGTAGCGGATTGCCAGGCCGGGATCGCGGACCCGGTCTCCGATCTGCTGTCGGTGCTCGATGCGTCCGACGCAGCCACCACCAGTGCATCGTCCGCCAGCGCGGAACCACCATCACCATCCGCCGCCGCACCTGTGGCAGTGGCTCATTTGGCGCCGACCAGTCCTGCCGCCATGCCGGCTCCCGCGAGGGCCACGCCGTCCGGGGAAAACTTCATCGCCTGGCTCAAGCACGGCATCGAATCGCGCAAGCTCATCATCAACGATGCGAAGGCATTGGTGCATACCGTCGATGGGACGGCGTACCTGGTCAGCCCCGGCGTTTTCCAGCGCTACGTGCAGGAACATCCGGAGATCCAGGTGCTGGCCCGGCAGGACAATCTGCACGACTGGCAATGGGTGCAGAAGCGCTTCGAGAAGCTGGGACTGCACCGCAAACAGGACAGCGGCCTGAACATCTGGACCTGCGAAGTCACCGGGCCGCGCAAGTCGCGGCGGTTGCACGGCTATCTGTTGGCGACGCCTTCGACATTGTTCGCGGAAGTCCCGCCGG
>JAQVJE010000050.1 GCA_028695325.1 Gallionellaceae bacterium
CAGCTCGAAGAAGGCCGCCACCGACTGGCCGTCTTCCAGCAACATGCACTTCGTGTCGGGCAGGTACTCGACCCAGGGCAGCAAGTCCGCGAACGACGGCGCGACGCCATAGAGCGCATCGTGGTCGACCTGGGTGGCCGGCCTGCGCCGGCCCCGGCCGAGCGCGCTGCCCGGCTCGGCGACACCCTGTGCCGCCAGGGCCGTCACGTGCCGTGCCCAGGCATCATCGGCCGCATCTACGGCGTCAGCAGGCGATGCGTCGGGCTTGCGTGACCACGGCAGCGACCAGGCCATCAGTAGTCCTCCACGCGCTCGCCTGGCATCGCGTACTGCACGCGCTGGTAGAGCGGGAACACCGTGCTGTAGCCGGGCACCGGCACCGGGTCGGTGCCCGCCAGGTGCGGGAACACGTACATCACCAGGTCGGGGTTCGGCAGGCGATGGAACTGGCGGTAGATCTCGTTCTGCGCGGTACGGGTGTAGCGCGCCTGCACGCCGGGCGCCGCCTGCACATCGGCCTCGGCCAGCGGCCGGCGCAGGCCCTGGCGCGCGTCGAGCAGTTGCCGCGCGGCCTGGCCGCCGCCCGCGCCGCCGCCGGTCTCCTGATTCCAGATGTCGAGCATGGTGCTGTCGCCGTGCGGCAGCAGCTTCTCCTTGCTGGTGGCGCAGCCGCCGAGCAGGGTGGCCGCCAGCAGCACGGCGGCCGCGTCAATCCAGATCCGAGGCATGGGCTTCTCCGGTGCGGTGGTGGACCCGACGCCCCTTGGCGTCGTAGTCGATGTCGAGCGGCTGCTCCAGATGCACGGCCACCTTGGCGCCGGGCTGCACGTAGACCGCCGCGAAGGCCTGGCCGTAGAGCTTGTTGACCCAATCGGCCATGTCGCGCACGCCGCCCGCGAGGATGCGGCCCATCGCTTCGTTTCCGCTGATGCCGACGGTGCCCAGCGAACCGTTGCTGTTGGCGACCACGGCCACGCTGCCGTTGTCGGACTTGATGAGCGAGGCCGCGCCGGCGCCGGCTGCGGTGATGAGTGCCTGGCTGCCCAGGTACTGCTGGGCGTTACTGCGCCGCTCGCCGCTGACGCAGGGATGCCGTAAGGGTCGCTGATCCAGCCCAGGCCGCCCTGGATGCTGGCGCCGTTGTGCCCCGAGTTGCCGCCGCTGCTGCCACCCTTGCTACTGTCCTCAGGCACCGTGCGGATGGTGCCGTCATGGAACACGAACGTGACCGAGCGGATTTGCCCGCGCACGCACGAGAGCGTCCAGTCGCCCGAGGCCGTGCCGCTGACCACGGCACCGGCCACGTCAGGGATGTCGATGCCGTTGGCCGTGAGGTTGTCCGGGCCGATCAGCACCTTGAACGGGTACGGGTCGTTGACGGTTCCATCGATCGGCACGCGCCCGATCAGCGCCGTCATGGCAATCGACCCCATGAGCGTCGAGTTCGACGGCACGGTGTAGACCGCCTTCGTGGATGCGCCCACCGCGCGGCTGCCGACGTCGGCGACGGATTCCACTGCGGCCGACAGGCTTTTCTGGGCCGGCCCGAAGCTCAGAGGAAAGCTCGGCGCCTTGCTGCCGCTCTTGGCGTCGACCTTGGCGTCGTCGGGCTCGACCCACTGCGTGCCACCGGCGCCGCGGTTGAAGCGCTGGCCGTCACCCTCTTCGAGCCCCAGTCCGACGGGCAGGTCGGACGGGCCACCCTTGCCGGAAAGGCCGTCCAGTTGCCGCTGCAGATCCTGCAGCAGCCCCTGGGTCTGCTGCCTGTCGCTGGCCACCTGGGTGCGCTCCTGCTCCAGGCGGTTGCGCTCGCCTTCCAGCGCGCTCTGGATGCGCTGGTCGATCGCGCTTTCCCGGGCACGCAGGCGCTCGTTCTCGGCCTTGTGCTGCTTGTTGTCGCCGAGCGCGCTCTGCAGCTCGGTGCGCAACTGCTTCACCTGGGCCACCAGCGTGGCGACGGTATCGCGCGGCGTGTCGCCAGCGATGCCCAGGGCTTTCATCTCCTCGGGCGTGAGCGTACTGGCCGCGCCCTTGGGAGCGGGCTGGCCGCCGGGCGCGCCGGAGAACAGCTTGATGCCGACGAACACCAGCAGCAGCGCCATCGGGATCAGCAGCCACTTGAGCAGCGGATTACTCTTCATCGCGCGCTCCTCCGGTCGAGCCGGCCGCGGCGGCCGGCGGCAGGTTCACGCTGGCGTCGATCGGGCTCAGCGCCGGCAGCAGCGACTCGGCCAGGCCGTGGCCGCGCGTGACCAGGTAGAGCACCGTGGTGTCGGACGCGGTGCCGGCCGGCCCCAGGTTCGGATGCTGGAAGGTCGCCGCCACGAAGTTCCCCTGCAGGGCGCGCGGGTCGAGGTCGAGCCAGCGCGCCGAGGTATTGGTGAGTCGCACGGCCGTCACCCACTGGTCTTCCAGGCGCCACGCGGCCAGTGCCCGCGCGTGCACCGGCAGCGTCGGCAGCAAGGTGTCCAGCGCGAGGTCGCGACGCAGGTTCACGCGCCCGATGCCGGCGACCGGCTCGACGGCGCGCAGCGGCGCGTACAGGTTCTGCGCGGCATGGCGCGTCAGCACGACCGATACCGGCGTTTCGCGCCGGGGAACGGATTTGTCTGCGGGCGCATCGGCCTGCTCGTCCGCGCCACTTGCTGCACCGCCGCCGTAGCGCTTCGCGGGGGCCTCCGCTTCCACGATGCGCACCGGCTCCAGCGGCGCCTGGCCGTCCTTCGCCGGCTCGGCGGCGATGTCGAGCAGGATCAGCGCGCCGGATTCCACGTCCTGCAGTTGCAGCCGCGTGGGCGGAATCGGCTCGCTCGCCCGCAGGTAGATCGCGCCGCCCGCACTCTGCACGCGCAGATGGTCACCGACGCTGGCCGGCACGCCGACGCGCACATTGCGGTCGATGAAGACCACGCGCTCCTGACCGACCACCAGCGGCACCGGCAGGGGCAGGCGCTCCCAGCGCAGGATTTCCACGGCCTGGCTGGCCGGCACGACACCGAGGATCAGCAGGACGCCGGCCAGGGCCGACAGGGCAACGGGCTTCATGGGGAGTCTCCCTGCAGATGGCCGGAGGCGTTGGCGGGCGCGCCGGCCTGGGTCGGCGTCGGCGGCGTTTCGATGCGCTGGGGTGCGCTGGCGTAGCAATCCAGCGCCAGGCCAAAGGGGTTGTGCTCGGGGTCGATGTCCAGCCGGACGACCTTGATGGGGTAGCGCACCAGGGCGCGCTTGACCTGCTCGGAGCCGTAGTATTCGTCCGCGCTCACGTCGAGCGTGACGATCCAATCGCGGTCGGAAACCACCTTGACGCGCGTGGCCGGATCATCGCCGTAGCCGCGGCCGGGAATCTCGTAGATGCCGCGCACGCGCTGACGCAGCTCGCCACTGGCGCGCCGGTACTCGTAGTCCTGTTGCAGGAAGGCCCGGCAGCTCGGCGTCAGGTAGGCCGACAGCGCGCGCAGGTTGCGCGGGTAGTCTTCTTCGCCGTTCGTGGGCCAGCGCTGTACCTGCTGCCAGATGTAGAACGAGAAGGCATACACGCTCTCGGGCGGCACGTCCCACCACTTGCGCGTGCTGCCCGAGCGCAGGTCCGGCGGCACATGGATGGTGAGACTCTTCGGCGCACTCCACCAACCGAAGCCGAGCAGCAGCGCCACCACGAACAGCGCGCCGGCCCCCAGACGCAGCGTCTTCACGTGCGCCTGCAGGTGCGCAACCTCGTTCTTGAAACGGCTCATGGCGCCCCTCGATTGGTGTTGCGCCGGGTAGTCCAGTAGCCCGAGCGGGTGATGAGGCGCTGCCCGCCCAGGAGCGCCGCCAGCGCCGGGTGCCGCAATGCCAACCGCCACTGGAGCTGCCGGTACAGCCAGGTGTCGGGCCGGCCCCGCTTCTGTGCACGCAGGAAGCCACCGCCGACGAAGACGCCCAGCGCGATGCCGGCGACGATCAGCGTGGGCACCATGGCGATGCTGTGCGTGATCCAGGCCAGCGGCAGGCCGAGCACGAACCCGGCGGCGGCCGACAGGCCGGCACAGATCCACAACTCATCGGCGGTCAGCCCGCGCACGACCACCGGCTGGCGATTCAGCCGGTGCGGCAGGAAGCTGACCAGCGTGTCTTGCGGGGTCTCCGAGGGGACGGCCATCGCTTGCCGCCCTCACAGCACGCTGGTGGCCTTGGTGAGCAGCCAGATGCCGACCACCAGCAGGATCGCGCCCACGGCGACCGTCAGGCCGAACTGGCCCCAGGTGGCGCGGCCGGTGTGGATCTCCGAGTAGCGTGTGTAGGCGTGATAGCAGACACCGACGAACATCGAGGCGACCACGAGCAGCGCGATCAGCAGCACGATGTCGTAGCCGTAGTTCTGCAAGGTCTGCAGGATGCCGCTGCCCTGGCCGCGCGATGGGTCTTCCATGGTCGGCAGGCCCTGCGCGAAGGCCGACAGCGGCAGGCCCGCGAGCGCCAGCGGCAGCAGCGGTGCGGCGATGCGGGACGGAATGCGATGGGATGTCGGAGGCGTGTTCATGGCGTATGGCCTTTCGTGACGGTCAGGAGAGGAGGAAGAACGTCAGCACCAGGTACATCGCCACGAAGCGCACGACGACGCCAAGGAACTGACGTTCAGTGATGCGGTGCTCGGCCCAGCCGACGTAGGCGGTGCGCATGGCCCACACGCCCCACAGCAGCAGCACGGCGAACACGAAGCCCAGCACCACGGCAGAGACGGCTGAAGGCGCGAAGCCGCCGTTGGCCTGGAAGGCGGCGACCTGATCGGCAGAGGGCGTCATGGCGACGGCTCCTCGTCCTCGTCGTCGGCGCGGTCACGGCGGACGTAATCGCCGACCAGGGGGACGGGATCGCGCGGCTGGGCGCGCTGGGGCACGAGGTAGTCCTGCAGGCCGGCGCGAACGCGCTTCAGGTCGGCACGCAGCCGAGCGTAGTCGAAGTGGTAGCGGGCGCGTTCCTGCGGAGCGGTATGGGCGGCGTGCTCGGCGAGGCGATCGATCAGGTCGAGTTGGCGCGCGAGCACGGCGAGCTGCTCACGCTCCGAGGCGAGGCCGTCGGCGGCGACGGCAGGCTGCAGCGGCGAGAACGACACAGCCAACAGCACGGCCAGCGAAGGCCATGCGGATGCGCGGCGGTTGGTCTGTCCCATCGTGCCATTCCCCGTTGAAGCGGATGGACAGATGCTGTGGCGCGCCCCCGCTTCGCGCCGCAGGGAATGGGAACTACGGCATGACCGGATTTGTTGGTCGCGCTGGCCGACATTCGCGCAATGCCTGGTGGATTTTTTGTTGGCTAGCGCCTACCACCCTTTGGTAGAATTGGGCAAACTTGGCAATCCAAAGTCACGAAAGACCAAACCAGATGGTTTTCAGATGAGTGAAGTCGAAAGCGAGATCCTCACGCTGGAGGAAGTCGCGGCCTACCTCAAAGCCGGCAAACGGACGGTCTATCGCCTTGCCCAGAAAGGAGAGATTCCGGCGTTCAAGCTTGGGGGAACCTGGCGCTTTCGCCGCTCGGAGCTGGATCGGTGGATCGCCGAAAGCATCAGCAAGAAGAAGCCGGAGGCAGGGTGAGCGTGCACCCAATCGGCAACCGAATCACATTCGGGAAAGAACTCAGGGGAGGATTGCTGGCGTGCCAGTTCCCATAATTGATCTTTTTGCTGGCCCAGGAGGGCTCGGGGAAGGATTTGCTTCCCTGCAGGGCCACAAGCGGCAGCCATTCTTCGAGATTGCCCTTTCCATTGAAAAGGATGCTGTCGCACATCGCACGCTGACGCTCAGGGCAGTGTTCAGGCGTTTGCGTGGCACCAAGGACGTCAAGCACTACTACAGCTACATACGGGGCGAGATCGATGAGGCCGCTTTCCGCAGGATCCCTGCCGTGGCCAGCGCCTTCGAGCATGCTGCCACCGAGGCGAGGTGCCTGGAGCTTGGCAAGTCCGACGAAGCCAGTATCGACAGGGAAATTCGTGCTGCACTGAAGGGGCAGGAAACCTGGGTGCTGATCGGCGGCCCGCCCTGCCAGGCGTATTCGCTGGCGGGGCGCTCCAGACGCGCCAACGACAAGGACTTTCACAAGGATGAAAAGCACTTCCTCTACAGGGAGTACCTGAGAATCATCCAGGTGCACAAGCCCACCATCTTCGTGATGGAGAATGTCAAGGGTCTGCTTTCCTCGAAGCACTCCGGCGACCCGATGTTCGAGAAGATCATTGCGGATCTTTCGATGCCAACCGAGGGGCTCGAATATGAGATCCGATCCTTCACCAAGAAGGGCGACGGCAGTTCGCTGGAACCCACCGACTACCTAATCCATTCTGAGCGCCATGGGATCCCGCAAAGCAGGCATCGCGTGATTCTGCTCGGAGTGAGAAAGGGGCTGGACATACCTCAACACCAGTTGCTGGCACCAATAGCAAGGCCTGTCACGGTCAAACAGGCCATTGACGATCTTCCCCGAATCCGCAGCAAGCTGTCGCGTGGCGATTCAGTGGAGGCATGGCGCAAGGCTGTTCAGGCTGCCCCCTCTTACGTCAAGGGATGGGGGACAGAAAACGAGTCCGTCATGATCGGGACAATGCGTGCCTTTGCCGCTGCGGCCACCAGCACCACGACCGGTGGCGCCTTCATTTCACGAGGCTACAGAAGGCCGAAGAAGCCGACCGAGCTTCAGCAATGGCTTCACGACCGAAGCCTGGGTGGTGTCTGTCAGCATGAAGCGCGCGCGCACATGGCATCCGATCTTGCTCGCTATCTCTTCTCGGCCAGCTTCGCTCATTTATGGGGATATTGCCCACGGTTGGACGTGTTCCCTCCCAAGCTGCTTCCAGATCACGTCAATGTGCATGTCGATCGGGAATCCGAAGCGATCCCGTTCAAGGATCGGTTCCGCGTGCAGTGCAGGAACGAACCATCCACCACGGTGGTGGCTCACATTGCCAAGGACGGGCACTACTACATCCACTACGACCCCTCCCAATGCAGAAGTCTCACGGTCAGAGAAGCAGCACGGCTCCAGACGTTTCCCGACAACTACGTCTTCGCGGGCAACCGCACTGAGCAGTACACCCAAGTCGGCAATGCGGTGCCTCCGTTGCTTGCCCACAAACTGGCCAAGATCGTTCGTAGCCTTCTGAACGAGATGAGCAAGAGGAGGCGGAGGCAGGCTGGTGATGCCGTACAGAAGAGGCCGGCGGGAAGCGTGCCGCGAAACCTGCCAGAACAGCTTCCGGTGCTTGCCGAAGCGGGCTAGTCAATGCTCTGACCAATCACTAGGACATCCTCATCGCCATGCAGCCACTCCTCAACCGCTTGCGCAGTCTCCTCGACCGAGTGCTTCAAGGCGCACTCCCAGACGACCGCCACGCGCCAGCCGAGAGCATGGAGCATCTCCGCATGGCGCCTGTCGCGAGCGACATTCCCCTGGAATTTCTGCCGCCAGAAATCTTCATTGGTACTGGGAGTGGTTGTGTAGCGGCAGCCTTCATGTCGGTGCCAGAAGCAACCATGGACAAACACCACTGCCCTGTGCTTCGGGAACACAAGGTCGGGGGAACCGGGCAGTCCCCGCACATGAAGTCGATATCGAAAACCCCTGGCGAAAAGAAGGGAGCGAAGTATCCGTTCCGGCCGAGTGTTCTTTCCGCGAATGCTCGACATCATGCGGCTGCGCTGCGGTGTGGTCGGAACACGCATGGTCTTGAACATCTTCCGCCTGAATGTCTGCAGAAATGGCGGCTCCGCGCGTCTGCCTTGCAATGCGAATGGAAGAAGGCCACGCCCGAAGCGGCATTGCGGATGCTTATCATGCACTTGACTCACGGGAAGACGCAAGGGGAAGCCGATGGCTCGTGATCGCAGTCATCCACCGAGCGCGGCCTGCCTTTCCGAATCGATGCGGGACCTTGGGTACTCGCTCGAAACTGCGATTGCCGATCTGATCGACAACAGCATTTCCGCTGGCGCGAACGCCATCGACATCATCTGCGATGTGTCCGGTGAGCATCCTGTGATGGTCATCCTCGACAACGGCAGGGGGATGACAGAAGACGAGCTGCTCGATGCGATGCGTCATGGGACCGGCAACCCCAGGCAGCATCGGTCGCCGCAGGATCTTGGGCGCTTCGGCCTTGGCCTGAAGACAGCCTCGTTTTCCCAATGTCGCTCGCTGACCGTTGTGAGCACGCGCGATGGAGCTGTCTGCGGAGCCGAATGGAATCTGGATCGCATCGATGCTGCCGACGACTGGATTCTTTCCATCCTGGACGATGCGGACATCCATGGGTTGCCTTATGTCGAACGGCTCGGCGCCCGGGGCACGGCCGTTATCTGGCGAGAGCTCGATCGATTGATGGAGGACGAGGCCGGGGATCGTCGAGACGAGATCGTCAATGAGAAGCTTGAGGCGGTGGGCAGACATCTGTCACTTGTCTTCCACCGGTTTCTCTCGGGTGAGATCAAGGGACATACCAGGATTTCTCTCACCGTCAATGGTCGTCCGATTACGGCATTCGATCCCTTCTGCAGGAAGAATCCTGCCACCCAGGTGCTTCCGGAGGAGATCGTCCGCATCGGCGAGGCCGAGGTGCGCCTGCAGCCTTACGTGCTTCCGCACCACAGTCGTCTGTCCGCGTCCGAGTACGACTACTACCAGGATCGCAGTGACTTCATCTCCAATCAGGGGGGCTACGTCTATCGAAACGGCCGCCTGATGGCCTGGGGCGACTGGTTCAGACTCGTGCCGAAGGGTGAGGCCACCAAGTTGGCGCGGGTACAGATCGACTTTCCCAACAGTCTGGACGAAGCCTGGACCATCGACATCAAGAAATCGCGTGCCCGCCCGCCGCATGCGGTGCGGGAGCGGCTGCGTCAGATCATCAACAGGATCACTGCCCGCAGCGTGACGGTGCATAGGGGGCGTGGGCAGAAGCTCTTTCAGGAGAGCCAGGCCCCGTTCTGGGAGCGCTACGCCGATCACGGCGGCATCCGTTTCGCAATCAACGAGCAGCACCCGCTCATCGCATCCCTGGGCACAAGACTTTCGTCCGAGGATGTGGATCTGCTTCGTGTCCTGCTGGATTCGATTGCCGCCTCCCTGCCGGTGGAGATGATCTATTCGGATTACTCGACCCATCCGCGCGAGATCAACCAGAGGGCGGTGGATGAAAGTCAGACTCTGGAGCGCCTGAAGAGTCTCAGGAAGGTGCTCTACGGCGACGGGCCGGGCGACCCGAATGCCTTTCTCCAGATCGTGCGCTCGACGCACCTTTTCGATGGCCAGATCGAACTGGCCGAAAAATTCATCAGCGAGACCTTTGCATGAGCCTCACAGTCATCACGGAAGAACGGAACATCGCCAACGCGCTCATCTCGGGCCTTGCCAACATGGCCGAGACGCCGACGCGCGAGCAGGTGGAGGAGAAGGCGAGACAGATCGCCGCGATCTTCGGCTATACGGGTGATCTCCGCAATATCGTCACCGAGGCGATGATCTCGGTCGACACGCGCATGGGCGCCGGTGTTTCGCTGGTGGATGTCACTGCGAAGCATGATGATCAGTGGGTCCACAAGCGTGAGGATGTCGCCTGGACCTATGCGGAATCCTATGGAAACTTTCTTCTCAAGGAAGGTTGGCCACCGCAGATGGTCCAGTCGCTGAGCGATGTGACGACCCGCATTCTCGGCCACCTGCAGGACCCGTTGAGCGAGGGCACGACCTGGAACCGTCGCGGACTTGTCATCGGTCATGTGCAGTCGGGCAAGACAGCCAACTACACCGGCCTGATAGCACGCGCCGCCGACGCTGGCTACAAGTTCATCATCGTCGTCGCCGGCATTCACAACAATCTGCGAAAGCAGACGCAGCAGCGCATCGATGAGGCTTTCATCGGCCGATCCAGCGATCCCGAGGATCGTCGCAACATCGGTGTCGGCCTCGCGCCGGGCTATCCGCATCCGGCCACCCTCACCAACATCAACGAGGACTTCAACAAGAACACGGCGGAAAAGAGCGGCTGGAAGATCAACGACTTCAGCAAGCCGATCATTCTGGTCATCAAGAAGAACGTCACGACGCTCACGGCTCTTCACAAGTGGCTGAAGGAGCTGAACGCCGAGGGCGATGGCCGGATTTCCGACGTGCCGATGCTGCTGATTGACGACGAGGCCGACAACGCGTCGATCAACACGAACAAGGAGGATCTGGATCCGACCCGAACGAATGCGATGATCCGGCGCATCCTCGGGCTGTTCGCGAAATCGTGCTATGTCGGCTACACGGCGACACCGTTCGCCAACATCTTCATCAACCCCGACGCCTATGGCGATGATGTGCGTGAGGAGCTGTTCCCGCGCGACTTCATCTATTGCCTGGACGCGCCAACGACGTACTTCGGTGCCGAGAAGGTGTTCCTCGACGAGGCGACCAGTCAATCGATCGTGAGGCCGATCGACGATTGCGAGGATCTCATCCCGTACGCCCACAAGCGTGACGATCCCGTCCACGAGTTGCCCCCCAGCCTCTATCGCGCACTCGACGAATTCATCGTCGCCCGCGCCATCCGGAACCTGCGTGGGCAGACCGGCAAGCATTGCTCAATGATGGTCAATGTGTCGCGCTTCGTGCCCGTTCAGAAGGCCGTGCGTGACTTCCTGAGTCTCAGGGAGAAGAGGATCAGGGAAGCGGTTCTCGCCAACTACGCGATGCCGGAAGAGGTTTCCTCAAGAAACGCGTACATGCAGGGCCTGAAGCATGCCTTCGATGCCGAGTATGCCGATGCTGGGTTTGCCTGGGCGGAAGTGAAGACTGCCCTCAGCGGCGTCTTCGAGCATCTCCACCTCTATGTCATCAACAGCAAGAGTGACGAAGTGCTCGACTACGCCCGCTACGCGAAGGAAGGAGTCGGGTTGACTGCGGTCGCGGTCGGTGGTCTGAGCCTCTCCCGAGGCCTGACCATCGAGGGGTTGACCGTCAGCTACATGTACCGCAACACGAAGATGTACGACACCCTCATGCAGATGGGCCGCTGGTTCGGCTACCGGCCGGGCTTCGAGGACCTCTGCCGCGTCCATCTCTCGCGCGACTCGATCAACTGGTACTCCCACATCGCCGATGCCGCCGAAGAGCTTGTACAGCAGGTCAAGCGCATGCGGCGCGATCGCCTCAGCCCGAAGGATTTTGGCCTGTACGTCCGCTCGCATCCGGACAGCCTGCTGATCACGGCGGCGAACAAGATGCGATCGGGCCAGGAGGTCACGGTCGAGCAGAGTTTCAGTGGGCGACTGCGGGAGAGCTACATTGTCTCCACCGACCCCGACGTGAATGCCAGGAACCTTGCGCTGATCGCCGATCACTGGCGGAGTGGATTCGGCGGACGACCGGAGGAGTCCACCGAAAAGGGCGTCATCTTCAGGGACGTGCCCATCGAGGTGATCGACGACTTCCTCACCCGGTTCGAATGCCATTCGACCTTTGCCGGACAGAAGTCGGACGTGGTGAGCTATCTGGAACGGATTGCGACGCAGCACCCGCTGGCCGATGTTCTGCTGATTTCCCCTTCGGGTGGCTCAGGCGGTGAAAACCCGTTCACCCTGAGGAATCAGGTGCGCGTCGTCGGGAAGGATCAGCCGAACGGCACTTCGTGGCGCCTGAACAAGGACAGGGTTGCCTCGCGTGGCGACGAAAAGCTCGGGCTCAGCGACGCACAACGCAATGAGGCCAGGACGCTGGCTGGCGGCGAAGATGGCTCAGGAGCGGTATCCGACACGCATTACCGTATGGTCCGGAACAAGCCGCTCCTCATGATTCACAGCCTGGAGCCCAAGGGCGAGGCCGTGACGGGACCGATCGCCGCCTTCGGCGTCAGTTTTCCCTACGGGGACTATTCGACGACCATCAATGTCGTCGTGAACAAGGTCTGGCTCCAGCAGATGCAGGGTTACGCCGACGATCCTGACGAGGAGGATGACTACGATGCCTGAGTCCTCGCCGTGGGATGACATCGCCGTTCCGGGAGCGGACTTCAATGTCCGCCAGGTTGCGGTGGGAACGGCCGTGCCCTGTTTCTGGGGACGCGATGCCGGTGGCGCCTGCCTGTTCATCGTGGAGCTTCAGGGCGACCACGCAGCCCAGTACCGGAAGAACGCGGTCACGGTGAACGGCATCGATGTCGATCTTCGTGCCGGAGATCAGGGGCAGCAGCGCCTGATCCTCGCGCTTGAAAGGCAGGTCGACCGCGATCTCTTCGAAGGACTGTGCCGCACCCTTGCATCCTCGCTGGAGCACGCCACCGACTCGGCGAGTTCTCTCGCGGTCTCTCTGGCACACATCCGCCGTTGGAAGACCTTCCTGTCAGGCCGGAGTCAGCACCTGTCCATCGAGGAAGTCCGCGGTCTCTTCGCCGAAATCGTCTTTCTGACGGAACTGATCGATCGGCAGATGTCGAGCAGTGACGCCGTCGAAGCCTGGCTCGGTCCGGAACGATCACATCAGGATTTCATCTTTGGCAACACAGCCGTCGAGGTCAAATCGCTCTCTGGCGCAGAGCGGAGCAGCGTCCGCATTTCATCGGAAGACCAGCTCGAATCCCTGAACGATGCGCTGTTCCTGCGCGTGTACCGGCTGAGCAGTCTGGCCGACGCGGCAGGAGCTCGATCGCTCAACGAGATCGTCACTGCAGTCCAGGCACGGCTCGGCGAGGCGGACGCCGTCGAGGCCTTTGACAGGAAGCTGGTTGCGCACGGCTATGCCCCGCTCCCTGACTACGATGAGCCTCGCTTTGTCGTCAGCGACGTGCGCAGCTATCGTGTCGGTGACGGTTTTCCGCGTCTCATGCGGTCGCAACTGCCGACAGGGATTGCCAACGTGGCCTACGACATCAGGCTGGAAACGATTGCTCCCTACGAGTGTGACGAAGCAGCCATCTTCGGGGAGGATTGATGGAGCAGACCGACGAAGAGTTCTTCCACGACTTCCGACAGGAACTGTTGGCGGGCGCCGAAGCCAATGGCAGCTTCCAGCTCTCCGAATTCATGGAGGCCATCGCGAACGACCTTGTCGAGACAGGCTTCACGGAAGGCTTCGAACTCTGCCATTTCCGGGCGCAGCGTGGCATGCGCGTGGACGGCTACTGGTTCAATGACGAAGGAGTTCTGGACCTCTTCATCGCGGACTTCGACTCCCGAAACGAGCTGGCATCGCTCACCAGAACGGAAGTGGCCGCGGCATTCAAGCGTGTTGCCAACTTCTTCGAGGCCAGTGCCAACAAGGGCCTGGCCGGCGAACTGGAGGTCACATCGCCGGAGTACGGCCTTGCCAGGCAGATTGCGGATCGCAAGGACGCCATTCGGCAGGTCAACCTGGTTCTCTTCTCCGAGCGCACGCTCAGCGAGAAGATTCAGGCCCTTCCCGATACGGAAGTGGCAGGTGTTCCGGCTGCTCACCACATCTGGGACATCTCACGACTTCATCGTCAGCGAAGCTCCCGCAGCCACAAGGAACCACTCGACCTCGACTTCGAGCAGATGTTCGGCAAGGGCATCGCCTGCCTTCCCGCACACCTGGGGACCGATGCCTATCAATCCTATCTCATGGTCATGCCTGCCGAGGTGCTGGCGACCCTGTACGAAAGATTCGGAGCGCGTTTGCTTGAGCAGAACGTCCGTACGTTCCTGCAGGCGCGCGGCAATGTGAACCAGGGAATAAGGGCGACGATCCTGAACGAACCTGGGATGTTCTTTGCCTACAACAACGGGATTACGGCCACTGCACAGAGTGTCGAGACAGGGATGACGGATTCCGGTCTGGCGATCACGAGGGTTGTCGATCTCCAGATCGTCAATGGTGGCCAGACCACGGCATCGCTGTTCCACACACGGAAGCGGGACAAGGCCGATCTTTCCCAGATATTCGTCCAGTTGAAGCTGTCCGTCATCGACAGCCTGCAGAGCGAAACGGTCGTTCCAAGGATATCGGAGTATGCGAACACCCAGAATCGGGTGAATGCCGCCGACTTCTTCTCGAACCACCCGTTCCATGTGCGAATGGAAGGGTTTTCCCGACGGATCTGGGCACCCGCGCAGAAGGGAGCCCCGCGCGAGACGAGGTGGTTCTATGAGCGCGCACGCGGCCAGTATGCCGATGCACAGTCGAAGCTCACACCCGCGGAGCAGCGTCGCTTCAAGGCGGAGCATCCCAAGCCACAGATGTTCACGAAGACGGATCTTGCGAAGTTCGAGAATGTCTGGGATGACCACCCCAGGTGGGTGAATCTTGGCTCCCAGAAGAACTTTGCGCGCTACGCCGCCCGAATCGGCAGCGAGTGGGAGAAATCATCCGACGCGTTCAATGAGTTCTATTTCAAGAGGGCTGTCGCGCGCGGGTTGATCTTCCGCGCCACGGAGCGCATCGTTTCCGCGCAGCCTTGGTACAACGGCGGGTACCGAGCAAACATCGTGGCCTACACGCTGGCGGTACTCGGTGACATCACGAAGCGCAGGAAGGAGAGCATCGACTTTCTTGGCATCTGGAATGCACAGAAGGTCGATCCGGTGCTCGAAAGTGCAATCGCTGTCGTGTCGGGAGTCGTGAATGACGAAATCATAAGGCCGCCACAAGGCATTTCCAACATTTCCGAGTGGTGCAAGAAGGAGGCGTGCTGGACGAGGATACAGGCTCGTACCGACGCCATTGCCAATCTTCTCCCGCCCGAGTTCTACGATCGACTTGTTCCGCAGGATGATCAGGCAGCGATCGTGAAGACTGCGAAGCAGACGCAGAGGATCGACAACGGCATCGAGGCGCAGCGAAAAGTGCTGGCTGTTCCCG
>JAQVJE010000001.1:0-12102 GCA_028695325.1 Gallionellaceae bacterium
TGGTCGGAATACTGCCGCACCACGGCCTTGAGGCGCCATTCCTCGAGGAACTCGGCCTCGTCCTCCTTCAGGTGCAGGACGATCTCGGTGCCACGGCTGGCCTTCTCCACCGTCTCCAGGGTGTAGTCGCCGCTGCCGGCGGATTCCCAGCGCACGCCGTGTTCCCTGGTCAGTCCGGCGCGGCGGGTGGTCAGGGTGACGCGGTCGGCGACGATGAAGCTGGAATAGAAGCCGACGCCGAACTGGCCGATCAGCTGGGCATCCTTCTGCTGGTCACCGGTCAGCCTGCCGAAGAACTCCTTGGTGCCCGACTTGGCGATGGTGCCGATGTGCTCGATCACTTCCTGCCGGCTCATGCCGATGCCATTGTCGCGGATGGTCAGGGTCCTGGCCGCCTTGTCGGCGCTGATCCAGATCTTCAGCTCGGGCTGGTCCTCGTAGAGGGCACCATCGTTCAAGGCCTCGAAGCGCAGCTTGTCGGCGGCGTCGGCGGCGTTGGAGCACAGCTCGCGGACGAAGATCTCCTTGTGCGAGTACAGGGAGTGAATCATCAGTTGCAGCAGTTGCTTCACCTCGGCCTGGAAGCCCAGGGTTTCCTTGACGTTTTCGCTCATCGTTCACAGTCCTGAAAATGAAACCGGCCCCGTAGGTGGGGCCGCTGTACTGGAACTTCAAGGGGGCGCAGGAGCGAGTTCCAACTCGCAAACGGGCGAAAAAGGCGTGACGTAAACTGCGTGACCATGAAGCG
Source organism: Gallionellaceae bacterium (assembly GCA_028695325.1). Classification (GTDB taxonomy): domain Bacteria; phylum Pseudomonadota; class Gammaproteobacteria; order Burkholderiales; family Thiobacillaceae; genus Parasulfuritortus. Next base: position 749 of record JAQVJE010000001.1, read on the forward strand.
TGACGAACAAGGCGTGACAGGTGGTTTTCGTCACGCCACTCTGTCACGAATTTGCGTCACGCTTTTGTGTCACGCATTCAACTATTCGCGAGTGGAGATCGCGCCTGCAAATTACCGCAGGCCGAGCACGTCCTGCATGTCGAACAGGCCGCGTTCCTTGTCGGCCAGGAAGCGCGCCGCGCGCAGTGCACCCAGCGCGAAGGTCATCCGGCTGGAGGCCTTGTGGGTGATCTCGACCCGCTCGCCAACGGCGGCGAACAGTGCAGTGTGGTCGCCGACGATGTCACCGCCGCGCACGGTGGCGAAGCCGATGGTGGAGGCCTGGCGCTCGCCGGTGACGCCTTCGCGACCGTACACCGCACACTCACCGAGGTCGCGCCCGAGGGCGTGGGCGATCACCTCGCCCATGCGCAGGGCGGTGCCCGAGGGGGCGTCGACCTTGTGGCGGTGGTGCGCCTCGACGATCTCGATGTCGTAGCCCTCGTCGAGCACGCGGGCGGCCATGTCGAGCAGCTTGAACACCAGGTTGACGCCGACGCTCATGTTGGGCGCGAAGACGATGGGGATGTCGCGCGCGGCAGCGGCGATGGCAGCCTTGCCGGCCTCGTCGAAGCCGGTGGTGCCGATCACCATCGCCACCTTGTGGCGGCGGCAGGCCTCGATGTGGGCCAGGGTGGCCTCGGGGCGGGTGAAGTCGACCAGGGCATGGGCGCCCTGGAGGGCGGCGTCGAGGTCGTCGACGATGAGGGCCTGGCTCGGCACGCCGACCAGCTCACCGGCGTCGCGGCCCAGGAAGGGGCTGCCGGACCGTTCCAGGGCGGCATGGAGGTTCATGTCCGGCGCCGCGGCGACTGCTTCCAGGAGGGCACGCCCCATGCGGCCGGATGCCCCGGCGATGACCATGTCGAGACTCATGGCTGGCTGGGTACGGCGGGCTGTGCCGGTGCCTCGGCGGGCTGTGCCGGTGCCCCGGCGGGCTGTGCCGGTGCCTCGGCAGGCTGTGCCGGTGCCTCGGCGGGCTGTGCCGGTGCCTCGGCGGGCTGTGCCGGTGCCTCGACGGGTTGTGCCGGTGCCCCGGCGGGCTGTGCCGGTGCCTCGGCGGGCTGGGCGGGGACATTGGCGGGCTGCGCGGGTGCGGCCGGCTTGGAGGCGACCACGTCGCCCTCGATGCGGGCCAAGCGGTCGTTCTCGAACAGCACCGTGACGTGCCTCCGCTCGACTTCCTTGCCACCCTTGCGCAGCAGGTAGAGGTAGTCCCAGCGGTTGGCCCGGAAGGGGTCGACGATCAGCGGCGTGCCCAGCATGAAGCGCACCTGGGCGGGCGTCATGCCCGGCTTGAGCATGGCCACCTGCTCCTGGGTCACCAGGTTGCCCTGCTGGATCTCGATGCGGTGGGGCTTGATGCTGTTGACTGGATTGCCCCAGCTGCCGCAGCCGGCCAGGACAAGAACGAGCAGTGAAGCGAATACCGATTTTGTCATCATGGATGAACCATAGAGGGTAGCCGCGCTATGATAACGCGCCAGACAAACATGAGCACACCATGAACAGCGGAGAGCAACTCAAAAGCCTGGGTCTCAAGGTCACCGGCCCGCGCCGCAAGATACTGGCGCTGTTCGAGGACACCGACGTGTCTCACCTGTCGGCCGAGGACGTCTACAAGCTATTGCTGGCCGACCACGAGGACGTCGGCCTTGCCACCGTCTACCGCGTGCTGACCCAGTTCGAGCAGGCCGGCATCCTTGTGCGCCACCGCTTCGACGACGACAAAGCGGTCTACGAACTCAACAAGGGCGGCCACCACGACCACCTGCTGTGCATACAGTGTGGCCGCGTGGAGGAGTTCTACGACCCCGAGATCGAACGTCGGCAGAAGAAGATCGCCGCCGAGCGCGGCTTCCGTATCCACGACCACAGCCTGTATCTGTACGTGGAATGCACCAAGGAAGACTGCCCCAACAGGGCGGTGACCTGTGACAAAGTGACAAAGTGACAAAGTGACAGGACCGTCGTCGCACGGCTTTTGTCACTTTGTCACTCGTCACTGCTGTCACTGACTTTGAAGCATCTCCTCGGCGTGCCGGCGTGTAGCGTCGGTGATCTTCACCCCGCCCAGCATGCGGGCGATCTCCTCCACCCGCAGCGCCCCGCTCAGTGCCGTCACCTGGCTTTGCGCCCGCCCGGCCACGGTCTCCTTGCTGACCCGGAAATGCCCGGTCGCGCCAGCGGCGACCTGGGGCAGGTGGGTCACGCAGAGCACCTGACGCTGCCGTCCCAGGTCAGCCAGCAGGCGGCCGACGACCTCGGCCACCCCGCCGCCGATGCCGGCGTCGACCTCGTCGAAGATCAGCACCGGCGCTCCGGCGCTCTCCGACAATATGGTCTGCAGGGCCAGGCCAATGCGCGACAGCTCGCCGCCCGAGGCGGTCCTGGCCAACGGCTTCAAGCCCTGGCCGGCATGCGGCGCGACCTGGAACTCGACCGTCTCCAGCCCACCCGCCTCGGCCTCGCACGGCACCAGCGCCGCCTCGAATCGGCCGCCCTGCATGGACAGGCGCTGCATGGCCTCGGTGACCGCCTTGGCCAGTCGCGCGGCCGCCTTCTTGCGTAGGGCACCCAGCTCCCCGGCCAGTTTCAGGTAGGCGGCACCGGCAGCCTCGGCCTCGGCACGCAGGCCGGCCGGGTCGGCCAGGCGCTCCAGTTCGGCCAGGCGGACCATCGATTCCTCCAGCAGGGCCGGCAACTCCTCGGGCCGCAGGCGGAACTTGCGCGCGGCATCGCTGACCTGGGCCAGGCGGGCCTCCGCCTGACCCAGCGCCTCGGGGTCGAGATCGACCCGCTCGGCGTAGTGGCCGAGTTCACGCGCTGCCTCCTCGGCCTGGATCAGGGCGCTGTCGAGCAGCTCGACGCTGGCGGCGAGCCCGCCGTCGATCTCGGCCAGGGCGACCAGGCGAGCGTGCGCGGCACGCAGCTGGCCGAGCGCGCCCTGGCCGTCGTCCTCCAGCATGCCGACCACCTGCTGGGCGCCCTGCAGCAACTCGGCGGCATGGGCCAGGCGCCGGTGGTCGTCCTGCAATGTCACCCACTCGTCGGCGGCGAAGGCCAGGGCAGTCAATTCGTCGACCCGCCACTGCAATTGCTCGCGTTGCTCGGCCGCCTCGGCGGCATGGGCCTCGGCCTCGCGCCGGGCCTTCTCGAGCGCCTGCCAGTCGCGCCAGGCCGCCACCACCCGGCCGGCCAGTTCGGTCGCAGCGGCGTACTGGTCGAGTATGCGGCGCTGTTCGCCAGCGCGCAGCAAGGAGTAATGGGCGTGCTGGCCATGGATGTCGACCAGGAACTCGCCCGCCTCCCTGAGCTGGGTCAGGGTCACCGGACGGCCGTTGATGAAGGCGCGCGAGCGGCCGCCGGTCTCAACCACGCGGCGCAGCAGGCAGGTGTCGTCGTCGCCTTCCAGGTCCATCTCCCGCAACCAGGCGACGAGGCCGGGCGGCGCCGCGAAACCGGCCGCCACCTCGGCGCGCTCGGCGCCCTCGCGCACCACGCCGGCCTCGGCGCGCTCGCCGAGGGCGAGCTGCAAGGCGTCGAGCAGGATGGACTTGCCGGCACCGGTCTCGCCGGTGAGGACGGAAAAACCGGGCGCGAACTCCAGGTCAAGGCGGTCGACCAGGACGAAGTCGCGTATCGAAAGACTCAGCAGCATGAGGACTTCAGTGACAAAGTGACAAAGTGACAAAGTGACAAAGTGACAAGAGACGCGCAGCGACAACGGACTCTGTCACTCTGTCACTCGTCACTTTGTCACCGGTCTTCATAACTTTTCTCCCCAACGCAGCTTCTGGCGCAGGGTGTCGTAGTAGTTGTGGTCGGTCGGCTGCAGCAGACGCACGGTGTTGCGCGCGCGCCGGATCACCACGCGGTCGCCGACCCGCATGTCGCGGTGGTTCTGGCCGTCGAAATGGACCCGGCAGTCGTCGGCGTGGATCAGGTTGATCTCGACCTCGGAGCGGCCGTTCACCACGATCGGCCGTGCCGACAGGGTGTGCGGGCAGATCGGCGCCAGCACGAAGGCCTCCAGGGAGGGGTGCAGGATGGGGCCGCCGGCCGACAGGGCATAGGCGGTGGAGCCGGTCGGCGAGGCGACCACCAGGCCGTCGGCGCGCTGGCTGTAGACGAACTTGTCGTCGATGTAGGCCTCGAACTCGATCAACCGGCCCATGGCACCCTTGCTCACCACGGCGTCGTTGAAGGCATACATGTGGAACACCAGGTCGCCGTCGCGTTCCAGGGCGCAGTCGAGCATGATGCGGTTTTCCTCGACATACTGGCCGTCCAGCATCTCGTCCAGGGTGGCCAGCATGGTGTCGACCGAGACGTCGGCGAGGAAGCCCAGGCGGCCCTGGTTGACGCCGATCAGCGGCACCCGGAAATCGACCAGCGAGCGGGCGATGGCCAGCATGGTGCCGTCGCCGCCCATGACGACGGCGAGGTCGATATCGTTGGCGATGTCCATCAGGGGGGCGCAGGGCAGGTCGGTGAGGCGGCAGAACTCGGCCGCGTGGGTGGTCAGCACCGCCTCATGGCCACGTCCCAGCAGGTGGTTGGCCAGCCTTAGCATGTAGCCGCTGATGCCGGTGCTGTTGTGTTTGCCGACCAGGGCGATCTTCTTGAAAATTTGCGCCATAGGCGGAATTATAGTGGCGAGCTTCCCGGTGAACGATCCAAATATATGCTGAATGAACGCGCGCGCATCCTGCTCAAGACCCTGGTCGAGTGCTACATCGACGAGGGCCAGCCGGTCGGCTCGCGCACCCTGGCGAAACAGACCGGCCTCAACCTGTCGCCGGCCTCGATCCGCAACATCATGTCCGACCTCGAGGAGGGCGGCTACATCGCCAGTCCGCACACCTCGGCCGGCCGTGTGCCCACCCCCAAGGGCTACCGACTGTTCGTCGACACCCTGCTGACGGTCAAGCCGCTGGCCCATCCCGACCTCAGCCGCATCGAGTCCAGCCTGGTGCCGGACGACCCCCAGCGCCTGGTCGCCTCGGCCTCCCGCCTGCTCTCCGAGCTGACCCAGTTCGCCGGCGTCGTGGTGGCGCCGCACCGGCACCAGCAGGTGTTCCGCCAGATCGAGTTCATCCGCCTGTCCGAGAAGCGCATCCTGCTCATCATCGTCACTCCGGAGGGCGAGGTGCAGAACCGCGTGCTGCTTACCGACCGTCCCTACAGCGACGGCCAGCTGACCGAGGCGGCCAACTTCTTCAACCACCACTACGGCGGCCTTTCCTTCGAGGTGGCGCGCGGCCGCCTGGTCCAGGAACTCACCGACCTGCAGTCCGACATCAGCGGCCTGATGCAGGCCGCCGTCCAGGCCGGCAGCGAGGCGCTGGGCCAGAACACGCCCGGCTACGTGCTGAGCGGCGAGGTCAACCTGCTGCGCACCCCCGACCTGTCCACCAACATGGAGCGCCTGCGTCAGCTGTTCAACCTGTTCGAGCGCAAGACCGACCTCATGCAGCTGCTCGACATCGGCGACCGCGCCGGCGGCGTCCAGCTCTATATCGGCGCCGAATCGGGCGTCACCCCACTCGACGAATGCAGTGTCATCGCCGCACCCTACGAGGTGGATGGCCAGGTGGTCGGCACCCTCGGTGTGATCGGGCCGACCCGCATGGCCTACGAGCGGGTGATCCCGATCGTCGACATCACGGCAAGACTGCTGTCGAATGCGCTGTCCTATCATTGAACGGCGTTACGCAAGAGCGTGACCGTCACGGCGTGACGCAAAGGCGTGACGGAAACCGCCCCACCTGTCACGTCTTTGCGTCACGCCTCATTTGTCACGCCTTTCTGTCACGCCTTTCAAACTCATGACCTTCCTGCCCGAACCCGACTTCCGCCACGACCAGCCCTGCAACCGCATCGGCGTCCTGCTGATCAACCTGGGCACGCCAACGGCGCCGACTGCACCTGCCCTGCGCACCTACCTGCGGGAGTTCCTCTCCGACCGCCGGGTGGTGGAACTGCCGCGCCTGGCATGGTGGCTGATCCTCAACGGCATCATCCTGGTCACCCGGCCGGCCAAGTCGGCGGCCAAGTACGCCGGTATCTGGCAGGCCGGCGGTTCGCCGCTCAAGGTCCACACCGAGGCACTGGCACGCCTGCTGGCGGCCGAACTGGCCGGCCGCACGGACACGCCCCTGGTGGTCGAGTACGCCATGCGCTACGGCCAGCCGTCAGTCGAGTCGACTCTCCAGGCCATGAAGTCCGCCGGTTGCGACCGCATTCTGGCGTTGCCGCTCTATCCGCAGTACGCCGCCAGCAGCGCCGGCTCGGCCCTCGACGCGGTCTGGCACACCCTGCTGAAGACACGCAACATGCCCGAGTTGCGCAGCGTGCGGCACTATCACGACCACCCCGGCTACATCGAGGCACTGCGCCAGAGCGTCGAGCAGTACTGGGCCGAACACGGTCGCCCCGACGTCCTGCTGATGAGTTTCCACGGCGTGCCCAGGCGCAGCCTGGAACTGGGCGACCCCTACCACTGCGAGTGCCGGAAGACCGGCCGCCTGCTGGCCGAAGCACTGAACCTCGCACCGGACCAGTACCGCATCGCCTTCCAGTCCCGCTTCGGCCGCGCCGAGTGGCTGCGGCCCTACACCGCGGAGACCCTGGCCGAGCTGGGCCGCGCCCGCACCGGCCGCGTCGACGCCATCTGCCCGGGCTTCGCGGCCGACTGCCTGGAGACCCTGGAAGAGATCGCCATGGAGGGCAAGGCCGACTTCCTCCAGGCCGGCGGCGGCGAGTTCCATTACATCCCGGCCCTCAACACCCGGCCGACCTGGATCACGGCCCTGGCGGACCTCGCCATGGTCCAACTGGCCGGCTGGCTGCCCGATGACGCAAATGCGGAAAGTGAAAACGCCCGGCTGGCGGAACGCCTGCACCGCGCCCTCGACCTGGGCGCGAAAAAATAGCCGAAAACCGCACCAATATTAGGGTTTGCTTGTTGAAATATCACAGCGGATATTTCATCATCCTCCCCGCTACAGATTGAAAACGCCTGCCCTGGCGTTTTTATTTTGTCTCGGGTTGGCGGTGTCCCCGCCATTTTTCACGCTTGGAGGAGCAACATGAAAAAATCCCTCGCTGTAACCCTGCTGCTGGCAGGCGCTTTCGGCGCCGCCGCCTCGGCCCATGCCGACCCGCGCGCGCGCTTCATGGCGGCCAACTGCTCGTATTGCCACGGTCCCGAAGGCAAGAGCACGGGCGCCATTCCCAGCCTGGCCGGCCTGGAGGTCAAGTACTTCGTCGACCAGATGAAGGCCTTCAAGGACGGTTCCCGTCCCGCCACCGTGATGAAGAAGCACGCCAACGGCTACACCGACGCCGAATACGAAGCGATGGCCAAGTACTTCGCCGCCATCAAGTAATCGCGATAAGGAGAACACACATCATGACTATCAATCGTCGCGACTTTCTCAAGGCCTCCGGCGCCGCCGCCGGCGTGGCCGCTGTCGGTTCCCTGTCCGGTTGCGCCTCCATGGGCGGCAACGCCACGCCCAAGGTCGTCGTCGTCGGCGCCGGCTTCGGCGGCTCCACCTTCGCCAAGTACCTGAAGACCTGGTATCCCAAAGCCATCGTCACGGTCATCGAGCCGAACGCCCACTTCACCTCCTGCCCGTTCTCCAACACCGTGCTGGCCGGCATCAACAAGATGGACGACATCGAGCTGCCCTACGCCTACGTCAGCAAGATGGTGGACGCCTGGGTGAAGGACACCGTCACCTCCATCGACACCAAGAAGCAGACCGTCACCACCGCCGGTGGCAAGACCTTCGCCTACGACAAGCTGGTCCTCGCCGGCGGCGTCGAACTGCTGTTCGACAAGGTGCAAGGCTACGACGCCGAGGCCCAGAAGACCATCAAGCACGCCTGGAAGGCCGGCCGCGACCAGACTGGCGCCCTGCGCAAGCAGCTGGAAGCCATGCCCGACGGCGGCACCTTCGTGATGTCCGTGCCCAAGGCCCCGTATCGCTGCCCCCCCGGCCCCTACGAGCGCGCCTGCATGGTCGCCAGCTACTTCAAGAAGGCCAAGCCCAAGTCCAAGATCATCATCCTGGACGGCAACCCGGACATCGCCTCCAAGAAGGGCCTGTTCGTCGCCGCCTGGACCAAGCACTTCGGCTACGGCACCGACAACAGCATGATCGAGTTCCGTCCGAACAACCAGCCGCGCTCCGTCGACGCCAATAAGATGATGGTCGGCACCGAGTTCGACGACGTCAAGGGTGACGTCATCAACCTGGTCCCGCCGATGCGCGCCGCCGCCATCACCGGCCTGGCCGGCGTGCGGACCGGCAACGACGGCACCTGGTGCCCCATCAGCTACCAGACCTTCGAGTCGACGGTGGTGAAGAACGTCCACATCCTGGGCGATTCCGCGCTGACCAACTTCCCGAAGTCCGGCTCGGTGGCCAACAACACCGGCAAGATGTGCGCCTACGCCATGTCCGAGATGTTCGCCGGCCGCAAGCCCGACCCGGCCCCGGTGGTGACCAACACCTGCTACTCCGGCACCGGCATGGGCACCGCCTTCCACGTCGCCACGGTGTTCCGCTGGAACGAGGAGAAGAAGGCCATGGTCCCGCCGAAGGACGCCAACGGCGTATCCAAGGAAGAGAGCGAACTGGAGATGGCCTACATGCACTCCTGGGCCACCAACGTCTGGTCCGACACCCTGGCCCTGCCGGCCAGCTACAAGTTCACCGCCCAGGGCTGATCCAGCCTCACCGCGGTTTGAAAGGGGGCTTCGGCCCCCTTTTTTGTTGTCCGCACTGCACCCATCGACAGGCCGGCCGGTGACCGCATGTCCATCCCGACCGCCGACACGTACATGACGAAGTCAGCGGACCAGGCGCAAACGGTCCGCCGCTTCCACGGCAAGGAAGAAACTCCATGAACAAGACACTGTGCGGCACCCTCCTGGCCGCCACCCTCATCCTCGCGGCCCCCGCCCGCGCCGGCGAGCACGCGCATGGCGACGCCGCGGTGGCGCGCGCCTTCATCCAGGAGGTCCTGGCCAGCCAGAAGGCCTACGGCCGCAAGCACGGCCAGGCATTCTTCGCCCGCCTGGCCAAGGGGCAGCAGCCGCGCGCCACCGTGCTCACCTGCGCGGACTCGCGCGTGCACGCCAACATGCTGGACCCCAGCCCGGAAGGCGACCTGTTCATCGTCCGCAACATCGGCAACCAGTTCGCCACGGCCAGGGGATCGGTCGAGTACGGCATCAACCACCTGGGCTCCTCCCTGCTCCTGATCATCGGCCACTCCGCCTGCGGCGCCATCCAGGCCGCCAGCGGCGACTACAGCCTCCTGGAGCCGGCCATCGTCAGGGAACTCGACGGCATCCGGATCGCCAAGGGCGTGGCCAATGTCGACGGCGTCGTCGCCAATGTCCACCACCAGGTCGGTGCGGCCATCGACGCCTTTGCCGCCAAGGTCGAGGCTGGGCAGTTGCTGGTGGTCGGCGCGGTGTACGACTTCGCCGACGACATGAAGCACGGCGCCGGCCGCCTCAACGTCATCGACGTCAACGGCGAGACCGCGCCCGCGCGCATCCAGGCACTCCTGGCCGGCGGTGGCCAGCCACACGTGGCGCGATGAGGAGCGGCTAGAGTTCGAACACCTGGTCCGGTGCCAGCGCCTGCGGGATGCCGCAAGGCAGGCCGGGACGAGACAACTCGGCCATGATGGCGGCCTCGCCGCCCGGCTTCAGGTGGGTGATCCAGACCGGCACGCCCGCCTTCAGGCGCGCCAGGTCGGGCAACAGGGTGGCCGGGCAATAGTGGTAGGACACCGCCGCGATGTCCCGCTGCGCGTCCTCGAACGAGGCCTCGACAATGAGATGACGGAGGTCGGCGGTGGCGTTGGCGATTGCATACAGCGCGGCATGGCTGGCGGTGTCGCCGGAGAAGATCAGGCTGCCGCGCCCGCCACGCAGCAGGAAGCCCACCGCCGGGCGGCCGTGGTTGACCGGGACGGCGGTGATCTCGCGCCCGCCCAGGCGCACCGTCTCCCCCACCGCCAGGGGCGCGTAGACCATGCAGGGCTGTCCGTGTGGCACCTGCGCGAAGTCCGGCCAGATCTCCCAGTTGAACACGTGCGCCCTCAGCGTCTCGATCACCTCCGGCAGGGCATGCACCACCAGGGGTTCGGCGCGCACCACGCCGACGCTGTCGAGCAGGGTGGGCAAGGCCAGGATGTGATCGAGGTGGGCATGGGTGAGGAACAGGTGGCCGATCGTGCCCATCTCGTCGAGGCCCAGCCGGGTGACGCCGCTGCCGGCGTCGATGAGGATGTCGTCGTCGACCAGGAAGGATGTGGTGTGACGGTCGCCGCCGATGCCGCCGGAGCAACCCAGGACGCGTACTTTCATGGGGTCCTCCGGACCAGTGACGAAGTGACGAAGTGACGAAGTGACAAAGTGACAAAAAGGCGCGCAGCGACAACGCACTTTGTCACTTTGTCACTCGTCACTTTGTCACCGTCTTTCATTTGGTTGTAAACGTGAAGGCACCGTCCCAGTCGGCCGGTGGCGGCTCGCTGCGGAAGTGCTCGATGCGGCCCAGGTAGACTTCGTACAGCTTGGCCGGCCGGCGCGCGTTGAGCGCGCGCAGCTTCGCCTCGGCGGCATCCCAGCGCCGGGCCAGGTAGTCGGCCAGGGCGGCCTCGAACCCGGCCGCCTCGTCGAGACGCGCCTGGTCGACCTCGGCGGCGACGCCGAGGGGCTCGTAGATGGTCACCGGCACCTCCTTGCCCTTCACCCGCACCTTGTCGATGGTCACGAAGGCGATGTCCGGGCAGGCCGCGCGGGTATCCTCGCCGACCAGGACGCCGACGCCGTACTGGCGGGTCAGGGCCTCCAGGCGCGAGGCCAGGTTCACCGCGTCGGCCATCACCGTGTAGGCCATGCGGAACTCCGAGCCCATGTTGCCGACCGACATGCGGCCGGTGTTGACGCCGACGCCGACCCGCACCGGCGGCCAGCCATGCGCCTCCAGGCGCGGGTTCAGCTCGGCCAGGGTGGACTGCATGGCCATGGCGGTGACGACGCCGTCGCGGGCGTGCCGCTCGTCGCTCATGGGCGCGCCCCAGAAGGCCATGACGGCGTCACCGATGTACTTGTCGATGGTGCCACGGTTGTCCTGCACCAAGCGGGTCATGTGCGACAGGTAGGCGTTCAGCATGGCGGCCAGCTCCGAGGCCTCCAGCTTCTCCGAGATGCTGGTGAAGCCGACGATGTCGGTGAACAGCACCGTCATCACCCGCGACTCGCCGCGCAGGCTGTAGCG
>JAQVJE010000001.1:12202-56025 GCA_028695325.1 Gallionellaceae bacterium
GCAGGCCGGCGGCCGGACGCACCACCGGGGCGCCGGCGCCCATGGCCTGCTGGGTGGTCATGAGCGGCAGGGAGCCGTAGCAGCGGCCGCCGTACTCGATCACCAGCGGCATGCGGCGGGCGACGCCGTCGAAATCGGCGTCCATGTTGAAGAAGCCGGCCGTGGCGGCCTGCCCCTGCAGGCGCGCCAGGTTGGCGCTGAAGGCGGCGCCAACCTGCGGTTGCACGCCGGCCGCCTGCAGCGCCGCGCAGTCGATGAGCGGCGGCGGCAGGCCGTCCGGGTTGGTGGTCTCGGCGCCCTGGGCGAAGTTGAAATAGTAGCCCAGCACCGAGGGGCCGCTGGCCAGGGCATCGCCCAGCTTGGCGTCGTAGTCGAGGCGCGGGCGCAGGCGGTCGAGCAGGTCCGCGTAGCCGGGCTGGCCGGCCAGTTCGCCGCGCGCCAGGCGCTCCAGCACCGGCAGGCCCGAGCTCTGGTCCGCCTCGGCGAAGATGATGTCGTAGCCGACCGCGGCGACGCCGTACTGCTGGAACAGGCTGGCGGTCAGGCGGGCCATGCGGTCGCGCGGCCAGGGCCAGCGGCCGACCTCCTGCAGGCTCTTCTCGTCGATGTCGACGATCACCACGCGGTCGTCGATGGCCTGGATCATGCCCAGTTCCAGCTTGTAGTCGTAGATCGCCGCGTCCAGCTTGGCCAGCATGCCGATGCCGTAGAGGCCGGCGGCGTGACCGATCAGGATGGCCAGGAAGACGAAGCTGGCGGCGAACTGGTAGACGAAGCGGCGGCCGCGCAGGTTCATCTCGAACGGCTTCAGCTTGGGCAGTTTCATGGCGAGTCGGTCAGTGGGCGACGTCGGGATTGTAGCCCGGTATGGCGCCGGGGTCGGGATCGTCGAGCTGCTCCGGCTCCAGGTAGCGCTCGGCATAGGCCTGGTAGACGCGGGCGCGGATGAAGCAGTCGAACAGGTCGGGATCGATGTGGCCCTCCGCCTTCAGGCGGCCCAGGATGGCGAGGCTCTCGGACAGCGGCTTGCCCGGCTTGTAGGGCCGGTCGCGCGCGGTCAGCGCCTCGAAGACGTCGGCGATCGCCATGATGCGGGCCGGGATCGACATCTGCTCGCCGGCGAGGCCGCGCGGGTAGCCCTTTCCGTCCATGCGCTCGTGGTGGCTGCCGGCGTACTCGGGGACGTGGCGCAGGTGCTTGGGCCAGGGCAGCGTCTCCAACATGCGGATGGTCACCTCGATGTGGCGGTCGATGATGGCGCGCTCGGCCTCCGACAGTGTGCCGCGCGGGATGCACAGCATGGCCGCCTCCTCATCGTCGAGCAGCGACACCTCGGCGCCGTCCGGGCCGCGCCAGCGGTGGCGCGCGCCGATGCTGCACACGCGCGCCTGGTCCGCCTTGCTCATCGTCTCGCCGCCCTGATTGGCCTGGCGCAGGAAGGCGCGCTCGGCGTCGAGTTCGGCGTCCGCCGCGGCCTGCCGGCCAACCAGCCCGGCACGCCAGCCGGCCGGTCCGTGGCGATCCAGGAGGGCCTCCAGTTCGCGTATGCGGGCGTCGCGCCGAAGCACCTCGAAACGGGTGTCGACGAGGCGGATGCGGTCGAAGATGGCCTCCAGCTTGGTCGACTTGTCGACCACGTGCACCGGCGTGGTGATCTTGCCGCAGTCGTGCAGCAGGGCGGCCAGTTCCAGTTCCCGGCGCATGCCGTCGTCGAGGGTGAAGCCCTGCAGCGGACCGGACTCGCTGCGGCTGGCTGCTTCCGCCAGCAGCATGGTGAGGATGGGCACGCGCTGGCAGTGGTCGTGGGTGTAGGGCGACTTCTCGTCGAGGGCGGTGTTGATCACCTTGACGAAGGCGAAGAACAGGGCCTCCAGGCGTTCGATCAGCTGGCGCTTGTTGAGCACCATGGCGGCCTGGGAGGCGAGCGACTCGACCAGGTACTGGCTGTCGTGGTCGAACTCGACGATCGCGCCGCTGGCCGGGTCGATGGCATTGACCAGCTGCAACACGCCCATGATCTCGTCCTCGTGGTCGACCAGGGGCACGGTCAGGAAGGACTGCGAGCGGTAGCCGTTGGCCTGGTCAAAGGCGCGCGCACCGGTGAAGTCGAAGGCGTCGCCGGCATAGACGTCGGCCAGGTTGATGGTGCGGCGCTGGATCGCCGCCGCCGCCGACACGGCGTGCAGGTTGGGCGCCCCGTCGGCCAGGTAGAGCGGCACCGGTTCCAGGGTCAGGCGCTCGCCGGCCGGGCCGCCGAGGCGGAGGGAGAGGGAACGGTTCTCGATGATCTCGAATTGCAGGCGATCATCGACCGCGAGGTACAGGGTGCAGCCGTCGGCGTGGGTCAGTTCGAGCGCCGCCTGCACGATGTCGGCCAGGACGACATCGGCGTCCGCCTCCGCGGACAGTTCGATGCCCACCGCCACCAGGCGCTCCAGACGCGCCAGCAGGTCGGCTTGATTGTCGGTCACGAGTTGCTCTCCCGGCAGGTTGCGGACGGCGCCCGGTGGCGCGCCCCCATCATGATAGGCAATCGCACCGCGCCTGGCGTTATCATGCCGGCCATGGACTCGCTGATCGACCTCCTTACCCGACGCGGCGCCGCCCTGCTCGCCTGGCTGCGCGGCTGGCGGCGCCTGGGTCGCTTCGGCGCCACGGCGATCGTCGAGGCCCTCACCCCGGCCACCTACAACAGCGCCACCCGCTCGGTGGTGCAGAAGCAGATCTACTTCACCGCCTGGCAGATACTGCCCGGCTTCACCCTGTTCGCCGCCGTGCTGTCCTACGTCCTCATCCAGATCGTAGTCGACACCGCGCGCGACTATGGCCTGGCCCAGCACGCCCTCGAGATGTCGGTGCGCATCCTGGTGCTGGAGATACTGCCGCTGCTCACCGCCCTGTTCGTCGGCCTGCGCTCGGGCGCGGCGATCAACACCGAGGTGGCCCTGATGATCGTGCACAACGAGATGAAGGCCCTGGAGGAGACCGGCGTCGACCCCATGCGCTTCGAGTTCATCCCGCGCGTGATCGGCGGCGTCATCTCGGTGGTGGCGCTCACCGCGGTGGCCAGTGCCCTCGCCCTGGTACTCGCCTACGTCGCGGTGTACGGCTTCCAGTTCTTCAGCCTGCCCGAGTTCAACCGGGTGGTCGGCAACGTGTTCGACCCGCCCGCCATCGCGCTGCTGTGGGCCAAGGTGTTCGCCTTCGGCCTGGCGGTCACCGTGATCCCCATTTCCGAAGGCCTGGCGGCGCCGGCCGACAAGCTGTTCTTCGTACCCATCTCGGTGCTGCGCGGCATGGTGCGGCTTTTCTTCGTCCTGATGCTGGTCGAGGTGATCTCATTAGCGCTCAAGTACATCTGAAGTGGGTGGCCGACGACGCCGCCCGCCGCACGGCGATCGCCGCCGCGCATGATGCGGACATCTCGCTGATCTCCGACGAATTACCCCTGCGCGCCAATCTGTCGGTGCTGGAGAACATCGCCATCGTGCCACAGTACCGCGAGAATCTGGCCTACGAGGTGGCCGCCGACCAGGCCTGGGCCTTGCTCGTCCGGCTCGGCCGCACCGACTGTGCGTTCAAGCGCGACCCCGACCTGACCAGCGAGGAACGCTTCGTAGCCAAACTGCTGCGCGCCGTCATCCGGGCGCCCTCTATAATCATCATCGACCGTCCCGCCCTGCTGCTGCCAGACTGCCATTACCCGCCCCGTGTGCAGGCAACGCTGGACGCGCTGGACGACAAGATCAACGAATGCTGGATCGTGGACTACCCATGGAACGAGCCCCTGTACGCGCCCCGCTGATCAAGAACCTGGAATTCAAGGTCGGCCTGCTGCTTGTCCTCACCCTGGTCCTGGCGGCCGGCTTCCTGCTCTACACCATGTACGCGCGCGGCGCCTTCGAGCGCACCCAGCGCCTGATCCTGGTGACCGAGAACGCCGAGGGTGTGCAGTCCGGCATGGCGATGACCTACGCCGGCTTCCCCATCGGCCGGGTCAAGCGCCTCGACCTCGCCGACGATGGCGAGGTGCGCGTCGAGATGGCGATCCCGGTCAAGGACGCCAGGTGGCTACGCCAGTCCAGCGTGTTCACCCTGGAGAAGTCACTGGTCGGCGGCGCCAGGATACGCGCCTTCACCAACCAGCCGGACGACCCCATCCTGGAAGACGGCGCCGAACGTCCCCTGCTCACCGGCGACGCCGCGGCGGAGATCCCGGAGATCATGGCCCAGGTGCAGGACATCCTGGCCAACGTCAAGGCCATGACCCAGGCCGACTCCAGCATCAACCAGAGCCTCGTCCACGTGAAGACGGTGACCGAGCGCATGGCCGGCGAGCACGGCGTCCTCGGCGGGGTGCTCGGCTCGCCGGAGAACGCCGGCAAAGTGATCCAGGCCGTCGACCGCAGCAACGCCCTGCTCGCCTCGCTCAACGACGTCTCGCACAAGGCCGACGGCATGCTGGGCAAGGCCGACCAGCGCGTATTCGGCCCGGACGGCGTGATGGACGAAGTGCAGAAGTCGGTGACACAGATCAACGCCATCCTGGCCGACGTGCGCGACAGCCTGAAGAAGGCCGACGCCATCCTGGCCAACGGCGAGGCCATCTCGGCCGACGTCAAGGCAGCCACCACCGACATCGCCGTGCTGCGCGCCGAGGTGGACGACAGCCTGACCAAGGTCAACCACCTGATCAACGAGATCAACCGCAAGTGGCCGTTCGCCCGCGAGGTGGAGGTGAAACTGCCATGAGACGCCTGGCCCCGATCGCCCTCCTTGCCTTGGCCGCCTGCGCCGGCTCGCCGCCGCCGCCGGACTGGAAGATGAATGCCCAGAGCGGACTGGAAGGCTTCACCAAGCACTATCTGGACGGCAACGCCAAACTGGCCGAGATGAACTTCGCCAAGGCGCGCGCCGAGGCCGCCCGCACCGGCCGGCCCGACCTCATCGCGCGCGTCGAACTGGCCCGTTGCGGGGTGCGCGCCGCCGCCCTGGAGTTCGACGACTGTCCGGCCTACCAGGCACTCCGAGACGGCGCCGCACCGGCCGAGCAGGCCTACGCGCGCTTCCTCGCCGGCGACTGGCAGGATCTCGCCGGCAAGGCCCTGCCGGCGCAGTACGCCGGCGTCGTCAAGACTGGTGACGCGGCCGGCCTGGCAACGATCAAGGATCCGGCCTCGCGCCTGATCGCCGCCGGAGTGCTGTTCAGGGCCGGCCGGCTGCCACCGGAAGGCATCGCCACCGCCGTCGACACCGCCTCCGAGCGGGGCTGGCGTCGCCCCCTGCTGGCCTGGCTGGGGGTCGAGCTGAAGCGCGCCGAGGCGGCCGGCGACCAGGCCGCCATGGCCAGGATACAGCAGCGCATCGACCTGGTGGCGGCCTCGACCCGGCCCTGACCGGGTCGACCTCGACGCCGGCATCGACACGCGCTCCCTTGCCCCGCCCCTTTCCCGGAGTGAGAGGGGATCACCTTTCGCCACTGTCGACAGTACCGGGCAGGATGAAAGAAGCGGTAATACACGACAAAATTACTCGTATAATGCCGGCCTTCTCGGGGGAGAATCGACATGGACAACCTGCTCTACTGGCTCTACCAGCCCTGGCCCTGGTACGTGGCCGGCCCGCTGATCGGCCTGATGGTCCCGCTGATGCTGTTCGTCGGCAACCGCTCGTTCGGCATCTCCAACAACCTGCGCCACCTGTGCGCGATCACCCAGCCGCGCCAGGTCGACGTGGACTTCTTCAAGTACGACTGGAAGGAGCACACCTGGAGCCTGGTGTTCGTGATCGGCACCGGCCTCGGCGGCTTCCTCGCCGGGGTGGTGTTCGCCAATCCCGAGCCGGTGGCGCTCAGCCCAGCCGCCCTGGCCATGGTCGAATCCTGGGGCTTCGCGGCGCCTGCCGACCTGCTGGTGCCGCCGGAACTGTTCGACCCCACGGTGCGCAACCTCACCTTCCTGTTCACCGCCGGCGTCCTGGTCGGCTTCGGCACCCGCTACGCCGGCGGCTGCACCTCCGGGCACGCCATCACCGGCCTGTCCACCCTGCAACTGGCCTCGGTCTACGCGGTGGCCGGCATCTTCGCCGGCGGCCTCTTGTCGTCCTGGCTGCTCGTCCCGCTGCTGCTGCAATGAAACGCTACCTGCCCTACCTCCTGGCCGGCATGGCCTTCGGCTTCGTCCTCGTCAAGGCGGAGGCGGCCTCCTGGTACCGCATTCAGGAGATGTTCCACTTCCAGAGCTTCCACATGTTCGGGATCATGGCCACGGCCATCGCCACCGGGCTGGCCAGCGTGCAGCTGATCCGGTACCTGGGCCGGCGCCGCGCCCTCGACGGCCAGACCATCGAGATCCCGGCCAAGCCGCCCGGCCGCAAGAGCTACCTCCACGGCGGCTTCATCTTCGGCCTCGGCTGGGGCCTGATCGGGCTGTGCCCGGGGCCGGTGTTCGCCCTGGTCGGCACCGGCTCGATCGGTGCCCTGGCGGTGCTGGCCGGCGCCCTGCACGGCACCTGGCTGTACGGCGCCCTGAAGGACAAGGTGCCCCATTAATAATCTTGATTGATGGTTCAAATAGTTGTTTTGACATCCCGGCGCCACCGGGTCTAACCTAGCCGGCGGCAAAGATCCGGTTCGCCTTCTGCGTCCCGCGCGACCGAGTCTCGAATGCCCCCAATTGCATGTGAGGAGACGATAGAAAATGCGTAAACAGCTGTTCGCCCTGGCCGCCCTGTCCTGCGCGGCCACCGCCGCCCAGGCCGCCCCCCTGATGTCCGCCGAGTGGGCCACCCAAGCCTGCCAGTACTGGAACACCAACACCGCGCTCACCACCGAGTTGGCCGAGAAGTGGGCCAAGAACGACGGCGGCCGCGGCTACAAGGTCATCCACATGTACCGCACCGATTGCGGCGAGGACACCAAGGTCGAAATGACCATCTCCACCTCGGGCGGCAAGACCACCTGCGTGTACGCCGGCCCGATCCAGCACGCCGACATGAACTACCGCATGGACTACAAGATGCACGCCGAGACCAAGCGCTGGAAGGAAATGGGCGCCGGCGAGTACGGCCCCATGCGCGCCATGATGTTCGGCCGCCTCAAGTTCGAGGGCCCCAAGACTGAGGCCATGAAGGTCATGGGCCCGTTCGAGCAGTTCCTGCTGATCCCCGGCAAGGTGCCCGGCGAGGATACCTGCCCGGCCAAGTAAGCTCGACCCGCGCAACAAAAAAGCCCGCCTAGGCGGGCTTTTTTGTTGCCCCGGCAGCGGGAGTCAGTGCAGGTTGGGCACGCCCTGTTCGGCCGGGAAGCCGCTCTCGATCTCATCCGCGGTGGCGTCGCGGATCGACAGTATCTCGGTCACGCAGCGCGCCACCCGGCCGGCCATCGGGTTGTTGCCGTCGAGGGTGATCCTGCCGTCGGCGATGGCGGTAACCCGGAAGGTGAGGACGTCGCCGCTGTCGTTCTGCAGGTCGGCCTCGGCGCCGACGTAGCGGATCTGCGGCGGCACGTTGTCGATGTCCTCCTCAATCACCAGTTCGGGGTTGCGCTCGCCGAAAGCGCCCGCCGGCAGGATGGACTCGACCCGGTCACCCGCCCTGTGGCCGTCCAGGCTCTGCTCGATCTCGTCGAACAGGCCGCTGCCGGCGCCGTGCACGTAGCCGGTCGGCATGTCCTGCTGGCCCATCACATTGCCCGCCTCATCGAGCACGCTGTAGCGTATGTACACCACCTTATGCTTGCAGACGACATCCTCGCTCATGACGGTCTCCGGATAGAAAGTGCGGCAGTTTAACAGATCAGCCATGGCCGCCGCGCCGCATCACCCCGCCCGCCTCCACCGCGCCGCCGCCGCTGCACAGGCTGACTGTAAGGCCGGCCGGCACTGGCAGCTCGAGCAGGCGATACAGCCGGGTCAGCTTGGCCCGGTACAGGCGGTCGAAGGCGGCCACGCTGGCGCCTGGGTTGTAGTCGCCGAACCACCAGAACCAGTCCGAGCTCTCGCACGACCGCAGTTGCAGCTCGGCCTCACGCCGGCGCGCTTCCGGCAGATCGCCGAGGCGCCGGTCATAGGCCTGCTTGGCGGCGCACAGCAGGTCCCAGGCGCGGTTCTTGGCCGGGTCGCCCATCCAGGTGGTGAAGTCGCCGTACACCCAGCTGCCGGCGCTGAGCACCGGCAGTCCCAGCACGTTGTCCGGGAACAGGTCAAGGTATTCCGAGAAGGTGGTGGCGCGGATGAGCGGGTGCTCGACCAGGGCCTGGTACAGCTCGGAGAGGAAGTACCAGCCGTTGTAGGGGTAGTACTCCCAGGCGTTCTCGCCATCCAGCACCACGGTCACCACCGGGTCGGCGTGCGGCAGATGCCCGTAGTTGTCCTCCAGGGTGCGCAGGAAATGGCGCACGGCATCCTGGGCGAACCAGCCCTTGTATTCGAAGCCGATCAGGTCGGACAGCTGGTCGTCGCGAAAATAGATCGCCGTCCGCTGGCCGTCCAGGCGGCAGGGCCGCGACAGCCAGGCGCCCGGCCGGCTGCCGTCGAGGCCGGCCCGGTGCAGGCTGTGGCGCAGCACGCCCTCGCCGCTCGCCACCCAGCGCACGCCGGCCTTGGCGAACAGCTCCACGGCAGCTGCCGAGACGCCGCCCTCGGCCGGCCACAGGCCGGCAGGGGCCTTGCCGAAGTGCTCGGCGTGCGCCGCCAGGGCAGCTTCGACGTGCACCTGCGCCCGCACCGCGCCATCCGGATAGTGGCTGGCCGCCGGCAGGGGGAGGCCGGGGCGGGCCTCGCGGGCGGCCTGGAAGTCGAGCAGCAGGGGCACGATGGGATGGCTGTGCGGCGTTGCCGACAGCTCGATCTGGCCGCGCCCCGCCAGTTCGGCATAGCGCGGGATGAGGTCGGCGATCACCTCTCCGATCAGGCGGTAGAGCTGCTGGCGTTCCTCCAGGTCGAAGCCGTGCCCCTTGTGCATCATCGCCACCAGCCAGGCATGTTCGCGGCGCAGGGTCTCGCCGGTCCAGGCCAGGTGATACCAGGTCACCAGGTCGGCCAGGTACTGGCCGGACAGGTAATCCGTCTCGTATTCGCCGTCCTCGGCGGCGGCCTGCCACAGGCGGGCCAGGCGGCGGTAGCCGGGGAAGGGATCGACCATGGTGGGGAAGTTGAGCTTGAAGCACGACTCGACCAGGCTGCGGCGGCGATCAGGCGAATAGCGCCCGAGGTCGGGCTCGGCCAGAGCGGCGAGCAGGAGGTCGCGGATCTGGCCACTGCGGAACTGCTCGACGTAGTCGTCCAGCTGATCGAGCAGGGTGGGCACGAAGTTGACCACCGCCTGCATGTCGGGCCTCGCCTCCAGGTGCGCCGCCATGTCGGCGTAGTCCTTGATGGCATGCAGGTAGGTCCAGGGCAGGAAGTAGTGCCCGTCTTCGGTGCGGTAGTCAGGCTGGTGGAAGTGCCAGCAGAGGACGAGGTGGATCACGTGGGTTTTCCGGTCGCGGAGGATGCGGCATTTTACCGCCCGCGGGCGTCCGTGCCCTTGCGCAAGACTGACAAAGCCGTTACTTATCGCCGATCGCAACCTTTCGACCTTGCATCGTGGAGTATCCCGTCGCCCGCAACTACGTCCGCCCCTTCCTGTTCGAACACCTCGACATCCGCGGCGCCCTGGTCCGCCTGGACGAGGCTTGGCAGGCCCTGCAGGCCGGCCGCCACTACCCCCCGCCGGTCGCCCGCCTGCTCGGCGAGATGAGCGCGGTGACCGCCCTGATCGCCGCCAACCTCAAGCAGCCCGGCCGCATGTCGTTCCAGCTCAAGGGCGAAGGGCCGGTCGGCATGCTGGTGCTCGACTGCGACGAACGGCTCCGGCTGCGCGGCATGGCGCGCGCCGGGGCCGAGGTCGCCGAGGCGCCGGCGCCCGAACTGCTCGGCCACGGCCGCCTCGCCCTCACCCTCGACCTCGCCAGCCAGCAACAGCCCTGGCAGAGCCTGGTGCCGCTCGACGGCGACGGCATCGCGGCCATCTTCGAACACTACCTGGAACGTTCCGAGCAGCTGCCTACCCGCCTCGTCCTGGCCACCACCGGCGAGGCCGCTGCCGGCCTGTTCCTGCAGAAGCTGCCCGACGCCGAGCGGCGCGACGTCGATGGCTGGCAGCGCATCACCCTGCTGGCCGATACCGTGCGGCCCGAGGAACTGACCGACCTGACCGCCATGCAGTTGATCGGCCGCCTGTTCCCGGAGGAATACGTGCGCCTGTTCGACCCCCGCCCGGTCAGCTACCACTGCCCGGAGGACTGGCCCAAGGTTGAGGGCATGCTGCGCTCGCTCGGCCGCGCGGAATGCGAGGCGGTGCTGCGCGAGCAGGGTGAGATCCGTATCCACGACGAGATCTGCGGCCACGACTACCGTTTCGACGCCGCGCGGGTGGCCGCCCTGTTCGACCCGGCCTGAGATGTACGAGCCCCTGGTCCCCGCCCGCCTGGCCTACGACACGGCCGGCGTGCCCTGGTCCGCGGCCTATGGCGACCTCTACCACTCCGCCGAGGGTGGCCCCGGCCAGGCCCGTCACGTCTTCCTGCGCGGCAGCCGCCTGCCGGAACGCTGGCAGGGACGCGAGCGCTTCGTCATCCTGGAAACCGGCTTCGGCACCGGCCTCAACTTCCTCGCCACCTGGGCGGCCTGGCGCGCCGACCCCCAGGCCTGCCGCCGCCTGCACTACATCGCCTGCGAGAAGCACCCCTTTCGTGGCGAGGACCTCGCCATCCTGCACGCGGCTTGGCCCGAGTTCGCCGACCTGGCAGCGGAACTGCGCGCCGCCTGGCCCACCCTGGTGCCGGGTTTCCACCGCTTGGAGCTGGCCGGCGGCCACCTGGTCCTCTCCCTGCTGTTCGGCGATGCCGGGCGCCAGCTCGCCAAGCTGCGCGCCGGCGTCGACGCCTTCTACCTCGATGGCTTCGCGCCCGACCGAAACCCCGACATGTGGTCGCCGGCCCTGCTCGACCGCCTCGGCCAGCTGGCCAACTGGGGGGCCTCGCTCGCCACCTGGTCGGTCGCCCTGCCTGTGCGCGAACAGCTGCAGGCGGCCGGCTTCCGCTGCGACCCCGCCCCCGGCTACGGGCGCAAGAAGTCCATGCTGGTCGGCCGTCATGTCGTTGACCGCCCGTCCCAGCCGGCGCCACAACGGCGCGCCATCGTGCTGGGTGCCGGGGTAGCCGGCTGCACCTTGAGCGAACACCTGGCCAGCCGCGGCTGGCAGGTGACCCTGGTCGAGCGCCGGCCCGGCCCGGCCATGGAGGCCTCGGGCAACCTGGCCGGCATCGTCATGCCACGGGTGGCGCGCGACGACGGCATCGCCGCCCGCCTGTCGCGTGCCTGCTACCTGTACGGCCTGCGCTACTGGCAGCGGCCAGCGGCCCAGGCGGCCGGCGCCCGCCTGGACGCCTGCGGGGTCATGCAGTTTGCCCGCAGCGACGCGCAGGAGGCCGGCATGCGGCGCAGCGTGGCGGAGCTGGCACTGCCCGACGAGTTCATCCACTACCTCGACCGCGACGCGGCCCAGGCCTGGCTCGGCTACGCCGCACCGGCGGGTGGCTGGCTGTTCCCGCAGGGCGGCTGGGCCAACCCGCCCAGCCTGTGCCGTGCCGCCCTGGCCCTGGCGGACGGGCAGCTGGAGACGCTGTTCGGCCGGACGGTGGCCGGCATAGAGCGCGCGGGACAGGACTGGCGAGTGCTGGGCGACGACGGCGCCTGCCTGGCGACGGCACCGGTGCTGGTCCTGGCCAACGGCGTCGACGCCGTCCGCCTGCCCCAGGCCGCCCACCTGCCCATCCAGCGCGTGCGCGGCCAGGTCACCCTGGTGCCGGAGGGCCACATTCCCCCGCTCAAGGCCGCCATCTGCCGGGACGGCTATGCCACGCCGGCGGTGGACGGCCTGCACGCAGTGGGGGCGTCATACGATCTCGATGACGATACGCGGCCGAGGGCGGAATGCGATGTCGACAACATGCAGCGCCTGGCTGGCCTGCTGCCGGGGGTAGCACTCGATCCGGCCGGCTTCGCGAGCCGGGTGGGCTTCCGCCCAGTGGCGCCGGACCGCCTGCCCATCGCCGGCGCCCTGCCGGACTGGCCCACCCTGCCGGACTCGACCTCGGCGCGGCTGGCCGACCTGCCGCGCCAGGACGGCCTCTACGGCCTCCTGGGCTATGCCTCGCGCGGCCTGGTGTGGGCGGGCCTGCTGGCCGAGTTGCTGGCCTGCCAGCTGGAGGGCGAACCACTGCCCCTGGAGGCCGACCTCATCGACGCCGTCGACCCGGCGCGCTTTGCGCTGCGGGCGATCAGGAAGCGGAGGGCGTAGCGAACGCCCCCGTCATACCCACGCAGGCGGGCATCCGGTTGTGCGATCTGACTGGGCTCCCGCCTGAGCGGGAGCGACGCAACCGTGAGACCTGAGGTCGCTGCGGACTACTTGCCGACCACCGCGCCCCCGGCCACCTGGCTCAGGGTATCCTGGATGATGTAGGGCGCCTCGACGATGCGCATGAACTGGCCCATGCCCACCGCCGGCCAGCCCAGGGCAATGCGGTAGCGGGCGAACAGGTGGCTGGCGCGCGGGCCCACCACGTAGATCTCGTACGGCAGGGCGGCAACGTTGTCGGCACCGATCACCTTGACCCACCAGCCCTCGCCTTCCTTGGGATCGTTCATGGCGACGCCGAACACGGCGACCTTCTTGTCCGCCATGACCACCTCGTAGACCTTGCTGGCCTTGGCCGTGCTGTGGTCCAGATGGCTGCGGATCGCCTCGACGGCATCCTCGAAGCTGAGGTGTTCCACCAGCAGGTTCTTGTCGGACTCGAAACTCTCCATGCCGAACATGTACTGGTATTCGCTGAGGTCGGCGCGCGCCACGTCGCCGCCGAAGGTACCGCGCGCGCCCAGGGCCTTTGCCAGCCTGGCCTGCAGCGCCTTGACCGTCTTCTCGGCGCCCTTGAAGCCGGCCCTGAAATAGGCCCGGTACCAGTAGTCTGGATTGATGTAGGACACCGAACCGTCCGCCTTGACGCCGATGCGGATCGCCGCGCCGACGATGCTGGCGCCGCCCAGGTTCCTGATCGTGCCCAGCAGGGCGTCGTCGGTGACGACCAGCACCCCGTAGCCAGGCAGGCCGGGCGGCGCATAGCGGCCGATGACGTCGAAGCCGGCCTTGCTTAGCTTGCCCTCGACCTGGCCCATCACCGCATGGATTTCGCCGGCCGCTACGCGGTCGCCCTGCACGTAGGGCGCGACTGCCCACGCCATCTGACTGAACACCATGAGCGCCAGCGCGCCCAACCATTTATGCATGCTTGTCTCCGGCAAGAAAACGGGGCCGGCGAACCTGCCGGCCCCGCGATTCTACTACGGCACGACCGCTCAGAAGCGCTGCGAGTACATCAGCTGCGCATTGGTCTGGCTGTGGCTGACGGTGTAGCCCATTGCCGTGTTGGTCTGCTTGACCTTGGGAGCGTGTTGCACAGAGAAGTTGATCTCCGACATCGGGCCGAAGGCGTAGCCGAAACCAAGCGTGTAGTGGTTCTTCACGATGGCCGGGAACAGGTAGTTCATGGTGCTGTCAGGAATCGGGTTGTCAGCCGCGTTGAAGCCCGCCCGCAGGGTAAAGGCATCGGTGACCTTGTAGGCGACACCGAGGCTGAGCGCGGTCTGGTCGTCCCAGTTCTGCGGCAATTGGAAGGTCGCACTGGACGGGGGGATCATCACGCCATCGCCTGGGGTCGAATAAGTCATGGTGAAGTTCTTCATGACATCTTTCCAACCGATATGCTTGACGTCGGCGGCTATCAACAAGCTGGGAGTCGCCTGAACCGCAATGCCGATACCGTAGGTCTCGGGCCACTGGAAATCATGGATGGTGAGCTTGCCGGGCAGGGACACCTGGGCCGGGAAGAGGCCGGGAATGCCGATGCCTTGTGCGTCGGTCATGACCATTGCAGCGCCGGAACTCCCCGTTTTCATGTCGCTCAGAGAGGTCTTGCTGTGGTAAGTACCACCCAGGGTGATGGTCTGGCTGAGCTTGTAAGTGAAGCCCAGCTTGCCGGCAAAACCGGTCGCCTTGGTCTTGCCGGTGAAGTCGCTGTCGTCCGATGCATCCACCCGGCCGACTTCATAGGTGCCGAACAGCATGGGGGCCATGATGGGATCGGTAAACGCCCCACTGCCTGAGGTCATCATGCCGCCCATGGCGGAGGTGGGCATCGCCATCCTGATGTCCATCATCGCCCAGACAAAATCCAGCGAGGCACCCAGGGAGAAATCAGGTGTAACGCTATACGAAATCGGCAGGATGAACCGGCCAACGCCAAGCTCGGAACGCTCCGGCATGCCATCCATGCCACTGGCGTATTCAGTGCCCATGCCACCCTGCGCGAACAGCGCGACGCCGTAGCTCAGGTCACCTTGCTTCTTGACCCAGCCCAAGGCGGGCATGATATAGGAATCACCGCCAGACTCACCGCCAAACGGCATACCACCGGTGTCCGTCTTGACGTCCGGCCCCAGGAAGCCGATCGCCACGTCCAGCCTGGACCCTTGGCCCGCGAGGCTCAGGGTAGCGGGGTTGTTCATCACCGCTGCAGTACCGTTGTCGTAGGCCATCGAGGCGCCGCCCATGCCGGCGGCAACCGGGCCGTACCCCTCCAGATTCATACCGTTGGTGGCATGGGCGGCGCTGGCGAATCCGGCGACGGCGAGCGCGATGGCTAGCTTGTTAAGTGTCATTCAATATCTCCTCAATCCACGTTGTGTGGTAATAAATTGCTCCTTACAGCGCGCACGATCTTAGGCGCGCGCGAAAGGTGCTGCAACCATAATGTTTTTATTGGAATGCGTTACTGCGGGACAAAAAAAAAGCCGCTCGAAAGCGGCTTTTCTGAGTTCAGATGAACAGGCAGATGTCGGAATCGCCAGCGAACTCGAAGAAGGTCGCTGCACCGACATAGTCGATGCCGTCGATGAAGTCGCTGTGCTCGAAGCCGAACAGCTCGACGGTCATCTGGCAGGCCAGGAACTTCACGTCCGCCTCCTGGCACAGTTCGCGCAGTTCCGGGATGGTGGCCACGCCGTTGTTGGCGATGGTCTGCTTCATCAGGGCGGTGGCGACCGACTCGTAACCCGGGATCGCGCACTGCAGGATGTTCGGGATGTTCCAGTTGATGTCCTTGAACCACTTCGGGCCGAAGGGCATCTTCATGGGCATGCCGGGGTTGCCGATGGGGCTCACCTTGAGGCTGCCGAGGTCCTTACGCACCAGTTGCAGACCGTAGAAGGTGAAGAAGATCTGGGTCTCGTAGCCCAGCGCGGCGGCCGTGGAGGCCAGGATGAACGGGGGATAGGCCCAGTCCAGGGTGCCCTTGGTGGCGATGATCGCCAGTTTTTTCTCTTCCATCTCTCACACCTCTTGTTCAGGTTGCGGGATTAACCTGACGAGCGGAGCTCGTCGGCCCTTGCGTCCGCCCGGCCCGCCGGCATGGCCGGGCATGACCGGGTGCATCGTCTCCAGATACAACTAGGGCCTCATGACGAGGCCCCTAGCCGCGGGTGCGATATTACTTCTTCTTGATGAAGAAGGTGTACTCGCCGCCGGCCTCGGCGGAGGACAGCAGTTCGTTGCCGGTCTGCTTGGCGAAGGCGGCGAAGTCCTTCACGGAACCCGGATCGGTGGCAATGATTTTCAGCACTTGGCCGGAGGTCATTTCGTTCAGGGTCTTTTTAGAACGCAGGATGGGCAGGGGACAGTTCAGGCCGCGGGCGTCGAGCTCTTTATCGAAGTTCATTTCTGCTCCTTAATTCACAAAATAAGCATGTGCTGAAAACTAGCCCGCGAACATTAAACCAGTTAATGCTTGAATGCAACGGGCCGGCTTGACCGCGCTCAGGACAGCGCCGCGATGGGCTTGCCGGCCCGCGCCCAGGCCGCGATGCCGCCGGCCAGGTTGTGCATGTTGTCGAAGCCCTTCTGCTGCATGAAGGCGCAGGCCTGGGCCGAGCGGGCACCGGAACGGCAGTAGATCACCACCGGCCGGTCCTGGGGGATCTCGTGCGCCTTGATCGGCAGCAGGTGCAGGGGGATGTGGATGGCGCCGTCGATGACGCCCATGGATACCTCGGACTCCGTACGCACGTCGATCAGGTGGATGTCATCCTTGCGCTGGTGGAGAAACTCGACGTCGACTTCCTTGATGCCGTATGCACCGAACATAGTGGGACCTCGTTGATTTGGCATATTAGTGTTCGCTAATTTATACGAAATAGTACAGTAAATCAATAGGCTATTAGCGGCCGCCAGTCACGGCCGAGACCATGCTCCGCGGTGCCGGCACGCACCCTGCACGGAGGTCGCCGGCGGACGCCCGCCATGGCTTACAATGCGTGCAATCATTTTTACCTCCCAGCACCATGAACAGCAGCGAAATACGCCGGAAATTCCTCGATTTCTTCGCCTCCAAGGGTCACGCCGTGGTGGACTCCAGTTCCCTCGTCCCGCACGACGACCCCACCCTCTTGTTCACCAACGCCGGGATGAACCAGTTCAAGGACGTCTTCCTCGGCTTCGACAAGCGGCCCTACAGCCGCGCCGCCACCTCGCAGAAGTGCGTGCGCGCCGGTGGCAAGCACAACGATCTGGAGAACGTCGGCTACACCGCCCGCCACCACACCTTCTTCGAGATGCTGGGCAACTTCAGCTTCGGCGACTACTTCAAGCAGGACGCCATCCAGTACGCCTGGGAACTCCTCACCGAGGTGTTCAAGCTGCCCAAGGACAAGCTCTGGGTCACCGTCTACGCCGAGGACGACGAGGCCTATGACATCTGGACCAAAGAGGTCGGCGTGCCGGCCGAGCGGGTGATCCGCATCGGCGACAACAAGGGCGCCCGCTACGCCTCCGACAACTTCTGGATGATGGGCGACACCGGCCCCTGCGGCCCCTGCACCGAGATCTTCTACGACCACGGCGAAGGCATCTACGGCGGCCCGCCCGGCTCGCCCGAGGAGGACGGCGACCGCTACATCGAGATCTGGAACAACGTGTTCATGCAGTTCAACCGCGACGAGCAGGGCGTCATGCACCCGCTGCCCAAGCCGTCGGTGGACACCGGCATGGGCCTGGAGCGCATCTCGGCGGTGCTCCAGCATGTCCACAGCAACTACGAGATCGACCTGTTCCAGAAGCTGATCGCCGCCGCCGCGCGCGAAACCAAGTGCGCCGACCTCAACAGCCCGTCCCTCAAGGTTCTGGCCGACCACATCCGCGCCTGCGCCTTCCTGGTCTCCGACGGCATCATCCCCGGCAACGAGGGCCGTGGCTACGTCCTGCGCCGCATCGTCCGCCGCGCCATCCGGCACGGCTACAAGCTGGGCGCCCGGGCCGCCTTCTTCCACAAGCTGGTGCCCGACCTGGCCGCCGAGATGGGCCAGGCCTATCCGGACCTGGTGGCCAACCAGGCCCGCGTGATGGACGTGCTAAAGATGGAGGAGGACCGCTTCTTCGAGACCATCGAGCACGGCATGGCCATCCTGGAGGCCGAACTGGCCGCCACCGGCGGCAAGACCTTCAACGGCGCTACTGCTTTTAAACTCCACGACACCTACGGCTTCCCGCTCGACCTGACCCAGGACGTCTGCCGCGAGCACGGCGTCGCCGTGGACGTGGCCGGCTTCGACGCCGCCATGGCGCACCAGCAGGAACAGTCCCGTGCCTCCGGCAAGTTCAAGATGGCCCTGGCCCTGGAATACGCCGGCCAGCCGACCACCTTCCACGGCTATGAAAGGCTGACCGTGGAAGGCGCCAAGGTCACCGCCCTCTACGTCGACGGCAGCCCGGCGGAGACCATGCGTGCCGGCCAGCACGGCGTCGTGGTGCTCGACAACACGCCGTTCTACGCCGAGTCGGGCGGCCAGGTGGGCGACTCCGGCGAACTGGTGGCCGGGGCGGTCTGCACCACCCTGTTCGCCGTCGCCGATACCCAGAAGATCCAGGCCGACGTGTTCGGCCACCATGGCGAACTGAAGGCGGGCGAACTCAAGGTGGGCGACACCGTCACCGCCCGGGTCGACGGCGCCCGCCGGGCCCGCACCCAGCGCAACCACTCGGTCACCCACCTGATGCACAAGGCCCTGCGCGAGGTGCTGGGCGGCCACGTGCAGCAGAAGGGTTCGCTCGTCGACCCCGACAAGACCCGCTTCGACTTCGCCCACAACGCCCCGGTCTCGGCCGAGGAGATCCGCCGGGTCGAGCAGATCGTCAACAGCGAGATCCTCGCCAATGCCGCCACCGACAGCCGCGTGATGGCCATCGACGACGCCCAGAAATCGGGCGCCATGATGCTGTTCGGCGAGAAGTACGGCGACGAGGTACGCGTCGTCGCCATCGGTTCCTCCAAGGAGTTGTGCGGCGGTACCCACGTCGGCCGCACCGGCGACATCGGCCTGTTCAAGATCGTCATGGAAGGCGGCGTCGCTGCCGGCATCCGGCGCATCGAGGCGGTCACCGGCGACAACGCCCTGGCCTACATCCAGGAGCAGGACCAGTTGCTCGGTCAGGCCGCCGCCGCCTTCAAGGCTCCGGTCGCAGAGTTGCCCGGCAAGATCGCCCAGATGCAGGAGCACATGAAGGCCCTGGAAAAGGAACTCGACCGCCTGAAATCGAAACTGGCCGCCAGCCAGGGCGGCGACCTCGCCGACCGCGCGGCCGAGGTCGCCGGCATCAAGGTGCTGGCCACCGCGATGGAGGGCGCCGACGCCAAGCTGCTGCGCGAGGCCATGGACAAGCTCAAGGACAAGCTCAAGTCCGCCGCCATCGTCCTGGCGTCGGTGGCCGACGGCAAGGTCAGCCTGATCGCCGGGGTGACCGCCGACCTGACTTCGAAGGTAAAGGCCGGCGAGCTGGTCAACCACGTCGCCCTGCAGGTCGGCGGCAAGGGCGGCGGCCGCCCGGACATGGCGCAGGCCGGTGGCAACCAGCCCGAGCACCTGCCGGCGGCGCTCGCCTCGGTAGCGGACTGGGTCGCCGCCCGCCTCGGCTGACGGGAGGCGGGGTGCGGGACCTGTTCAGGAGGAAGGGCGACAATCCCCTGACCAATCTGAAGACGGTCACGCGCTGGGTGCGGGATCTGCCGGCCGGCGACGCCTACGCCACCCAGGAAGAGGTAGTCAGGCGGCTGGTCGAGTTCAATCAGGCGCAGCAGAACTATGGCAGGGACCGCCTGGAGGTGCTCATGCACCTCGACGAAGCGACCCGCGACATGCAGGATGCACTCTGCCTGCAATACCTGCGCAACGCGCGCATGTCGAAGGCCATCGAGGCTCGCCTGTGGCTCACCATCCACGCCTACTACTGGGAGGTCACGCGCGCCTACCACGGCTTCCTGATGGACTTCGTCGCCAACTCCGGCGGCGGCAGGATCGAGACCCAGGCACCGCTGCTCACCGCACGGGCACTACGTGGCTTCGCCGACATCATCAAGTGGCGTCATTTCCGCCACGAACAGATCGACGACAAGGTCTGGCTCAGGCTGCACAACCTCTACCGCATCGCCGAGTTCGACAACTTCGCCAACGAACCGGTGAAGATCTACGCCGGCGATCCCCGCCCCTTCAGCGCGGCCGAGGAATACGGCCGCACCCTCCTGCTGGCGCCGTTCGGCAACGGCACCCTGATGCCACGGGAGATCGAGATGGTCGACCACTGGCTGCGCAACTGGGCGGGCTGCATCAGGCTGGACAGCCTGTACGACGCTGCCCGCCACACCTACTACGTCGACACCGCCCTCGGCCAGGGCAGCCGGCGCTGCGGCGACCAGGACGCCGCGACCAGCCTGCGCTACCTATCGACCACCGGCCTGCTGGAGCGCCTGGCCGAGGTGCGCGAGGCACTGCGCTACGGCACCAAGCCGGCCACGCTAGGGCTGACCGAGGACTTCCGCCTGCCCGAGGGCCACGCCCTCATCAGGCGCGTCGAATCGGAATGGCAACCGCCCAGTGCCGGCGACCGCCGGCGCGACGAACGACGGCCGCAGACCGGCCAATGGAAGGTGATCCACGACCTCGCTGCCATCTGCGCCGAGCTGACCAAGACCGGCCGGCGGGGCCGTGCGGAGGGGGCCCCGAGTGCCGAGGAGATGCAGGACATCAGGCTATACGGCTTCGTCATCGAGCATACCCGCGAACGCCTGCTCGAACAGGAGCGCGCCGCCGCCCTGCAACAGCGCAAGGATCTCTGGGAACAACGCGACGCCAGCCGCGGCGGCGTCGGCTTCCGGCTCGGCCGGCGCGACGGCGACTGGGTCAAGGTGGGCCGGCTGGTCGCCGTCTCGCCCGCCGAGGAGGAGCACTGGCGAGTCGGCCTGGTCAGCCGGGTGATCCGCCAGGACGAGGAAACCTGGCAGGTCGGCGTACGCTGGCTGGATGGGAGCGGCGTGCCCGCCACCCTGATCCCATACAGCGCCGACAACGGCCTCGCATATATCGTCGACGAAACCCAGCCCCCTGACGCGACGCCCGGCGGCATGGGGCTTTGGCTGCACGACGGCGGCGACGAGTCGCTGCTCATCGACGGTACGCTCTATGCCCGCGAACGCAGCTATGTCCTGCACGCGGCCCAGTCAGGCAGCCGCTTGATCCACCTGCTGGGGGTCGTGGAATCCGGCGAGGGCTGGCTACGGGTGCGGTTCGAGCAGGTCGCGGCCTAGTCCGGCGCCTGGCAGAGCGCCTCATCGACCGGCCTTGCCCAGCCCGGCAAGCGCGCGCGCAGGTCCGCCAGGCGGGCCGCGTCGGCCGCCGCACAGCCCAGCCAGGCGGTCGTCACCACCGGCCGCGGCCCGTATTCCGCCTGCTCCAACCCCTTGCGCCGCAAGGTGTCGCGCTGCCGGACAGCCTGCGCCTCACCGGCATGGAGGCCGAACAGAAAGGCACCGGTCGCGGGGCCCTGCTCGACCGCCAGGAAGTTGACGACCCCGGCAGCCTCGATCGCCTGGCGCACCTCGGCACGCCGCGCCGCATCGGCTTCCGGCGGCCAGAACACCCACCAGCCCGGGCTCCTGTCGAAACGGTAGCTGCAGGCGCCGGCCACCAGGCCGGCCGCTTCGAGCAACGCCGCCATCTCACGGTAACGCGCCTGGCCGGGGCGGACGATCTCCAGGCACAGCGCAGTCGCCGGGCGGACCGGCGGGGCGGCTTGGGCCACCGGCGGGGCGGCTTGGGCCACCGGCGGGGCCACGGTGGCCACGACCTGAGGCGACCACAAGCCAATGCGTTCGGCATGCCGCTCGGGCAAGACAGCGTCGCGCGTGGCGGACAGCCGCTGCCAGGCGCTCCCGGCCGCCAGGAGCAGCAGGTTGAGCGCCAGGAGATACAGCGTCAGGCGCCAGGGGCGCCGAGATCCCGTGCCAGACAAAGCATGCCCTCCAATACCAGATCGGCCTCGACCACCACGTCACCGTCCAGGTGCCCAACCAGGCCGGCAGCATCGCCGCCGGTAAGCACCACCCTGGGCGCCACGCCCAGGTACCCGGCCAGACGCCACCGCATGGCCTCGATGCAGCCTGCCATGGCGTCCAGCGTGCCGGTCGCCACGGCATCGCCGGTAGTGCGCGGAAACGCCTGCCAGCTGCCCGGCGGCGTCCCCACCGCGGCAGTGCCGGTGGCCAGGGCCTGCCGCAGCAGGCCGGCGCCGGGCACGATGACGCCGCCGAGGAACTCGCCTTCGCCGGCCAGGGCATCGACGGTCAGCGCAGTGCCGGCGCTGGCCAGCACGCAGGGGGCGTGGCCGCGCCGCCGGCAGGCGACCAGGCCGGCGTAGCGGTCGGCGCCCAGCGTCTCCGGCCGCGTATAGCGGTTGACGATGCCATGCTCGGTGGCGGCCGCCACCAGCCAGTGTACCGGCAAGCCGCCCAGCAGGCGCTCGACCGCCACCCGCGTGGCGGCGCCGGCGACGCAGCAGACCCCGACCCAGGCCGGCCGATGTTCGGCCAACACCGGGGCCAGGCGCTCCACCTTGGCCACCGCGCAGGCACCCCGGCCGCGCCAGGCGCCGGCCTCCCAGGCGCCCCACTTGATGCGGCTATTGCCGATATCGAGCAGCAGGATCACCGCCCGCCCCCCGCGCGCACGCTCACCTCACCGGAATGGATGGCGCGCACGCCGTCGGCGGTCGCCAGCAGCAGCACTCCCGCCTCGTCGACGCCGACCGCGGTGCCCTCCAGCGCCGGCGCCGGGCCTGCCAGCACCCGCACTGGCCGTCCCTGCCAGACGTGCAGCGCCTGCCACTCGTCGCGAAATGGCGCAAAGCCCTGGCCGTCGAAGGTCTTCAGCACCGTATCCAGCTCGTGCAGCAGGGCCAGCAACAGGGCGTTACGGTCGACCGGCCGGCCCAGCACCTCCTCCACCGAGGTGGCGGCATAATCGGCCTGCACCGTCTGCGGACGCACGTTGAGGCCAATGCCGATCACCGCGGTGGCGGCGCCGAGCATGTCGCCGTGGGTCTCGATCAGTATGCCAGCCAACTTGGCACCATCGACCAGGATGTCGTTCGGCCACTTCACCCCGACCCCGGCCAGGCCGAGGCCGCGCAGCGCCTGCGCCAACCCGACGCCGATCGCCAGGCTGAGGCCAGACAGGGCGGTGAGGGGGCGGTTGAAACGCCATAGCAGGGAGAAGGTGAGGCCGCCGCCCAGGCTGGCCTGCCAGTGGCGCCCGCGGCGGCCGCGGCCGCCCGACTGCCATTCCGCCGCCAGCACGCTCTTGTGCGCCTGGCCCTGCTGGGCAAGGGCAAGCAGCCGGCTGTTGGTGGAATCGACGTCGCCCTGCAAGGCAACCTCGAAGCCATGCCGCGCGGCGGCTGCCAGAGCGTCCTGGTCGAGCCAACTGTAGGGCACGGCCAGGCGGTAGCCGCGTCCGCGCACGGCATGGATCTCGACGCCGAGCCGGCGTGCCCGCTCGACCAGGTTGTGGACGCTGGCACGGGACAGGCCGAGGGCGTCGGAGATCTCCTCGCCGGAGCGGAAGGCCTCCGCCGAGAGAAGCTTCAGAACGGAAAACGGCATCGTCTACCCCAGTCATCCATGCCTGGCATTCTACCGCCAGGCCGCCCGCAGGGACGGCCGGCACACCGCGGCGACGGTCCATTTGGACCAAATTCGGCCAAATTGACACGCCAAGGCAAAAAAACGGACAAAAATCTGCGCTGCGGTGGTTGGTAGTCCATGGGCGTGTTGCTATGATGAATGCGCTTTTCAGCCCCCCCTCAGGAGACATCGAATGAACAAAGCCGAACTCGTAGAAGCCGTAGCCCAGAAGTCCGAACTGACCAAAGCCGCTGCCGCCAGGGCCGTCGACGCCGTGCTGGCCGCCATCACCGAGACCGTCGCCAAGGGCGATTCCGTGTCCGTGATCGGCTTCGGCACCTTCGAGTCGCGCAAGCGCGCCGCCCGCAATGGCAAGAACCCGAAGACCGGCGAGGCGATCAAGATTGCCGCCACCACCGTGCCCGCCTTCAAGCCGGGCAAGGCGTTCAAGGACAAGGTCGCCGCCAAGAAGGCCACCAAGAAGAAATAAGGGGAGCCCCCCATCGAAAAAGGCGCCCGCCGGACGCCTTTTTTATTTGGCCGCCGGCGAAGCTGGCCCGGCACCGGGCACTTGGACGACAATGCCGCCATGCGCGCCATCTCCTGGAAAGTGCTCATCGCCTACGGCCTCGCCAGCCTGGTGCTCGACGCGGTCAGCAACCCGCAGACCGTGCTGCCGCTCGCCCTGGCGCCCTGGACCCCGCCGACCGGGCTGTCCCTGGCCTTCCTGCTGCTGTTCGGCCTGCACTATGCGCCCTGGCTGATCGCCGTCACCTTCCTGATCGGCCTGCCCATCTACGGCCTGCCGCCGGACTGGCTGGCCGCCCTGTGGGCCGGCACCCTGCTGATGCTGGGCCTGTCCGGCCTGGTGGTCTGGCTGACCCGCGGCCTGCGTGTCGACCCCTGCCTGAACAACCTGCGCGACCTGTCCTGGTTCCTCGTAGTGGCGGTACTGGCCGCCTGGCTCGACGCCGGCGTGCACGTCTTCTCGCGCGGCCCGGAGGCGGCGCCGGACGCCTACGCCTGGTGGGCCGACCTGGTCAACTTCTGGATCGGCGCCCTGATCCGGGTGCTGGTGATCGCGCCCCTGGTGCTGGCCAACGACTGGCACAAATGGCGCGAATGGCGCCCCGGCCGCGAGATGCTGCTGCAGGGCGCCACCATCGCCCTGGCCCTGTGGATCATCTTCGGCCTGCGCTACACCGACGAATTCAAGTTCTTCTACCTGCTCTTCCTGCCCCTGATCTGGGTCGCCATGCGCCACGGTCTGCCCGGCGCCACCGCCGCCCTGGCCGCCACCCACCTGGGCCTGAACGCCATCCTGGAGTGGCTCGCCCTGCACGCCATCACGGTGGTGGAGTTCCAGATGCTGATGCTGGGCCTGGCCCTCACCGGCCTGTTCCTCGGCATGACGGTGAGCGTGCGGCGCGCCACCGAGGAGCGCCTGCTCAAGCGCGAGGCCGACCTCAACCAGGCCCTGCGTCTGGCTGCCGCCGGCGAGATGGCGCAGTCGCTGGCGCACGAGCTCAACCAGCCCCTGTCGGCCCTGGCCAACTACGCCCAGGCCAGCCGCATGATGCTGGCCGACCTCGACCGCCACGGCCCTCTGCTGGCCGGCACCCTCAACAAGATCGCCGACGAGGCGGCGCGCGCCGGCCAGGTGGTGCACCGCCTGCGCGAGTTCTTCCGCGGTGGTACCGTGCGCATGGAGTCCTGCGCCGTCGCCGACCTCATCGAAGAGGGCATCGCGCCCCTGGCCAAGCGGGTGGCCCGCCTGGGCATCCACCTCAACGTCCACGTGCCGGCCGGGCTGCCCGCCGTCCTGGCCGACCGCGTGCAGATCGCCAGCGTACTGCTCAACCTGGTCGGCAACGCCATCGACGTGCTGCGCGACGACCGTTACAGCGAGCGCCACATCGACATCGCCGCCGAGCAGGGGCCGGCTGGCTGGGTGCGCATCTGCGTCACCGACAACGGGCCCGGCATCGTGCCGGAGATCGAGGGCCGTCTGTTCCAGCCCTTCGCCACCAGCAAGCCGGAGGGCATGGGGCTGGGCCTGGCCATCAGCCGCACCCTGGTGGAGGCGCACGGCGGCAGCCTCGACCTGACCAGCCGAAGGCCGACCCGCTTCTGCTTCACCCTGCCGGCGGAGACCGCCGGCAACAGCCAGGAAAACCGTATACCCTGACCGCCATGTCCGAACCCACCATCTACATTGTCGACGACGACAACTCGGTGCGCGACTCCCTCGCGCTGCTGCTCAACTTCCGCGGCTTCCGCTGCCGCGAGTTCGCCTCCGCAGAGGAGTTCCTGGCGGCCTGGCGGCCGGACTGGAGCGGCTGCCTGCTGCTCGACCTGCGCATGACCGGCATGGATGGCCTGGCCCTGCAGCAGGTCCTCAACGAGCACGGCGCCCGGCTGCCCATCGTCTTCCTAACCGGCCACGGCGACATCGCCCAGGCGCGCAGCGCGCTCAAGGCCGGCGCAGTCGACTTCCTGGAAAAGCCCATCAACCACGAGGCCCTGTTCCAGTCCCTCGGCGAGGCCCTGCGCATGAACACCGAGCAGCGCGCGGCGGAGCGCCGCCTGGCCGACATCGAGGGCCGCATCGCCCGCCTCTCGGAACGCGAGCGCCAGGTCATGGAACGGGTGGTGGCCGGCCGCCACAACCGCGAGATTGCCGCCGAGCTGGCGATCAGCCCCCGCACCGTGGAGGTGTTCAAGGCCAGGATGATGGAAAAGATGCAGGCGCGCAGCGTCCCCGAGCTGGTCAAGCTGGTGCTGGAGGCGAACCCGGAGTGACGGCGCCCGGCAGGGCGAGGATCGCTCGCGTGCCACCCAGCGGCGAATCGGCCAGGCGTACGCTGCCACCGTAGAGCTGCGCCAGATCATCGACGATGGCAAGGCCGAGGCCGCTGCCCGGCACCCGCTCGTCGGCCCGCACGCCCCGGCGCAGCATGGCCTCGCGCAGCGCCGGGGCGATGCCGGGACCATCGTCGTCCACTGTCAGCTCGATGCCGTCCTGGCCGCCGGAAGCCGCGACCTCGACCCGGCCAGCCGCCCATTTGCAGGCATTGTCGACCAGGTTGCCCAGCATCTCCTGCAGGTCCTGCTCCTCGCCGCGGAAGAGCAGCCCGGGCGCCGGCGGCTGCACCCGGATGGCCAGGCCGCGCCCGGCGTGGATGCGCGTCATGGCACGCACCAGGCCGTTGAGCACCGGCCCCAGCGGCGTGCGGACGCCGGGCAGGCGCGCCGCCGCCGCGGCCTGGGCGCGCGCCAGGTGGTAGTCGACCTGGCGGCGCGCCAGCTCGACCTGGTCGGCGACCTGACGGGCGAAGGCGTCGTCGTGCCCGGCGGCGGCGTTGGCCAGCACGCTCAACGGCGTCTTCAGTGCGTGCGCCAGGTTGCCGGCCTGGGTGCGGGCGCGCTCGACCACCGCGGCGTTCTGCCCCAGCACGCTGTTGAACTCGTCGACCAGCGGCATGACCTCGGCCGGGAAGCTGCCCTCCAGGCGCTGCACCTCACCCTCGCGCACCCGGCCAAGAGCGACGCGCAAGCGCTGCAGCGGTGCCAGGCCCAGCCACACCTGCAGCAGGGCGGCCAGAGCCAGGCCGGCGCCGAGCAGGCCGAGGGCCAGCCAGAGGGCGCCGGCGAAGCGTTCGACCGGTTCGACCATGAGGCGCTCGTCGGCGGCCACCACGAGGCGCCAGACGCCGCCGTCGACGGCCACGCTGCGCTCGACCATGCCCACCGTCGTCCCCTGCGGCCCCGGCCCACGGTGCCGGTGCACCTGGCCATCGGCGGGCAGTTCGGGCGGCACCGCCAGAACCTCGTCCCACAGCGAGCGCGAACGCAGCGTTGCCGCCGGGCCGCCGACGCGATCCACCTGCCAGTAGAGGCCGGAGAACGGCCGCTCCAGGCGGGGGTCGCTGAGCGGTGCCGCCAGCATCGGCCGGCCCTGGCCGTCAAAGGCAAGCTGCGCGGTCAGTTGGTCGAGGTGGGTGCCGAGCTCGGCGTGGAACTGCGCCTCGACGTGCTGGCGGAACAGGCTGCCCAGGCCCCAGCCCGCCGCCACGATGGTGAGCGCGATCCAGGTCAGGGTGCCAAGCAGCAGGCGCAGGCGCAGCGACCCGCGGGCCAGCGATCCGCTCATGGCCGGCCGGCCAGGCGGTAGCCGAGGCCACGCACCGTCTCGATCATGCCGTCCGGCAGCTTCTTGCGCAGGCGGGCGACGAACACCTCGACGGTATTGGAATCGCGGTCGTGGTCCTGAGCGTAGATGTGCTCGATCAGGTCGCTGCGCGAGACCACCTCGCCCTGGTGATGCATGAGATAGGCCAGGACGCGGTACTCGTGGCTGGTCAGGGCCAGCGCGCGGCCGTCCACGCTGACCCGGCCGCTGCGGGTGTCCAGGGTCAGCGGCCCGCAGACCAGCTCGGCGCTGGCGTGGCCGCCGGCGCGGCGGATGAGGGCACGCAGGCGGGCGAGCAACTCCTCCATGTGGAACGGCTTGGCGAGGTAGTCGTCGGCGCCGGCATCGATGCCGGCCACCTTCTCGTGCCAACCATCGCGCGCGGTCAGGATCAGCACCGGCATGGCGTGCCCGGCGGCGCGCCACTTCCTGAGCACCGTGAGGCCGTCCAGGCCGGGCAGGCCGAGGTCCAGCACAACGGCATCGAACGGCTCGGTCGCACCCAGGTGGTGAGCGTCGACGCCGTTAGCCGCAGTGTCGACCACATAGCCGGCGGCAGCCAGGGCCTCGGCCAGCTGAGCGGCCAGGGTCGGCTCGTCCTCCACCACCAGGATGCGCATCAGGGTGCCCGGCGCGCGCCGCCGTCGCGGCCCTTGATGGCCAGCACGCGACCGTCGCGGGCATCGACCTTCAGCTTGACCAGGGCGCCGCCCGGACGCAACAGCTTGATCTCGTACTGCCAGCCGCCGTCCTCGTGCTCCAGTTCGATCTCCATGACCTGGCCGGGGTGGTCGCGCTCGACCCGTTCCAGGATGTTACGCAGCGACAGCACCTCGCCCGCCTCCAGGGCACGCCTGGCGCGGTCGTGATCGTCCTCGGACCAGGCCGGCAGGGCCAGCCCGAGGCAGGCCGCCAGCGCGATCCACACCGCCTTGCTTGCAATGCTGCCCGTCATGATTGTCACCTCGTTCCGTTTGACCGTGACGACAAATAGCCCACCGAGGCTGAACGCCAGATGAACGGCCGGTTCAGCTTGCGTTCAGTCGGCAGCGTCCATAGTGCACGCCATCCGCCAGTCATCGCAAGGAGACACCATGCATCACACCCTCATCACCCTCATCTCCCTCGCCGCCGCTCTCCTGGCCGGCACCGCCGCCGCCGGCCCGCGCGACGACCTGCTGGCCGGTTATGCCGCGGCCGCCCGCACGGCCAGCCCGGCCTTCGCCGGCTTCTCCGCCGCGCGCGGCAAGGACCTGCACACCCGCGCATTCGCCGCCGGCAAGGCCGACACCCCGGCCTGCACCAGCTGCCACGGCCAGGACCCGCGCGGCCCCGGCCGCACCCTGACCGGCAAGTCCATCGAGGCCATGGCGCTGTCGGTCACGCCGGCGCGCTACGGCGACCCGGCCAAGGTCGAGAAGTGGTTCAAGCGCAACTGCAACGAAGTGCTCGGGCGCGCCTGCAGCGCCCAGGAAAAGGGCGACTGGCTGACCTACATGGCCGGCCAGTAAGCCACCGTCTGCAAACAGACCCGGAGGAACACACCATGAACATACCCTATCGCCCCATCGCCCTCGCCTGCATCGCGCTGTTATTCTCCGGCCTGGTGCTGAACCGTGCCCAGGCCGGCGGCGGCCATTACTATGCCCCGGTCGCCGACCCCATGGTCAAGGAGGAATGCGGCAGCTGCCACCTTGCCTTCGCCCCGGCGATGCTGCCGGCCAGTTCCTGGCGCCGCATGATGGCCGACCTCGGCAACCACTTCGGCGACGATGCCAGCGTCGATGCCGACACCGCCGCACGCATCACCCGCTATCTGGTCGACAACGCGGCGGACACCGGCGGCCAGCGCTTCAACGACAAGCTGATGCGCGGTGTCGCCATGAACAACGCCCCCCTGCGCATCACCGAGCTGCCCAGGTGGCAGCGCGAGCACCGCGAGGTGCCGGACTGGGAATGGCGCCACAAGGAGGTGCGCAGCAAGGCCAACTGCGTCGCCTGCCATGCCGGGGCCGAACGCGGCTACTACGACGATTGAGGCGCGCCGCCTCTTCCAAGCACAGGAGAATCCCACCATGCGCAACAATACCCTGATACCCGCCCTCGTCGCCTGCCTCGTGGCCGCCGTCCTTGCCTTGCCGGCCGCCGCCGACGACGACCACGTCACCGGTCGCGCCTGGCTCACGGTGACCCAGATCGCCGAGCGCCTGGAGGCCGCCGGCTACCGCAACATCGAGAAGATCGAGCGCGAGCATGGCAGCTATGAGGCGCGCGCCACCGGCCCGGACGGCCGCCGCGCCCGCCTGCGCCTCAACCCGTTGAACGGCGAGATCGAGCCACGCAAGAAAGCGAGCAGCCGGCGCGACGCCGCCC
Source organism: Gallionellaceae bacterium (assembly GCA_028695325.1). Taxonomy (GTDB): domain Bacteria; phylum Pseudomonadota; class Gammaproteobacteria; order Burkholderiales; family Thiobacillaceae; genus Parasulfuritortus. The sequence continues at coordinate 41,872 of JAQVJE010000001.1, forward strand.
TGGCCGGGCGCCTGGGCGCCGAGTGCAGCGAGCGGCGCTGCCGCGACGACCTGCCGCCGGCCGCCCCGGCGGCCGGTCGTTGAGGGACAGTGCCATGCGGATACTGCTCGTCGGCCTGACCATCCTGGTCGTCCTCGCCTGGGCCTCTGCCGCCCCTGCCAGCGCGGCCGCCAGCCTGCCCTGGCTGGTCCGCCAGGAGGCTCTCTATCTCAGCGGCCTCGTCGCCATCGCCCTGATGTCGCTGGCCGTGCTGCTGGCAGCCCGCCCGGCCTGGCTGGAACGGCCGCTCGGCGGTCTCGACCGCATGTACCGTTGCCACAAGTGGGCCGGCATCCTGGCGGTCGCCTTCGCCGCCCTGCACTGGCTGATCGAGATGTCGGGCGACATCCTCAAGGCCACGGTCGGCCGCGCCGGCCGCGTGCCGGAGGAGACCGCCGACGGCCTCCTGGCGGCCATGCGCGACCTCGCCGAAGACATGGGCGAGTGGGCCATCTACGCCGTCCTGGCGATGCTGGCGCTGACCCTCTGGCGGCGCTTCCCCTACCGACCCTGGCGCCTGCTGCACCAGGCGATGCCGGTGATCTACCTCATGCTCGCCTTCCACGCCGTCCTGCTCGCCCCCCTGGCCTACTGGAGCCAGCCGGTCGGCTGGCTGACCGGCCTCATGGTGGCCGCCGGCCTCTATGGCAGCGTGCGCTCGCTGGCCGGCCACATCGGCCGTTCGCGCCAGGTGGCCGGCCGAGTCGTCGCCGTCACGCACAGTGGCGCCGACAGCATCGCCGTCGAGTGCCAGCTCGAACCGGGTTGGCGCGGCCACCGGGCCGGCCAGTTCGCCTTCGTCAGCTTCGAGGACGGTGAAGGGGCGCACCCCTTCACCATCGCCAGCGCCGACCGCGGCGACCGCCGCCTGCACTTCCAGATCAAGGCCCTGGGCGACTACACCCGCACCCTGCCGGCGCGCCTCAGACCGGGCCAGGCGGTGCGCGTCGAAGGCCCCTACGGCCGCTTCCTGAGCGACCGCCACGACCGCCGCGCGCGGCAGATCTGGATCGCCGGCGGCATCGGCGTCACCCCCTTCCTGGCCTGGCTGGAGGCATTCCAGGCGTCGCCTGGCCAGGCCCCGGCCGCCGATCTGCATTACTGCACCCGCGACCGCGCGACCGACCCCTTCGTCGCCCGTCTCGAGGCGCTGTGCGCGCCGCTGCCGGACATCCATCTCAGCGTGCATGGGACGCGCCAGGGCGAGAGGCTAGACGCCGCCGCACTGGCGGCCGGCCAGGACACCACGCGGCCCGCCGAGGTATGGTTCTGCGGCCCGCGCGGCCTCGCAGACAACCTGCGCGAGGGCCTGAAGAGGGCCTGGCGCGGCCGCCTGCGCTTCCATCAGGAGGCCTTCGAGATGCGCTGAGCGGGGTGCCAGGGCCGGCTTTGCGGTAACGTTGAGTCCCGCCCCTTCCTGACCCCGCCATGAAAACCGAGCCCGCCTGCGCGAACGGCCTGCCGCCCTGGTTGATCCTGCTCGGCGTGCTGATCGCCATCGGCCCGCTGTCGATCGACATGTACCTGCCCGGCTTCCCGGCCATGGCGGTGGAGTTCGCCGGCGGCGCCGGGCGGCCGGAATACACCCTGGCCGCCTTCTTCGTCGGCATGGCCGTAGGCCAGCTGGCCTACGGCCCGCTCAGCGACCGCTTCGGCCGCAAGCCGCCGCTCTACGTCGGCCTCGTCCTCTACACCCTGGCCTCGCTCGCCTGCGCCCTGGCCGGCGACCTCGACCAGCTCGCCGCCTGGCGTCTCGCCCAGGGTCTCGGCGGCTGCGCCGGTATGGTGATCACCCGGGCGGTGATCCGCGACCGCTGCGGCGTGCACGATTCGGCGCGCGCGCTGTCCATGCTGATGCTGGTGATGGGCGCGGCCCCCATCCTGGCCCCGCTGGCCGGCGGCTGGGTGGTCGAGGCCTGGGGCTGGCGCGCCATCTTCTGGCTGCTGGCCGGCTTCGGCGCCGCCTGCCTTGCCGCCCTGCGCCTCGGTCTGGCGGAGAGCCACGACACCCGCCATGCCGCGCCGTTGAGCTGGCGCCGGGTGGGCGACAACTTCCGCGCACTGTTGGGCGAGCGCGCCTTCATGGCCTACGCGCTGTCGTCCGGCTTCGCCATGGCCGGCTTCTTTGCCTACCTGGCCGCCTCGCCCCACGTCCTCATCGGCCTGCACGGCCTGACGCCGGTCGAGTACGGCTGGCTGTTCGGTGCCAACGCGCTGGCCTTCATCGTCGCCAGCCAGGTCAACGCCCGCCTGGTGCGCGGGCTGGCGCCCACCCACCTGCTGCGCCGCGCCCTGCAGGTGCTGGCCGGCGCGGCGCTCTGGCTGGCCTGCCTGCCGCTGGCCGGCGAACCCTCCCTGGCCGCCCTGCTGCCGCCCATGACAGTGGCCATCGCCAGCCTGGGCTTCGTCGTGCCCAACGCTACCGCCGCCGCCCTCGCCACCCACGGCCAGCGCGCCGGCACTGCCTCGGCCCTGATCGGTGCCCTGCAGTTCGGCCTCGCCACCCTGGCCGGCACCGCCATGGGACTGGCGCACGGCGCCAGCGCCGCCCCCCTGGCCTGGACCATGGCTGCCGCCGCCCTGGCCGCCTGGGCCACGCACCGCCAGATGCTGCGGCCGCGCACGACGCGTGTACGGCAACCCCGTACGTAGGCGCACGGATTACCGGCGCCGCCGGAAACCGGACAATGGACTCCCATTACGGGCATAGGCCCGTTTTTTTTTTGCAGGAGTCCGCATGCGTTACATAAAAGATCTGGCTGCCATCCCCGCCCTCAAGGACAGCGACGAGCTCGCCACGCTGCAAGCGGTGGCAAACCAGTACGTCTTCCGCAGCAGCGAGTATTACCTCGGCCTCATCGACTGGAACGCCCCCGACGACCCCATCCGCCGGCTGATCATCCCGCGGGCCGACGAACTGGAGCCATGGGGCAGGCTGGACGCCTGCAACGAGGCGGCGGTCACCGTCAGCCACGGCGTCCAGCACAAATACGCCGACACCGTGCTGCTGCTGTGCAATGAGGTGTGCGGTGGCTATTGCCGCTACTGCTTCCGCAAGCGCCTGTTCATGGACGGCAGCGACGAGGTCAACAAGTCGGTGTGGGACGGCCTCGACTACATCGCCGCCCATCCCGAGGTCACCAACGTGCTGCTCACCGGCGGCGACCCCCTCCTGATGAGCACCCGCCGCCTGGCCGAGATCATCGGCCGCCTGCGCGAGATACCGCATGTCCGCATCATCCGCATCGGTTCCAAGATGCCGGCCTTCAACCCCTGGCGCATCCTCGACGACCCCGAGCTGCTGGCCATGTTCGAGCGCCATTCGACGGCCGACCGGCGCATCTACGTCATGGCCCACTTCGACCACCCGCGCGAACTCACCGAACCGGCCGTCCAGGCCCTCGACGCGCTGGTCCGCCACGGCGTGATGCTGACCAACCAGTGCCCGCTGCTCGCCGGCATCAACGACGACCCGGCGGTGCTGGGCGAGCTGTTCCGCCAGCTATCCTGGATCGGCTGCCCGCCCTACTACCTGTTCCAGGGCCGCCCCACGGCCGGCAACGCCCCCTACCGTGTGCCCATCGTGCGTGGCTTTGCCATCTTCCAGGAGGCCATGCACATGGGCTCCGGCCTGGCCCGGCGGGCGCGCTACGTCATGTCGCACGAATCCGGCAAGATCGAGATACTGGCGGTGGACGAACGCTACATCTACCTGCGCTATCACCGCGCCAAGGATCCTGCCTTGCGCGCCCGCTTCATGATCTATCATCGCGACGACGAGGCCTATTGGCTGGACGACCTGGTGCCGGTGGAACCGGACGGCGGCCCACGCTTCGCCCACGACTCACCGTTCGAGACCGGGGCCGGACCGGATTGACCACGCCCATCATAAGTGTTTCCCGTACGTGAATTCCCGATTGCCACGGCCGGCCGGCCGCCTACCATCGCGGTCCCCGATCCCCCGACCGACTGTCACCCGGCAAAGGAGCCGCACATGAACCAACAGATCGACATCTTCCTCGCCTCGCTGCAGGCCTTCTGGGGCGAGATCGCCATCTTCGTGCCCAAGCTGCTGGCCGCCCTGCTGCTGTTCTTCATCGGCTGGCTGCTCGCCCGCCTGCTCAGGACCGGCGTCGAACGCCTGCTCAAGGCCCTCAAGTTCGACCGCATGGCGGAAAGGTCTGGGCTCGAGGCCCTGGCCGATGCCGGCGGCGTGCGTCTGTCACTGTCCAGCGTGATCGGCGCCCTGGCCTACTGGCTGGTGATCCTGGTGGTGGCGGTCTCGGTCACCAACAGCCTCGGCCTCAGCACCGTGGCCGAACTGCTCAACCGGGTCGTGCTCTACCTGCCCAACGTGCTGGTCGCCATCCTGGTCCTCTTGTTCGGCACCCTGCTGGCACGCTTCATCAACCGGGTGGCGTTCACCTGGCTGCACGGCATCAAGGCACCCAATGCCCTGTTCATGAGCACCGCGGCCGAGTACATGGTGCAGGTGTTCGCCTTCTTCCTGGCCCTGGAACAGCTGCAGATCGGTACCCAGCTGGTCACCGCAGCCTTCTCCATCGCCTTCGGTGGACTCGTCCTGATGCTCGCCCTGGCCTTCGGCCTGGGCGGCCGTGAATGGGCGGCCGGCAAGATCCGCGAGTGGTCTGACAAGTGAGCGGGGCGGCCGGGTCTTTCCCGCGACTGCGCGAGGAAGATCCCGGCCAACTGCTAGGCTGAGAGGGCCACCGACCAGCCAACCATGCCCGAGATACCGCCCCCCCCCACCTGGCACCACCGCGACATCGCCGACACCCTGGCGGCCCTGGCCAGCCACCGCCAGGGCCTCGGCCAGGCCGAGGCCGAGGCCAGGCTGGCCCGGCACGGCGCCAACCGCCTGCCGCCACCGCGCCGGCGCGGGCCGCTGCAGCGCTTCCTGCTGCAGTTCCACAACATACTGATCTACGTCCTCCTGGTGGCCGGCCTGGTCACCGCCGGGCTCGAACACTGGATCGACAGCGGGGTGATCTTCGGTGTCGTGGTGATCAACGCCATCATCGGCTTCATCCAGGAAGGTAAGGCCGAGCACGCCCTGGAGGCGATCCGCAAGATGCTGTCGCCGACCGCCCTGGTCCTGCGCGACGGCATCCGCCGCAACCTGCCGGCCGAACTGCTGGTGCCCGGCGACATCGTATTCCTCGCCCCCGGCGACCGCGTGCCGGCCGACCTGCGCCTCATCGAGGCCAAGGGGCTGAAGATCGAGGAGGCAGCGCTGACCGGCGAGTCGCTGCCGGTCGACAAGCGCACCGCGGCGGTCGCCGCCGACGCCCCCCTCGGCGACCGCGCCTCGATGGCGTGGTCGGGCACCCTGGTCACCTACGGCCAGGGCGTCGGCGTCGTGGTGGCGACCGGCGCCGCCACCGAGATAGGCCGCATCAGCCGCCTGCTCGCCGAGGTGCAGACCCTGGCGACGCCGCTGCTGCGCCAGATGAGCGTCTTCGCCTTCTGGCTCACCTGGGCCATCCTGGCCATCGCCGGCCTGGCCTTCGTCTTCGGCACCCTGGTGCGCGACTATGCCGCCGACGAGATGTTCCTGGCCGCGGTCGGCCTGGCGGTGGCCGCCATCCCCGAGGGACTGCCGGCGGTGGTGACCATCACCCTGGCCATCGGCGTCCAGCGCATGGCCCGGCGCAACGCCATCATCCGCCGCCTGCCGGCGGTGGAGGCGCTCGGCTCGGTGACGGTGGTCTGCACCGACAAGACCGGCACCCTGACGCGCAACGAGATGACCGCGCAGTCCCTCATCACCGCCGAGGCCACCTACGGCATCGGCGGCGTCGGCTATGCGCCCCACGGTGGCTTCAGCCTGGACAGCCTCGACGTGGCGGTGGACGAGCATCCCGGGATCATCGAGATCGCCCGTGCCGGCCTGCTCTGCAACGACGCCGCCCTGAGCCGCGCCGGCGACGCTTGGGAACTGGCCGGCGATCCCACCGAGGGCGCCCTGGTCGCCCTCGCCATGAAGGCCGGCCTGCAGCCGGCCTACGAGCACGAGGCCCTGCCGCGCATCGACGTCATCCCGTTCGAGGCGCGCCATCGCTTCATGGCCACCCTGCACCACGACCACCGCGGCCACGGCATGATCTACCTGAAGGGTGCACCGGAACGTGTGCTGGAGCTGTGCCGGCGGCAGCGCCAGGCCGGCGAGGACCGCCCCCTCGACCTTGCCGCCTGGCGACCCCGCATGAGCGCAGCGGCGGCGGCCGGCATGCGCCTGTTGGCCCTGGCAGTGCGCGAGCTCGACCGCGTGCCGGCCAGCCTGGACTTCGCCGACGTCGAGGCGGGCGGCTTCACCCTGCTCGCGGTGGTGGGCATTGCCGACCCGCCGCGCGAGGAGAGCGCGGCCGCCATCGCCAACTGCCAGGCGGCCGGCATCCGGGTGGTGATGATCACCGGCGACCATGCCGACACCGCCCTGGCGATCGGCCAGCGCATCGGCCTGGCGCGCAACGGCATGGCCAGCACCGGCAACGAGCTGGAGACCATGTCCGACGAGGCCCTGCGCGAACTGGCCGGGCACGCCGAGGTCTTCGCCCGTGCCAGCCCGGAACACAAGCTGCGCCTTGTGCACGCCCTGCAGGCCGACGGCCATGTCGTGGCGATGACCGGCGACGGCATCAACGACGCCCCCGCCCTGAAGCGTGCCGACGTCGGCGTCGCCATGGGCCAGAAGGGCACCGAGGCGGCCAAGGAGGCGGCCGAGATGGTGCTCGCCGACGACAACTTCGCCTCCATCGCCGCCGCCGTCGAGGAAGGCCGCACGGTGTACGACAACATCAAGAAGGCCATCGTCTTCATCCTGCCGACCAACGGCGGCGAGGCGGCCATCCTGCTCACCGCCATCGTGCTCGGCCTCACCCTGCCGATCACCCCGGCCCAGATACTGTGGGTGAACATGATCACCGCCGTCACCCTGGCGCTGGCCCTCGCCTTCGAGCCGGCCGAGCCCGACATCATGCGGCGGCCGCCACGCGACCCCGCCGAGGCCCTGCTGTCGCCCTTCCTGGTCTGGCGTATCGTCTTCGTCAGCGCCCTGCTCACCCTCGGCGGCCTCGGCCTGTTCCTCTGGCAGGAGATGCGCGGCATATCGCTCGAGGCTGCCCGCACCGCGGCGGTAAACGCCCTGGTCATGGGCGAGATCGTCTACCTGTTCAACTGCCGCCGCCTGACCGCCCCGGCCCTCGCACTGGGTGCCCTGACCGGCAACCCCTACGTCTGGCTCACCACCCTGATCCTGATCTTCTTCCAGGGCCTGTTCACCTATCTGCCTGCGATGCAGGCCCTGTTCGGCACTGCGGGCCTCGACGCTGCCGCCTGGGCCGGCATCCTGCTGTTCGGCCTGCTGCTGTTCCTGCTGGTGGAGCTGGAAAAGGCCCTCCTCGCCCACGCGCGCCCGATGTAAGTGTTTCCCTTACGGTACTTCCTGATGCCACGCACGGGCCGGATAGGTAGGATGCGCGGCCACCCTCCTGCCATCCGTCGACCATGACCGTACGCGTCCTGCCCGTCTGCCCGCCCACCCTGACCCTGCCGCCCGAGGCCACGGTGGACCAGGCCATGAGCCTGATGATCCAGCGCCAGGTGAACCACATCCCGCTGTGCACGGCCGACGGCCGCCTGGCCGGGGTGATCAGCAGCAACGCCATACTGCGTGCCCTGCTGCCGGCCAGCGCGCGCGTCGAGGGCGGCGTCGGCGACCTCAACTTCGTCGGCGACGCCCTGCCCATGCTGCTCGACCACCTGCGCCGCAACGCCGGCCGCCCGGCCAGCGAGCTGGTCGACGCCAGCGTCCAGGCTGTGCGCCAGGACACCCCGCTGCTGGAGGCCGCCAACCGCCTCAGCCATACCTCCGCCCCCCTGCCGGTGGTCGACGAACGGGGCCACCTGGTCGGCATGCTGAGCCGGCGCATCCTGCTCACCCACCTGCTGCACAAGTCGCAGACCGCCTGACCATGCACGGCGCCGCCCACACCGCCACCGAGGTCATCCTGGGCCTGTCGCCGCTGGTGGTCGCCCTGACCGTGTTCGTACTGACCTACGCGGTCATCGTCACCGAGCGGATCAACCGCGCCATCGTCGCCCTGCTCGGCGCCGGGGTCATGATCCTGACCGGCGTGCTGCACCAGAACGAAGCCTTCGCCGGCATCGACTTCAACACCATCGGCCTGTTGACCGGCATGATGGTGATCGTCGCCATCACCCAGAAGAGCGGTGTCTTCCAGTACGTCGCGGTGAAGGCCGCCAAGCTGGTCAAGGCCGACCCCTGGGGCCTGATGGTCATGCTGGCCCTGGTCACCGCCCTGTTCTCGGCCCTGCTCGACAACGTGACGACTGTTCTGTTGATCGCCCCGGTGGCCCTGCTGATCACCGATGCCCTGCGCATCAATCCCTACCCCTTCCTGTTCGCCATCATCTTCGCCTCCAACATCGGCGGCACCGCCACCCTGATCGGCGACCCACCCAACATCATGATCGGCTCGGCGGTCGGCCTCACCTTCAACCAGTTCGTCGTCAACCTGGCGCCGGTCGCCCTCGTCGTCCTCGCCCTCACCATGCTGCCGCTGTGGTGGTTCTGGGGCCGCAAGCTCAGCGCCGACCAGGATGCCCGCGACCAGGTGATGGCCTTCGACGAGCGCCAGGCCATCACCGACGTCAGGCTGCTCAAGCAGGCCCTGGCGGTCACCGCGCTGACCATCACCGGCTTCGTGTTCGCCCACTCGCTCGGCCTGGAGCCCGCCACCGTCGCCATGTTCGGCGCCGCCCTGCTGCTCCTGCTGCGCGCCGCCGGCCACGACGCCGAACACCAGTCCGAGCAGGTGCACAAGAGCTTCGCCGAGGTCGAGTGGGTCACCATCTTCTTCTTCGTCGGCCTGTTCGTCGTGGTGGCCGGGGTGGAGAAGGCCGGCGCCCTCAAGATCGCCGCCGACGCCCTGGTGCAGTTCACCGGCGGCGAACTGGCCTTCACCGCCTACGTGATACTGTGGTCCTCGGCCATCATCTCCGCCGTGGTCGACAACATCCCCTTCGTCGCCACCATGATCCCGGTGATCCAGAACCTGGGGCCGGTGGTGGGCGCCGAGAACCTCAACACCCTGTGGTGGTCGCTCGCCCTGGGCGCCTGCCTGGGCGGCAACGGCAGCCTCGTGGGTGCCTCCGCCAACTTGGTGGTGGCCGGCTTCGCCGAGCGCGCCGGGGCGCCGATCCGGTTCCTTCCCTTCATGCTGGCCGCCTTCCCCCTGATGCTGGCCGGCATCGCCGTGTCCAGCCTGTATATCGGCTGGCGCTACCTGTGACGGGTGCAGCGGGCAAAGAATGTCTCTGAGCAGGACATCCGCGGAGTGACGATCGCGGTCATTTAGGGGCGGCCCCGGCCGCCCCATTTTTTGCCGGCAGCGCCGGCCCCGGCTCACATCTCGATTTCAGGCAGTGCCGTCGTGGCCCGGCCGCCCGACGGCATCCCGGCCTCCTGGCCGTCGGCCGCCTCGCCATGCACCAGCAGATGGAACTGGCGTGGCGAGTCGGCGTTCGCGCGCGCCTCCTCGAGGCCGATACGGCCCTCCTTGTAGAGCTTGACGATGGCCTGGTCGAAGCTCTGCATCTGCTCGTGGCCACCCCGCTCCATCATGTCCTTGATCTCGTCCAGGCGGCCATCGCGGATCAACTGCTTCATGTGGTAGTCGGCGACGAACACCTCGACCGCCGGGATGCGCCGCCCATCGACGCCGCGCACCAGGCGCTGGCCGACGATACCGAGCATGCAGGCGGCGAGATCGAACAGCACCGTGGCGCGGGTCTCCAGCGGGAACAGGTTGACGATGCGGGTGAGCGCCTGGTGGGCATTGATGGCATGCAGGGTGGACAGGCAGAGGTGGCCGGTGTTGGCGAAGTTGATCACCTCCTGCATGGTCGCCCGGTCGCGTATCTCGCCGATCATGATGACGTCGGGGGATTCGCGCAGGGCATTGAGCAGCGCAGTGGCGTAGGACTCGGTGTCGGTACCGACCTCGCGTTGGTTCACGATCGATTGCTGGTGCCGGAAGATGTACTCGATGGGATCCTCGATGGTGAGGATGTGGCCGGGCGTGCTGGCGTTGCGCGTCGACAGCATGGACGCCAGCGTGGTCGACTTGCCCGAACCACTGGCACCCACCACCAGGATCAGGCCGCGCCGCTCGTTCGCCATGTCGGCGAGCATCGCCGGCAGACCGAGCTCGTCGAGGCCAGGGATGCGCATGGACAGGCGGCGGATCACCATGGCCACGGCGCCGCGCTGGCGGAAGACGTTGACCCGGAAGCGGCCGGCCCCCTGCAGGCCATAACCGAAGTTCATCTCCCAGGCGCTCTCGAAACGCCGGACCTGCTCCTCGTTCATCAGCGAATAAGCAAGGGTGCGGACGTCGTCCAGGCGGAGCGCCTCGGCGTCGACCGGCTGGACCACCCCTTCAATCTTGATGTGGACCGGGGTGCCAGCGGTAAAGAAGAGGTCGGAGGCCTCCTTATCCGCCATCAGTTGCAGCAGCTTCACGATGTCGACCATGGTGCCCCCCCTCGTCGCGTCAGTTCGTCGGTTGCAAAGATAACACTCGGGGAACGTCCCGCCAGGGACGTTCCCCGCTGCCGGCAAGGTGCAGGCCCGATCGCCTCAGCGATGCGCCAGGACAATCCAGAACATACGCCGCACCATCTCGACCTTGCGCGCCTGCAGGCCGCCCTCGCCGGGCGCCAGCGAGTGCGCCGGCGTCACCACCGACTGCGCCGGGTTGCCGGCAGCGCCGACCCGTTCCCAACCCTCCGCCCTACTCAGCGGCGGCACGATGCCGTTGCCGCTCGCATCCGCCCAGGCCTGGTCGCCGGCCATGACCGCCATCGCCAGAATCGCCAACCATTTCGTCGTCGCCATCATGATCCTCTCCTTCCGTTCCATGCCGGCATTGCCGGCCTTGGCGTAAAGTTAGGCGGCACCCCCCGGCGGGGTTAGCAACCCGGTCGCAACCGGGTGGACCAACCTGGTTGCCCAGGGTGGATTTACGCAACGGACTGGCCTAATCTATTGCCTTCAAAAAACCGCCTGCGGCGGGACAGACCAACGACCAAGGAGACCCCAGCCATGCGCGCCAGACCGCCTATCGGAAAGCCACTCGTCCTGCCCGTGCTGATCGCCCTCGCCCTGAGCGGCTGCGCCAGCAAGGAGTTCGTCCAGCAGGAGGTCGGCGCGGTCAGCCAGCGTATCGACGAGTTGCAGGCGATGCTGAGCACGGCCCACCAGCGCCTGGACACCAACACCCGCTGGCTGTCCGAGACCGAGGCCCGCGTCGCCAAGACCGAGGCCGGCCAGGCCGAACTGGGCGGCCGGATGGACGAGACCCGCGCCGGACTGACCGGCGTCGAGGGCAAGGTGCAGGGCGTCGCCGGCGACCTGGCCGCCGCCAGCCAGCGCATCACCGACAACGCCGCCGACATCGCCGCCGGCCGACAGCGCGTCGACGACCTCGACGGCCGCCTGGCCGCCCTCGGCACCCAGGTCGAGGCCAACCGCGCCGCCCTGGCGAACGAGATCGCCGCGGTCAAGGCTACGGCGGCCAGCGTCAGCCCGCTGACCCCGATCACCGCGGTCGATCTCGCCCCGACCGAAGCCGCGCCGGTGGCCCCGGTCGAGGCCGTACAGGCCCCCGTGGCCGAGGCCGCCCCCACCGCGATACCCGCGAGCGGCGACCCCCGCATCGACACCATCGCGGCCCAGGTCGACGCCTCCGCCAAGCGCATCGACGAGAACACCACCGCCATCCTGGCCGCCTCCGAACGCCTCAAGGCATTGGAAGAACGTCTCGCCGCGGCGCCGTCTGGCACGTCCGCTGACGCCGCCGCCCTGGCCGCCGTCAACCAACGCATCGACACGGTGAAGGACGGCCTGGCCGCCACCGACCAGCGCCTCGGCAGCCTGGAGACCCTGGTCGCCAGCGCCATCACCCGCCTCGATGGCGGCGACCAGCGCCTGGCCGAGCAGGGCGGCCGTCTCGACACTCTGGCGGAACGCCTGACGCGCGTCGAGGGCGAGGCCGCCCAGGCCACGGCGAGCGCCAAGGAGGCCCTGGAGCGGGCCATCGCGGCGGGCGAACTGGCCGAGGGCAAGCTGGTCTACGAGACCCAGCTAAGCGACGAGGTGGCGCCGTTCAAGCTCAACTCGACCAGCCTGACCGACGCGGCCAAGCAGGCCCTGGCCGCCTTCGCCAGCCGCCTGAAGGAGGAAAACAAGAACGTATTCCTGGAGATCCAGGGCCATACCGACAACTCCGGCACCACCGAGACCAACCACCGCCTGGCCATGGCCCGCGCCGAGGCCGTGCGCGACTTTCTCTACCACGAGGGCGGCCTGCCGCTGCACCGCATGGCGGTGGTCTCCTACGGTGAGGCCCGGCCGGTGGCGGACAACAAGACCCGCGAGGGCCGCATGAAGAACCGCCGCGTCCAGCTGGTCGTCCTCAAGTAATCCCCCGTGGCCCGGCCCGTGCCTGCGGGCACGGGCCTTTTTCTTTTTTCTGCCGACCGCCATGCAACCGATCCCCGCCCTGCTCGAGCAACGCGCACGCCTCACCACCCTGCGGCGCGACCTGCACGCCCATCCCGAGCTCGCCTTCGAGGAACGCCGCACGGCCGCGGTGGTCGCCGACACCCTGCGCGCCGCCGGCATCGAGGTCCACGAGGGGCTGGCCGGGACCGGCGTGGTGGGCGTGCTGAAGCGCGGCAGCGGCCCGCGCGCCATCGGCCTGCGGGCCGACATGGACGCCCTGCCGCTGGCCGAGCAGAACGTCTTCCCGCACCGCTCCCGCCATGATGGCCGCATGCACGCCTGCGGCCACGACGGCCACACCGCCATGCTCCTGGGCGCCGCCGAGCACCTGGCCAAGGAGGGCGACTTCGACGGCACCGTGTACTTCATCTTCCAGCCCGCCGAGGAGACCGTGGGCGGCGCCCGGGTGATGATCGAGGAGGGCCTGCTGGAACGCTTCCCCATGCAGCAGGTGTTCGGCATGCACAACTGGCCCGGCCTGCCGGCCGGCCAGTTCGCCGTGCACGGCGGCCCGGTGATGGCCTGCGCCGACCAGTTCGACATCCACGTGCGCGGCCACGGCGCCCATGCCGCCATGCCGCACCAGGGACGCGACCCGGTGGTGGCGATGGCCGCGCTGGTGCAGGCCCTGCAGTCGGTGGTCAGCCGCACCGTCGACCCGCTCGAATCGGTGGTCCTGTCGATCACCCGCCTCCGGGCCGGTGGCGAGGCTTACAACATCATCCCGGACGAGGCCTACCTGGGGGGCACCCTGCGCGCCTTCAAGAACGAACTGCGCGACCAGGCCGAGGAGGCCATGGAGCGCATCTGCCACGGCATCGGCGTCGCCCACGGCGTCCAGGCCAGCCTCGACTACCGGCGCGGCTACCCACCCACCGTCAACACCGCCGCCGAGGCCGCCGTCTGCCGCGAGATCGCCGCCAGCCTGGTCGGCCCCGGCAACGTTCACAAGGACCGCCACCCCTCCATGGGTGCCGAGGACTTCGCCTACTTCCTCAACGAGCGGCCGGGCTGCTACGTCTGGATCGGCAACGGCCTGGGCGAGGGCGGCTGCATGCTGCACAACCCCCACTACGACTTCAACGACGACATCCTCGCCCTCGGCGCCAGCTACTGGGTGAGGCTGGCCGAACGCCTGCTGGCGAAGGACTGATAGCATGAGCGAGATCGCCACCCTGGCAGGAGGCTGCTTCTGGTGCCTGGAGGCCGCCTTCCAGCAGTTGAAGGGCGTCGAGGCGGTGGTATCCGGCTACATGGGAGGGCAGGTCGATCGGCCCAGCTACGAAGCGGTGTGCAGCGGCCGCACGGGCCACGCCGAGGTGGTTCAGATCCGCTTCGACCCGGCCGTGATCGGCTACGAGGCCCTGCTGGAGGTGTTCTTCGCCATCCACGACCCCACCACCCCGGACCGCCAGGGCAACGACGTCGGCAGCCAGTACCGCTCGGCCATCTTCTGGCACACGGCGGAACAGAAGGCCGCCGCCGAGGCGATGGTGGCCCGGCTC
>JAQVJE010000216.1 GCA_028695325.1 Gallionellaceae bacterium
ACCGGCACCCGGGTGGCCCGCATGACGAGCCTGGACTGGCGCTCCCCCATCACCCCCGATCTGCTCGCAGTGTTGATGGTGAACCCCGACCGCATGGCCATCGCCACGCTGTATTCCTACGTCGGCTATCTGAAGGCCAACCAGCAGCGCGCCACCCGCTACGAAATCGCACTGTGGAACAAGCTGGCCTATCCCTTCGCCGCGCCGGTGATGCTGCTGCTGGCGCTGCCCTTCGCCTACCAGCAGGCGCGCAGCGGCAAGATCGGCAGCCGGATCATGCTGGGCATACTGATCGGCCTCGGCTTCCATCTGCTCAACCGCGTATTCGGCCACATCGGCCTGCTCAACGACTGGCCGCCAGTGCTCAGCGCCCTGCTGCCACTGGCGGTGTTCACCACGGCGGCCCTGGTCGCCCTCTGGCGGATCGAGGCGCGCTGACTAGGCCACCGCCATCACCAGCCGGGTACCGGCCAGGCGGTCATGCAGGAACTGCCGGTCGGCGTCCCACAAGGCCCACAGGAAACCGATGCCGAAGGCGATGAGGCCGAGGATGGCAAGGCCATAGCGCAGCCAGGCCCTACCGAGGCCGACGCCGGCACCTGCCTCGGTGATGAGGCGGATGCGCCAGGTCTTCATGGCCAGGGTCTGGCCGCCGCGCCGCCAGGACCAGGTGAAATAGACCCCGGCGACCAGCAGCAGCCAGCCCTGGTAGAGCAGCCTGGGCAGGCCGGCGCTGACGTCGGGCAGCAGGCCGACCACGACGAAGCCCGCCACGAACAGCACCGCCAGCAGGAGCAGTGCGTCGTAGAACAGGCAGGCCAGGCGGCGCGTCAGGGGGGCGGTTTGCATAGTCGTGAAACTATACCGTTATTTTCGTTTGCGATTCGTCCCGGTGATGGATATAATCCGCCGTTCTCTGCATAGCCGATTTTTCTGGAGCGAAGCATGTACGCGGTTATCCGTACCGGTGGCAAACAATACAAGGTCGCGGCCGGTGGCAAACTCAAGGTCGAAAGCCTGCCTGCCGAAGTCGGCAGCGAAATTACCATTGACGACGTACTGATGGTCGCCGACGGCGACAACATCAAGGTCGGCGCCCCCGTGGTGGCCGGCGCCAGCGTCAAGGCAACTGTCCTGTCGCACGGTCGTGGCGAGAAGGTGATGATCTACAAGATGCGTCGCCGCAAGCACTACCGCAAGACCCAGGGCCATCGCCAGAACTACACGGAAATCCGCATCGACGGCATTTCCGCCTGACAGGAGCATTGAACCATGGCACACAAAAAGGCAGGCGGCAGCTCACGTAACGGCCGCGATTCCAAGCCCAAGATGCTGGGCGTCAAGCGCTACGGCGGCCAGTTCGTCCCGGCCGGCAACATCCTGGTCCGGCAGCGCGGCACCCAGTTCCATCCCGGCCTGAATGTCGGCGTCGGCAAGGACTTCACCCTGTTTGCCCTGGTCGACGGTGTCGTCGAGTTCCGCCTCAAGGGTCCGCAGCAGCGCCGCACCGTCAGCGTGATCCCGGTCCAGGCCTGATCGCCACCCGATCGAGAGAGCCCTATCCGAGGATAGGGCTTTTTTTATTTACCGGTACACGGACATGAAATTCATCGACGAGGCCCGCATCGAGGTGGCCGCCGGCAAGGGCGGCAATGGTGCCGTCTCGTTCCGGCGCGAGAAGTTCATCCCGCTGGGCGGCCCCGACGGCGGCGACGGCGGCCGCGGCGGCAGCGTCTGGGCGGTGGCCGACCGCAACATCAACACCCTGGTGGAATACCGCTACACCCGCCACTTCAAGGCCAGGAATGGCGAGGGTGGCCGCGGCTCCGACTGCTACGGCAAGGGCGCCGACGACATCACCCTGCGCGTGCCGGTGGGCACCGTGATCCGCGACGAAGATTCGGGCGAGCTGATCGCCGACCTCGCCCAGGACGGCCAGCGCGCCCTTCTCGCCAAGGGCGGCAAGGGCGGACTGGGCAACCTGCACTTCAAGTCCAGCACCAACCGGGCGCCGCGCCAATCCACACCGGGCGAACCGGGCGAGGAACGCCGCCTGCAACTGGAGCTGCGCGTGCTCGCCGACGTCGGCCTGCTGGGCATGCCCAACGCCGGCAAGTCCACCTTCATCCGCGCCGTCTCGGCGGCCCGGCCCAAGGTCGCCGACTACCCGTTCACCACCCTGCACCCCAACCTGGGCGTGGTGCGTGTCGACACCGACCGCAGCTTCGTCATCGCCGACATCCCCGGCCTGATCGAGGGTGCTGCCGAGGGCCACGGCCTCGGCCACCAGTTCCTCCGCCACCTGGCGCGCACCCGCCTGCTCCTGCACCTGGTCGACCTGGCCCCCTTCGACCCGGATACCGACCCGGTACGCGAGGCCCGCGCCATCGTCGAGGAGCTGAGGAAGTACGACGAGGAGCTCTACCGCAAGCCGCGCTGGTTGGTCCTCAACAAGCTCGACCTGATCCCCGAGGCGGAACGCCAGGCCCGCGTCGACGCCTTCGTCGAGACGTACGAGTGGCAGGGCCCAGTGTTCGCCATCGCCGCCATCAGCGGTAACAACTGCCAGCCCCTCACCTACGCCATCATGGATGCCCTGGACGAGATGAAGCGCACCGAGGCGCCGCCCGCCGAGGACGCCGAGGGCACTGCCGAATGAGCCGCTCGGTCATCGCCGATGCCGGCCGCATCGTGGTCAAGGTAGGCAGCGCCCTGGTCACCAACGACGGTCGCGGCCTCGACCATGCACGCCTCGCCCTCTGGGCCGAGCAGATCGCCGCCCTCAACAAGCTGGGCAAGGAGGTGGTGCTGGTCTCCAGCGGCGCCATCGCCGAGGGCGTCAAGCGCCTGGGCTGGAGCAAACGCCCGCACGCGCTCAACGAACTCCAGGCCGCCGCCGCCGTGGGCCAGATGGGCCTGGTGGAGGCCTACGAGCGCGGCTTCAAGGCGCACGGCCTGCACACCGCCCAAGTCCTGCTCACCCACGCCGACCTCGCCGACCGCGAGCGCTATCTCAACGCCCGCAGCACCCTGCGCACCCTGCTGGCGCTGAAGGTGATCCCCATCATCAACGAGAACGACACCGTCACCACCGACGAGATCAAGGTGGGCGACAACGACACCCTGGGGGCCCTGGTCGCCAACCTGATCGAGGCCGACGCCCTGATCATCCTGACCGACCAGCCCGGCCTCTACACCGCCGACCCGCGCAAGCACCCGGACGCCGAGTTCGTGCACGAGGCGGTGGCCGGCGACCCGAAACTGGAGGCCATGGCCGGCGGCGCCGGCACCGGCATCGGCACCGGCGGCATGCTGACCAAGATACTGGCCGCCAGGCGTGCCGCCCGCAGCGGGGCCCACACGGTGATCGCCAGCGGCCGCGAGGAACAGGTGCTGGAGCGCCTGGC
>JAQVJE010000002.1:0-11758 GCA_028695325.1 Gallionellaceae bacterium
CTGGTCAGGTCCAGCTACCACGCCGACCGGCAGGCGGCGGGGGTCAAGTAGCCATTGTTCCTTTTACGCCAGGCACATAGAATGACATGACCAACTTGGTCATGTACGGAGGCCGCCATGCAACAAGTCCAAATCGCCGAGGCCAAGGCGCATCTGTCCGCCTTGTTGGAACGCGTCGAGGCGGGTGAAGAGATCATCATCGCCCGGCGCGGCAAGCCGGTCGCGCGCCTGATCCCGGAACCCAGACACAACCGAAGTGCGGCAGAGGTATTCCGTGAAGCCTGGCGTCTTGGCGGGCTCGATATCGAAACCCCGGCCGAACTGCCCCTGGACGGCATCGACCTCGATTGACCATGCCGTACCTGCTGGACACCAATATTCTGATCGCCCTGAGCAAGGAGCGGCCCGGTCTGGCCGAACGCCTGGCGCGTCATCCGGCCAACATGGTTCTGTTGTCGTCCGTGGTGGTGGCCGAAATCGAGTATGGCATCGCCAAGAGCGCACGCGCGGAGCACAACCGGCGGGTATTCGATTGTCTCCTGGATGGCCTTCCCATCGTGCCGTTCGATGAGGTAGCCGCCCGGCATTACGGCCCGATCCGTGCGCAATTGGAACGGGAAGGTCGTTTGATCGGCCCTTACGACCTGATGATCGCCGCCCACGCCCAGGCGCTGGGGGCGGTGCTGGTCACGGATAATGTCGGGGAGTTTGCCCGGGTGGAAGGGTTGGGGGTTGAGAACTGGCTCACTTAGGGACCCGCTGATTTTTTCTTCATGCCCGCACAGGCGGGCATCCAGCCTTTTGATTCAGCGGCGTTCCCGCCCGTGTGGGAACGCCGACATCAGAATCGATTCAGTGTTTTCCTGGATGCAGTCTGGGCGCTTTGCCAGCCCGTTATAATCCGCCGCATATCCACAGCACCGGCAACCATGCACATCCACATCCTCGGCATCTGCGGCACCTTCATGGGCGGCATCGCGGTGATCGCCAGGCAGGCCGGCCACACGGTCACCGGTTGCGATGCCCAGGTCTATCCGCCCATGAGCACCCAGTTGCGCGAACAGGGCATCGAGCTAATCGAGGGCTTCGGCGCCGAGCAGGCCGACATCGGCGCTGACGTGTTCGTGATCGGCAATGTGGTGAGCCGGGGTAGGCAGCCGCTCATGGAGGCCATCCTCGACCGCGGCCTACCCTATGTATCCGGGCCACAGTGGCTGTATGAGCATGTCCTCCGGGACAAATGGGTGCTGGCGGTGGCGGGCACCCACGGCAAGACCACCACCTCGGCCATGCTGGCCTGGGTACTCGAAGACGCCAAGCTGAATCCAGGCTACCTGGTGGGTGGCGTGCCGATGAACTTCGGCGTCTCGGCCCGGCTGACTGAGTCGCCCTTCTTCGTCATCGAGGCGGACGAGTACGACACCGCCTTCTTCGACAAGCGCTCCAAGTTCGTCCACTACCGGCCGCGCACGGCGATCCTGAACAACCTGGAGTACGACCACGCCGACATCTTTCCCGACCTCGCCGCCATCGAGACCCAGTTCCACCACCTGGTGCGCACGGTGCCGGGCCAGGGCCTGATCGTCGCCAACGGCGGCGACGCGAACATCGCGCGGGTGCTGGACAGGGGTTGCTGGAGCGGGGTCGAGTATTTCGCCGGCCCCACCCTGGGCTGGAAGGCCGCACCCGCCGACGCGACGAGCTTCGACGTCAGCCTGGACGGCCAGGTGCTCGGCCGGGTGAGCTGGGACCTGGTGGGCGAGCACAACCGCCACAACGCCCTGGCCACCATCGCCGCCGCCCGCCACGTCGGCGTGGCGCCCCAGGTGGCCATCGATGGCCTGTCCCGGTTCCAGAACGTCAGGCGCCGCCTGGAGGTGCGCGGCACGGTCGATGGCGTCACCGTCTACGACGATTTTGCCCATCACCCCACCGCCATCGCGACCACCCTGGCTGGTCTGCGTTCGCGGGTGGGCTCGGCGCGCATCCTGGCGGTGCTGGAGCCGCGCTCGAACACCATGAAACTGGGCACCATGAAAGACCAGCTGGCCGGCAGCCTGGCCGATGCCGAGCGGGTGTTCTGTTATTCGAAGGACCTCGGCTGGGACACCACCGCTGCCCTCGCCCCCTTGGGCGACCGGGCCAGAAGCCATGACGATCTGGACGAACTGGTGGAGGCCGTCGCCGCCGCCGCACAGCCCGGCGACCACGTCCTGGTGATGAGCAACGGCGGCTTCGGCGGCGTCCACGCCAGGCTGCTGGAAAGGCTGGCCCGGCCATGAACGCGGCCCGCCCGTTCGACATCGAGAAGACGACGACGGGCTGGCGGCTGTGCCTCGTCGGCGACTGGCGTCTGGCCAACCTGGCGGCGCTCGACCAGGCCCTGGCGGGTCATGCCCTGCCCGAGCATGGCGGCATCACCCTGGATGGCGCGGCGCTGACCGGCCTCGACAGCGCCGGCCTGATGTTGCTCCACCACCGCCTCACGGCGGCCGGCATCGCCTGGCCGTCGGTCGAGCTGGCCGGCTTCGACGCCGAGCGCCTGGCCCTGGTTCGCCTCGTCACCGATCGCCTGGCCGCGCCGGCGCCAGCGGCCGAGGTGCGGCCGGGCCTCGCCGCCGCCCTCGGCCGCCGCGTCAGCCGCGCCGCCGCCGAATTGCCCGGCCTGCTGGTCCTGCTGGGCCAGATCAGCGAGGGGCTTTACGACCTGCTGCGCAGGCCCTCCGGCTTCCGCATGCGCGAGTTCTTCGTTCAGCTCTCGGCGGTGGGCCTGGGCGCCCTGCCCATCGTGGCCATGATGACCTTCCTGATCGGCGTGGTGTTCGCCTACCTGCTCGGCATCCAGATCGAGAAGTACGGCGCCAACATATTCATCGTCGACGGCGTGTCGCTCGCCATCGCGCGCGAGCTGTCGCCCATGCTGGTGGCCATACTGGTGGCCGGCCGCTCGGGCGCCGCCTTCACCGCCCAGATCGGCGCCATGAAGGTGACCGAGGAGATCGACGCCATCGCCACCCTGGGCCTGTCGCCGGTCAAGGTGCTGGTGCTGCCCAGGCTGCTCGCCATCGTCGTCGCCATGCCTCTGCTGGCCTTCTTCGGCGATCTCATGGGGGTGCTGGGGGCGGCCACGGTGGCGGCGGCCCAGCTCGACATCACCTTGCACACCTTCTTCATCCGCATGCGTGACGTGCTGCCGTTCAGCACCGTCACCTTCGGCCTATCCAAGACCCCGGCCTTCGCCGTCGCCATCGCCTTCATCGCCTGCCGCAACGGCTTCGCGGTCAGCCGTGACGCCCGCAGCGTCGGCGAGCGCACCACCGCCACCGTGGTGGCCAGCCTGATGGCGGTGATCCTGATCAACGCCTTCTATGCCATCGTGCACCCGGAGCTGTGATGGACAGCGTGCTGGAAATCGACCGCATCAAGACCGTGCTGGGCGGCCAGCACTTGCACGACGGCGTCTCCTTCCGGGTGCGGCGGGGCGAGATCGTCGCCCTGATCGGCGGTTCCGGCACCGGCAAGACCGTCCTGCTGCGCCAGTGCATCGGCCTCATGCAACCGCAGGGCGGCCGCATCCGCCTGCTCGGCGAGGATGTCTGGGCGCTGCCGCCGGCCGGCCTCGACGCCCTGCGTCGGCGCTTCGGCGTGCTGTTCCAGGAAGGCGCCCTGTTCTCCTCGCTGACCGTGGCGGAAAACGTCGGCGCGCCGCTGCGCGAGCACACCGGCCTGCCGGAGGCGCTGCGTAACTGGGTGATCGACCTCAAGATCCGCCTGGCCGGCCTGCCGCCCGAGGCGGCCGGCAAGCGGCCGGCCGAGCTGTCCGGCGGCATGAAGAAGCGCGCCGCCCTGGCCCGCGCCCTGGCCCTGGAGCCGGAGATGCTGTTCCTCGACGAGCCCACCTCCGGCCTCGACCCCATCAGCGCACGCGCCTTCGACACCCTGCTGCGCACCCTGTGCGACAGCCTGGGGCTGACCGCGTTGCTGACCACCCATGATCTCGATACCCTCTGGGGACTGGTCGACCGGGTGGTGGTGCTGCACGGTGGCAAGGTGATCGCCGACGGCCCGGTGGCCGAGGTGGCGCGTGTGAAGCACGACTGGATACGGGCCTATTTTTCCGCCCGCATGAAAGAATAAGGGGGACGGCAATGGAATCCGAGGCTAGATACGTACGCATCGGCCTGGCGACGCTGGCGCTCATCGCCCTGCTGGTGGTCGGCCTGGTCTGGCTGGGCGGCAGCAGCGACGACCGGCATGGCAAGCGTTACCTGACCTATTTCGAGAAACAGTCCCTGGAGGGCCTGCAGATCAACAGCGACGTGCGCATGCAGGGCATCAAGGTTGGCAAGGTGGTCGACTATTCCATCGTCCAGGGCGAGGCGCGCAAGGTGCGCGTCCTCCTGCAGGTGGACGAGCGCACCCCGGTGCTGGATGGCGTGCAGGCCGTCGTCGCCCGCCACCTGGTCACCGGCCTGGCCGCCATCGACCTGGAAAACCCGGCTCTCGGCGGCAGCCCGCTGATGCGGATCCCCGAAGGCGAGCTCTACCCGGTGATCCCGGAGGGGGTGCCCAAGCTGACCCAGGTGACCGACACCCTGGAGGAGATGGGCCTGGCCGGGCAGGAGGCGCTGTACCGCTTCAACAGCCTGTTGTCCGACTCCAACCAGGCGGCCCTGGGCGAGACCCTGGGCAACCTGAACCAGATCACCGGTGAGCTCCGGCAGGCCATGCCGGAGCTGCGCGAGGCGGTGGCCAGCGCCCGGCGCGCCGCCGACCGCGTCGACAGCCTGGGCGGCGATGCCAGCGTGGCAATGCAAGCGGCCAGCGATCGCCTCGGCCGGCTGACCGACGAGACCGCCGCCACCCTGGTTGTGGCGCGCGGCACCCTGGAACGGGTCGACCGCGAGGCAGCCGGCCTGAGCGGCCAGATCAGGCTGACCGCCGACCTGGCCGGCCAGGACATCCAGTCCACCGCGCAGAGCCTGCGCCTGGCCGGCGACGCCCTGCAGGAGACCGGCCGCGCCCTGGCCAACCCGTCACGCCTGCTGTATGGCCCCAGCCCCGAGAGCCTGGGCCCCGGAGAGGAAATGCGATGACCAAGCACCTGATACCCCTGCTGTTGCTGGCGGCCGCCTGGCTGGCCGGCTGCAGCGCACTGCCCGGCCCGGCCCGGCCGAGCACCCACTATGTACTCACCGACCCCGGTCCGGTGGTGGCGGCCGCCGCCACCCGGCCCGGCATGCTGCTGCTGCGCGAGATGGACGCCTCCGCCTTCTACCAGGAGCCGCGCCTCGCCTACAGCCGCATGCCGGGCACCCGCGCCAACTACGAGTTCGCCTACTGGACCGAGCAGCCGGCCAAGCGCCTGACCTGGCTCCTGCGCCAACGCCTGGAGGCCGCCGCCGCCTTCGCCGCGGTGGCGCCCCTGGCCGGCGGCATCATCGGCGAATACCAGCTCAACACCCGCCTGATCGACTTCTACCACGACGCCGCCGAGCCGCCCGGCATGGCCCTGCTGCTGGTCGAGGCCGAACTGGTGCGGCGCGACCGCGGCACCCTGCTGGGCCGGCGCATCTTCGTCGCCCAGGAGCCGGTGCCGAGCTACGATGCCGAGGGCGCGGCGGCGGCGATGAACCGCGCGGCGACGCGGGTGATCGACGAAATCGTCGTCTGGCTGGGTGAAGTGAACGGGTAAAATGGCGCTTTCGCCCCGTTTTGCCCGTCCATGCTGATCTACATCCACGGTTTCAACAGCTCTGCCCAGTCCGGCAAGGCGCGCGAGCTGGCCGCCTGGCTGGCGGCGCGCGGCCTCGCCGAGGCCTGGGCCTGTCCCGATCTGCCGCACCGGCCGGCCGAGGCCATTGCCCTGCTGGAGGGCATCATCGCCGCCAGCCGCGGCCCGGCCAAGCTGATCGGCAGCTCGCTCGGCGGCTACTACGCCACCTGGCTGGCCGAGAAGCACGCCCTCAAGGCGGTCCACATCAATCCCTGCGTGGCCTGCCACGCCAAGCTCGCCAGCGAGGTGGGCAAGGCGCAGAAGAACTGGCACACCGGCGAGGAATACCTGTTCGGCGCCGACCACGCCGACGAACTGGCGGCCCTGCGGGTCGACCGCCTGGCCCGGCCCGAGGACCACCTGCTCCTGGTGGAGACCGGCGACGCGGTGCTCGACTACCGCGAGGCGGTGGGCTATTTCGCCGGCGCCCGCCAGATCGTCCTGGAAGGCGGCGATCACGGCTTCACCCGCTTCGCCGACTACATCCCCACCATCCTGGAATTTTGATGCACCTTTTTTACGAAGAAGACGGCGACATCAAGGCCGGCACCATCCTGGCCGACAACGATGCCTCCCTGCAGATCGAATCGCAGCACGGCAAGCGCACCAAGCTGAAGACGGCCCACGCACTGCTCCGTTACGCCATCCCGGGCCCGGCCGAGGCGATGGGCGAGGCGCGCGCCCTGGCGACCCAGATCGACGCCGACTTCCTCTGGGAAGTGGCGGGGGGCGACGAGTTCGGCTTCGCCGACCTGGCCGCCGAGTACTACGGCCGCACGCCGAGCGGCCCCGAGGCCGGCGCCGTCCTGCTCACCCTGCATGGGGCGCCGATCTACTTCTACAAGAAGGGCAAGGGCCGCTACAAGGCCGCCCCGGCCGAGGCCCTGGCGGCGGCCAAGGCGGCCCTGGAACGCAAGGCGCGCGAGGCCGAGCGGCGCGCCGAGTGGGCCGACGCCCTGAAGTCGGGCGGCCTGCCGGAGCCGTTCCGCGCCCGGGTGTTCGAGCTCGCCCACCGGCCGGACAAGAACAGCCTGGAATACAAGGCCCTCATGGACGCCTGCGGCGAGACCGGCCTCTCGCCGGTGCGCCTGCTCGACAAGTGCGGCGCCATCCCGTCCAGCCACGAGTTCCACCGCCAGGCCTTCCTGCTCGAGCACTTCCCCAAGGGCGTCGGCTTTCCCGACCTGCTCCCGCCGGCGGCCCCGCCCGATCTGCCGCCCGGCGACGCCCCGGCGTTCTCCATCGACGACACCGCCACCACCGAGATCGACGACGCCTTCTCGGTGATCTTCCGGCCCGACGGCTCGGTGCGGGTCGGCATCCACATCGCCGCCCCGGCCCTCGGCATCCTGCCCGGCAGCGAGCTCGACCGCCTGGCGGCGAGCCGGCTGTCGACGGTGTACATGCCGGGCGACAAGATCACCATGCTGCCGGAGGGCCTGGTCGACCGCTACACCCTGGAAGAGAACCGCGACTGCCCGGCCCTGTCGCTCTACGTCGAGGTGGCGCCGGATCTCTCGATCACCGCCCTCGCCACCCAGGCCGATGTCATCCGCATCGCCGCCAACCTGCGCCACGAAACCCTGGAGCCCCTGTTCAACGAGGCCAGCATCGGCAACCCGGCGGCGCCCGACTATCCGTTCCGCCGCGAACTGGAGTGGCTGTGGGGCCTCGCCAGCCACCTGGAGGCGGCGCGCGGCAAGGCCGACCAGGTGCAGCGCCTCGACTACAGCTTCAAGGTCGACGGCGAGCGGGTCGAGATCGTGCCGCGCGTGCGCGGCAACCCGATCGACAAGCTGGTGTCCGAGCTGATGATCCTGGCCAACAACCGCTGGGGCCGCCTGCTGGCCGAGCGCGACTACGCCGGCATGTACCGGGCGCAGGGCCAGGGCAAGGTGCGCATGACCCTCAAGCCCGCCCCTCACGAGGGCCTGGGGGTGGACTGCTACGTCTGGAGCACCTCGCCGCTGCGCCGCTACGTCGACCTCGTCAACCAGCGCCAGATCCTCGCCGCGGCGCGCGGCGAGCCGGCGGTCTACGCCGGCAACGACCCCATGCTGTTCGCCGCCATGCGCGATTTCGAGCTGACCTACGACGCCTACAACGACTTCCAGCGCAAGATGGAGCGTTACTGGTGCCTGCGCTGGCTGATCCAGGAGGGCATCGCGGAACTGGAGGCCGCCGTGCTGAAGGAAAACCTGGTCCGCCTCGCAGGCCTGCCCATGGTCACCCGGGTGGTCGGCGCCCCGGCGCTCAATCCGGGCGACCGCATCCGGGTCGCGCTGGGCGACTTCGACCTCCTCGACAACGAACTGTCATGCCGCTACCTGGCGACTTTGCCCGCCGCCTGAAGGCCGTCGGCCGACCGGCGGCGACGGACTCCTACGCGCCGCTGACCTCGAACGAGCTGGACAACCGCTTCCACACCGCGGTCATCGCCTCGATCATCGTCCACATGGTCCTGCTGTTCGGGATCACCTTCAAGGCCGCCAACCCCGCCCTGCTGGACTACGCACGCAGCCTGGACGTGGTGCTGGTCAACGCGCGCAGCCTGAGCAAGCCGCTCCGGCCCGACGTGCTGGCCCAGCACAACCTCGACGGCGGCGGCGACGTCGAGCAGGAGCGCCAGGCACAAAGCCCGCTGCCCGCCAGCGAGCGCGACGCCCACGCCGCCATGCCCCCGGCGGCACAGGCGCCGGAAGAGGCGCCACAGCGCCTGCTGGATCAGACGCAGTCGAGCTACGCGGTGCCGGTGCCGCGCGAGGAGATGCCTGAGGCACCCCGCCCCGCCCCGCCCACGCCGGCCAATCTCGCCGCCGCCAGCCTGGAGCAGGCCCGCCTGCTGGCCCGCATCAGCGAGCGCCTGGACGCCAGCCAGAAGGCCACCCGGCGTGTCTACGTCGGTGCCCGCGCGCAGGAGTTCAGCCACGCCCGCTACATCGAGGACTGGCGTCTCAAGGTGGAGCGGATCGGCAACCTCAACTATCCCGAGGCGGCCCGGCGCGAGCGCATCCACGGCAACCTGGTGCTGACCGTCAGCATACGCGCCGACGGCAGCCTGGAGGCGGCGCAGGTCTCGCGTTCGTCCGGCTCGCGCATACTCGACGCCGCCGCCCTGCGCATCCTGGAGATGTCGGCGCCCTTCCCTCCCTTCTCCGAGGAGATGCGCAAGACCGTCGACGTACTCACCTTCTCGCGCACCTGGCAGTTCACCACCAGCGACCAGTTGCAGAGCCAATGACGCGTGACGCGCCACAGCGTCCTGTCACTTTGTCACTGAGCCTTTCTGCTACTTTGTCACTTGTCACCCGGTCACTGTAAAATTAGTGTTTTCTAATATTCGAGAGAGAAGAGGATCATGCACAGCGGCACCACGCTCACCCAGTTCATCATCGAGGAACAACGCCACATCGCCGGCGCCACCGGCGACTTCACCGCCCTGCTCAACGACCTGGTCACCGCCATCAAGACCATCTCCAACGCGGTCAACAAGGGCGCCCTGGTCGGCACCATGGGGGCGCTGGAATCCCAGAACGTGCAGGGTGAGACCCAGAAGAAGCTGGACGTCATCACCAACGACATCATGATCCGCAACAACGAGTGGGCCGGCCACCTGGCCGGCATGGCCTCGGAAGAGATGGACGAGGTCTATCCGATCCCGACCCGCTACCCGCTCGGCAAGTACCTGCTGGTGTTCGACCCGCTGGACGGCTCCAGCAACGTCGACATCAACATCTCGGTCGGCACCATCTTCTCCATCCTGCGCGCCCCGGTGCCCAACCGCGCCGCCGCCATGGAAGACTTCCTGCAACCGGGCGTCAGGCAGGTCTGTGCCGGCTACGCCCTGTACGGTTCCTCCACCATGCTGGTGCTGACCACCGGCCACGGCGTCAACGGCTTCACCCTGGACCGGGATATCGGCGAGTTCGTCCTCACCCACCCCGACATGAAGATCCCCGAGGACACCAAGGAATTCGCCATCAACGCCTCCAACCGGCGCTTCTGGGAGGCCCCGGTGCAGCGCTACGTCGAGGAATGCCTGGCCGGCGTCGAAGGCCCGCGCGGCAAGGACTTCAACATGCGCTGGGTCGCCTCCATGGTGGCCGAGGTGCACCGCATCCTGACCCGCGGCGGCGTCTTCATGTATCCGCGCGACACCAAGGACCCGGCCAAGCCCGGCAAGCTGCGCCTGCTCTACGAGGCCAACCCCATGGGCTTCATCGTCGAGCAGGCCGGCGGCGCCGTGTCGACCGGCTACCAACGCATCCTCGACATCCAGCCGGACGGCCTGCACCAGCGCGTGCCGGTGATCCTGGGCTCGAAGAACGAGGTCGAGACCATCGTCTCGTATCACAAGGAAGGCTGATTCCGGCGCCACCGCCGAAGAGGGGTGTCGACGGTCAAGGAATGGCAGGCAGCGATGTCTGCCATTTTTCTTGGTGTGGCCGAGATAGGCGCATGAGCGAGGGGTCCACGCTGAGTTTGTTCGCCATGCCCGCGCCGGCGGGCATCCAGCTTCATATCAAACGGGTTTTCGCCTGCACGGGAACGACGGCATCGACCAGGTCAGCGCTTCCATTTGGCGAGTGTAGCCGGGAGATGCTGTGCCTTGTCGCTCGGCCGTGCCGGCATCACGGCCCGGAGCCGGCAGGGGCGATTTCCCTGGACGAGCGGGGCCATGAGGGTCGTTGAGTAGCGCCGCCCATTCGACTACGCTAACCGCGCGCTCAACACGGACGCGCTACAGCACGCTTCGCCAGCTTCCTGCCGCCGGCTGGCGCCACATTTGCACCACCCCAATCAATTCATCCCCGAAAGTGATTGTCAGCAATGGATATCCCACGGATCTTCAACATCACCGAAAGTGCGCACCGCATCCATAACCCGTTCACACCCGAAAAGCTCGCCACGCTCGGTGTGGCGCTACGTCTGGAAGCGGGGACCCGGGTGCTCGACCTTGGCAGCGGTTCGGGGGAGATGCTGTGCACCTGGGCGCGCGATCATGGCGTCGTCGGCACCGGCATCGACATGAGCCGCTTGTTCACCGAGCAGGCGAAGCTCCGTGCCGCTGAACTCGGCGTCGACGCCCAGGTCGCATTCATCCATGGCGATGCCGCCGGTTATGTCGCTGGCGACAAGGTCGATGTGGCGGCCTGTGTCGGCGCGACCTGGATCGGCGGGGGTGTTGCCGGCACCATCGACCTTCTGGCGCGGAGCCTGCGTCCTGGCGGGATCATCCTCATCGGCGAGCCCTTCTGGCGGCAGTTGCCGCCGACGGAGGCGGTCGCCAGGGGGTGTCTTGCCCACTCGATCACCGACTTTGTCATGCTCCCGGAACTGCTCGCGTCGTTCGGCCAGCTCGGTTACGACGTGGTGGAAATGGTCCTGGCCGACCAGGACGGCTGGGACCGATACGAGGCGGCCAAGTGGCTCACCATGCGCCGATGGCTTGAAGCCAATCCCGACGACGAACTCGCGCACGATGTTAGAGCCGAACTGAACTCGGAACCCGTGCGCTACGCCACCTACACGCGTGAATACCTGGGCTGGGGCGTGTTCGCCCTGATGCCGCGCTGATGCGGTGCAACGCCAGGCCTAATTGGCCCGTCCCCCGCTGACCCGCGCCAGCCCGGCCAGGTCGCGTTCCATGAACACCTCGGCATAGCCGGCTCCGCGCAACAGGGCCGGCACCGCCTCGCCCTGGTCGTAGCCGTGCTCCAGCAACAGCCAGCCGCCGTCGGCCAGGTGGGCGGGCGCCTGCGCAACGATGGCGCGGATGGCGTCGAGGCCTTCCGCGCCCGCGGCCAGGGCGGTGCGCGGCTCGAAACGGACGTCGCCCTCGGCCAGGTGCGGGTCGGCCTCGGGCACGTAGGGCGGATTGCTGACGATGAGGTCGAAGACGCGGCCGGCCAGCGCGTCGAACAGGTCGCTCGCCAGCCATTCGATCGCGGCGTCCAGGCGTTCGGCGTTGCCGCGCGCCAC
>JAQVJE010000002.1:11858-55734 GCA_028695325.1 Gallionellaceae bacterium
CGGCCTCGGGCACGTAGGGCGGATTGCTGACGATGAGGTCGAAGACGCGGCCGGCCAGCGCGTCGAACAGGTCGCTCGCCAGCCATTCGATCGCGGCGTCCAGGCGTTCGGCGTTGCCGCGCGCCACCGCCAGGGCGGCGTCGCTGAGGTCGACCGCGCAGACCGACCAGTCCGGCCGTTCCAGCTTCAGGGTGATGGCGATGGAGCCGCTGCCGGTGCCGATGTCGAGCACCCGGGCCTGGGCCGGTCCGCGCGCCAGGGCGGCCTCGACCAGGTGCTCGGTCTCCGGGCGCGGGATCAGGGTGGCCGGGCCGACCCGGAACGGCCGGCCGTAGAACTCGCGCTCGCCCACGATGTAGGCGACCGGCTCGCCGGCCAGGCGACGGTCGAACAGGGTATCGAGGGCGGCCTGTCGGCCGGCATCGAGCCGGTCGGTGTCATGCGCGATCAGCCAGACCGGCTCGACGCCGAGAGCGGCGGCCGCCAGCACACGCGTCTCCAGGCGGGCCGCGCGGGCATCCAGGTCCAGTGCCTTGGCCAGCCGGGCGGCCTGGTCGGCCAGGTAGTCGGCCAGGCGGACACTCACGGCTGGACGTGCAGCGCGGCGCGCTCCGATGGCAGGTTGTAGGGCACCGGCGGGGATGGCTGCGCCAGGCTCTCGCGCCAGCGCGCCAGGTCCTTCTCCATCTTCAGGGCCAGACCTTCAAGGTAGTAGCCGCCCTCCTTGACGATGCGCCGCTGCAATATGGCCAGCTTGAAGGCCAGCTCGGGCGGCAGTGTGATCTCCTCCGGGGTGCCCTTGAGGGTGGCGATGGAGGAATCCCACAGGTAGTCATAGATCATCTGCACCTCATCCTCGGTGAGGAAGGCGCTCAATGCCTTGACCATGTCGACCAGGCTGGCCTCGGGACCGGTCGCCGGCGTGGCGGGCGTGGCGGGCGTGGCGGGCGTGGCGGGCGTGGCGGGCGTGGCGGGCGTGGCGGACGTGGCGGACGTGGCGGACGTGGCGGGCAGCGGCATTGCCGCCTGGCCCTCCTGCGCCAGGGCGGGGCTGGCGGCGAGCGCCGTCAGCAGGAGCAGACGGGCGAGGGGTGCATTCATGTTCGATACCTTGCAATGGGGCGGCACAGGGCCGCGCAGGACGCCAGCATACCTCTCGCCGGGGGCCGCATGCACGCGATTTGGCGCCGGCTCGGAGTATCATGGCGATGATACTAAGGACAATGACTCCATGTTTCTTGCCCTGGCCCGGTCGATCTGGCGCTTCCCCGCACTGTTCCTGACCGCTTCCCTCGCGGTCGCCGCTGTCGCGGCCTGGTACGGCAGCGACGTGATCGGCCGCCTGACCCTGGACCCCGGCTGGGACGTGCCGGACAGCGGCTCCGCCCTGGCCCGGCAGGAACTGCGCGATGGCCTGGGCAAGGACGAGACGGCGGTGATCCTGCTGTTCGGCCCCCGGCCGGGGGGGCCGGCGCGGGTCGACGACCCTGCCTTCCGGGACGCCGCCGAGGCGGTGCTGGACGAGGTCGGGCGCAATCCTGACGTGCGCGGGGTGGAGAGCTATTTCGCCAGCGCCGACGCGCGCATGAAGTCGGCCGCCGGCGATCTCAGCTACGCCGTGGTCTGGCTGGCGCGCGGCGCGGACGAGGGCATCGGTGCCTACCAGCGCCTGCGCGCGCAACTCGACAACGCGGTGGTGCGGGTGGAGACCGGCGGTGAACTGGCGACCTATGTCGATGCCCGCGAATACCTGGCGCGCGACGTGCGCAAGGCGGAAAGGCTCAGCTTCCTGCTGCTCGCCATCCTGCTGGTCTGGGTGTTCGGCTCTTTCACCGCGGCCGCCCTGCCGCTCTTGATCGGCGGCATGAGCGTGGCGGTGAGCGCCGCCCTGCTCAAGCTGTTCGCCCACTTCACCGAGATCAGCGTCTACGCCGCCAACGTGGTGTCCATGCTGGGCCTGGGCCTGGCCATCGACTACGCACTGTTCATCGTCTCGCGCTACCGCGAGGAACTGGCCCGCGGCGGCGAGCGTCGCCAGATACTGCTCACCACCCTGAGCACGGCCGGCCGCACGGTGGCCTTCAGCGGCCTCACCGTGGCAGCCAGCCTGTTCTGCCTGCTCATCTTGCCGCAGCGTTTCTTCCAGAACATGGGCCTGGCCGGCGGCATCTCGGTGGCCGCCGCCATGCTCGCCTCCATACTGGTCCTGCCGGCCCTGCTGGCCCTGCTGGGACCGCGCATCGACCATCGCCGGCCCGGCCGCCTGCGCGAGCGCTGGCGCCTGCAGACCGACGGCGCCTGGCACCGCTTCGGCCATTTCGTCATGCACCGGCCGCGCCTGATCCTGGCCGGCACCCTGCTGGCGCTGGGTTTCATGGGCCAGCCCCTGCTGCACCTGGAGATTGGTCCGGCCGACAGCAAGTCGTTGCCGGCCGGCGCCGAGAGCCGGCGGGTGCAGGAGACCCTGGAACGCGAATTTCCCCAGGCCGGCCTGAGTCCCCTGGTGATCAGCCTGCAGACCCGCGGCCCGGCAGAGAGCGGGGCAGGGCTGGCGGCGCAGTACCAGCTGGCCCGCGCCATCGAGGCCCTGGACGGGGTCGACCGGGTGACCGGCCTGGCCGGCCTGGACGGCGCCCTGACCCTGGACGACTACCGGCTCCTCTACGAGCATCCGGATGAGTTTCCCCTGGCGGCTGCCAGCCTGGTGCAATTCAGCCGCGGCGAGCGTGCCTACATGCTGGCCTACTACCGGGCCGACCCGGCCTCGGCCGAGGCACGCGACCTCGTGCGGCGCATCCGCGCCCTGGCCGTTCCGGACGGGGTGGAAAGCGTGCACGTGGGCGGCTTCCCGGCCGAGCACCTCGACTATGTCGACTCCCTGCGTGCCTGGACGCCCAAGGTGATCGCCGCCATCGTCGCGGTGATCACGGTGCTGCTGTTCCTGATGCTGGGCAGCGCGGTGCTGCCGGTCAAGGCGGTGCTGACCAACCTGATCTCGCTGTCGGCCACCTTCGGCGGCCTGGTGTGGATCTTCCAGGACGGCAACCTGGCCCAGTGGCTGGACTTCACCCCCCAGGGCAAGCTGGAGGGCACCGTCCTGGTGCTGATCTTCGCCAGCGCCTTCGGCCTGTCGATCGACTACGAGGTGTTCCTGCTCTCTCGGGTGCGCGAGATGCGCGGCCGTACCGGCGGCGATGCCCGCGCCATCGCCGCCGGCATCCGCCGCAGCGGGCCCATCATCACCCGCGCCGCCTTGCTGATCGGCATCGTCCTGGGCACCTTCGCCATGGGCGACCTGGTATTCATGAAGGCCATGGGCATCGGCCTCCTGATCTCGGTGGTGGTCGACGCCACCCTGGTGCGCATGCTGCTGGTGCCGGCCTCGCTGCGCCTGCTCGGGCGCTGGATGTGGTGGGCGCCGCGGCCGCTCAGGCGGGTATATGATCGCTTCCACGCCCACTTCAAGCCGTCGCCCCGCCCATGAAGACCCGCCTGCTCCTCGTCGCCGGCCTCGCCCTAGCGCAAGCCGCCCAGGCCGATCTCACCCTGGTAGGCCGCAGCAGCCTGACCACGCTCAACCAGCCCAACCAGGGCCGCGAGGCGCTCTACGTCAAGAAGCACCTGATGCGTCGCGACCTCACCGACCGCGGCCGCTCGTACAGCTACCTGTACGACCTGAATGCCAGGGAGGTCGCCTTCGTCGACCACTTCCAGCGCCTGGTCGAGCGCCATGCCCTGGCTAGCGGCAAGCCCGCCCAGGCGGGCGCGCTACGCCTGGAGCTGGCGCCGACCGGCCGCCGGCACGACCTGGACGCCTGGAACTGCGAGGAGCACACCCTGGCCGCCAGCCTGCCGGCCGAGATGGGGCGGGAACGGGTGACCCTGATCCTGGACGGCCAGGTCTGGCTGGAACGCCAGGCCGGCGAACGCAGGGAGATCGCGCCCTTCGTCAAGGCAGTCGCCGCCGCCGACTTCTTCGTCGGCGCGGCATTGCCGGGCAAGCCGGCCAACGAGCAGGTGCAGGGCATCAACGAGACCCTGCGCCGGGTACTCGGCAAGGGCATGCTGTGCGCCGCCGACATCCGGCTCAAGTACGAGGGCAGCGGCCCCATGGCCGACCTCGGCCGCCGCATGGCCACCAAGGCCGGCATCGTCTACGAGTCGGTGTCGGATGCGCCGCTCCAGGATGCCCTGTTCGAGGTGCCGGCCGGCTACCGGGAGGTGCGCCGCTGAGCCCCGGATGGGCGGCCTAGGGGGGCGCGCTGCGTTTCAGCATCGCCTCCGGTCGTGTGCGGCGCGAATCCGCTCCACCGTGGCGTCGCTACCCGTGTTGTAGCCCCGGATGGGCGGGGGGGGGGCGGCCGGCCTCTTCGGCTAGAATGCAGCCTTTCCACAACGAAAGAAACGATCACCCATGCAACGCATCCTACTGGCCCTGTTCGCCGCCTTCATCGCCTTTGCCCTGCCGCTCCAGGACGCCGAGGCCAAGCGTTTCGGCGGCGGCAGCTCGTCCGGCCTGCAGCGCAGCACGACGCCGCAGAAGCAGGCGGCGCCGACCAACACCACCGCGCCGACCGGCGCCAGCGCCCCGGCCGGCCAGCGCTCCTGGCTCGGCCCGGTGGCCGGCCTGGCCGCCGGCCTCGGCCTTGCCGCCCTGGCCTCCCACCTCGGCCTGGGCGAGGAATTCGCCAGCTTCATGTTGATCGCCCTGCTGGCCATGGCCGCCCTGTTCCTGTTCCGTCTGATGACCCGACGCAACGCACCCGGCCCGGCCATGCAGTACGCCGGTGCCAGCGCCGCCGGCAACGTGATGCCGTTCCAGGCCCAGGTCATGGGCACCGCCGCCGCCCCGGCCGCCAGCCTGCCGTCCGGCTTCGACGCCGTGGCCTTCACACGCCAGGCCAAGCTCAACTTCATCCGCATGCAGGCCGCCTACGACGCCGGCAACCTGGACGACATACACGAGTTCACCAGCCCGGAGATGTATGCCGAGATCCGCCTGCAACTGGCAGAGCGTGGCAGCACGGCGCAGCGCACCGAGGTAGAGCATCTGGAGGCCGAGGTGCTGGAATGCGTCGAGGAAGCAAGCCGCTACCTGGTCAGCGTGCGTTTCCATGGCCGCATCCGTGAAGAGGCAGACGCCCCGGCAGTCGACTTCGACGAAGTCTGGCACCTGACCAAGCCGGCCAGCGGCAAGGGCGGCTGGGTGGTGGCCGGCATCCAACAGATGCAGTAAGAAGTGCGACCGCATTGAGCAGGTGCGAGCCGCCGATTGCTGGATGGCCATACTGGACTACCATTCGGACACACCCTAGGAGAGCCGCCATGACCATCCGATCCGCCACCCGACTCGCAGCCGCCCTGCTCGCCTTGCCGGCGGCGGCCCCCGCCGCCGAGGCGCCGGCCCTGCAGCGGGCGGTGAAGCCGCTGCAGGCCGAGCGCCTGGCGATCATGGCAAATGCGCCCGTCGTCATCGAGGCTGAAGCCCTGCTGCCGCACATGGTGGTCAGCGCCGGCCCGGCCGCCCGCCAGGAAATGACCGCCTTCGGTGCCGGCTGGAGCGGCGACGCCCAGCTGTTCTGGCGGCCGCCGGCACCGGTCGACACGCCGATACGCAACTGGCCCCACCTGCGCCTCTATCCCCAGGTTGCCCAGGCGGGCCGCTACAAGGTCGCCCTACTGCACACCGTGGCGCCCGACTACGGCCGCGTGCGGGTGTTCGTGAAGGGGCAGGCGGCCAAGGACTACGACGGCTACGCCACGGCAGTGGCGCCCAAGCGCCTGGAACTGGGCGAGTTCAACCTCGCCGCCGGGACCTTCGAGCTGGTGTTCACGGTGTTCGCCCGGAATGCCGCCGCAAGCAACTACTACGTTGGCCTCGACCGTATCGAGTTGAGCGCGGTCGAGTAGTCAGTCGCCCGCCAGGGCGGCCAGTTGCTCGGCCTGCTGCTCGGCGGTCAGCGCCGCGACGATGTCATCGAGGTCGCCGTCCATGATGGCGTCGATCTTGTACAGGGTGAGGTTGATGCGGTGGTCGGTGACCCGGCCCTGGGGGAAGTTGTAGGTGCGGATGCGGTCGGAGCGGTCGCCGCTGCCGATCAGCGACTTGCGCTGGCTCGCCTCCTTGGCGTGGGCCTCGCGCTCCTGCCGGTCCTTCAGGCGGGCGGCCAGGACCTGCATGGCCTGGGCCTTGTTCTGGTGCTGCGAGCGGCCGTCCTGGCACTCCACCACCAGGCCCGAGGGCAGGTGGGTGATGCGCACCGCCGAGTCGGTCTTGTTGATGTGCTGGCCGCCGGCGCCGGAGGCCCGGAAGGTGTCGATCCTGAGGTCGGCCGGGTTGAGGGCGATCTCCTCCAGCTCGTCCGCCTCCGGCATCACCGCCACGGTGCAGGCGGAGGTGTGGATGCGACCCTGGGACTCGGTCTCCGGCACGCGCTGGACCCGGTGGCCGCCGGACTCGAACTTGAGCCTGGAATAGGCGCCCTGGCCGACGATGCGGCAGATCACCTCCTTGTAACCGCCCACCTCGCCCTCGCTGGCCGACATCACCTCCAGCCGCCAGCGCCGGCGCTCGGCGTAGCGGGCGTACATGCGGAACAGGTCGCCGGCGAACAGGGCCGACTCGTTGCCGCCGGTGCCGGCGCGGATCTCCAGGAAGATGTTGCGCTCGTCGTTGGGGTCACGAGGCAGCAGAAGGATCTGCAGCTCGTCCGCCAGGCCGGCCAGGCGCGCCCTGGCGTCCTCGATCTCCTGCTCGGCCAGTTCCTTCATCTCCGGGTCGGCCAGCATCTCGCGCGCCCCGGCCAGGTCGGCCTCGGTACGGCGGTAGTCGCGGTAGCGCGTCACCACCGGCTCGATCTCGGCATGCTCCTTGTTGAGCTTGCGGTACTGGTCCATGTCCGCGGTGGCCTCGGGGCTGGCAAGCAGGCGGCCGATCTCCTCCAGGCGCTGGTCAAGCTGGTCGAGTTTGGCGAGCAGGGAGGGTTTCATGGTTCAGTTTCGGCCTCGTCATGCCCACCGGGGCAGGCATCCAGTTATATGGGCCGGGCTCCCGCCGGCACGGGAGCGACGGCCGCTAATCGTTGTGCAGGTTGTAGAGCCGCGCGACCATCTGCTGCAGCGCGTCGCGCTCGCTGCCCACCGCCTGGTGGAGGGCGTGGCTGGGGTCGTGCAGCAGCTTGTTCATGAGGCCGTGGCTCAGGGCCTCCAGGACCGCCTGCGGGTCGTCGCCCTTGGCCAGGCGCCTGGCCGCCTTCTCCAGCTCGTGCCGGCGCAGACGCTCGGCGTGGTCGCGCAGGGCGCGCACGGTGGGCACGGTCTTGCGGCTGTCCAGCCAGTGCATGAACTCGTTGACCCCGGCGGCGACAATGGCCTCGGCCTGATCGACCTTGGCGTGGCGAGCGTCGTGGCCGGCCCGCACCACCTCGCCGAGGTCGTCGACGGTGTACAGGAAGACGTCGTCGAGCTCCTTCACCTCGGCCTCGATGTCGCGCGGCACCGCCAGGTCGACCATGAACATGGGGCTGTGCTTGCGCGCCTTCAGCGCCCGCTCGACCATGCCCAGGCCGACGATGGGCAAGGGGCTCGCCGTCGAGGTGACGACGATGTCGAACTCGTGCAGGAGCTCGGGCAGGCTGGTGAGCGCCGCCGCCTCGCCGCCGAACTTGCCGGCCAGTTCGCGGGCGCGGTCGACGGTGCGGTTGACCACCATGAGCCGGCGTGGACCCTTGGCGGCGAAGTGGGTGGCAACCAGGTCGATCATCTCGCCGGCGCCGATGAACAGCACCGCCTGCCCGGCGATGGACGGGAAGATGCGCTCCGCCAGGGTGACGGCGGCGGCCGACATGGACACCGTGCTGGC
This sequence comes from Gallionellaceae bacterium, assembly GCA_028695325.1. GTDB lineage: Bacteria > Pseudomonadota > Gammaproteobacteria > Burkholderiales > Thiobacillaceae > Parasulfuritortus. The sequence goes on from JAQVJE010000002.1 coordinate 19,720, forward strand.
GCCGATCTCGGTCGCCGTGCGCACCTCCTTGGCGACCGAGAAGGTGCGCTGGAACAGCTTGTTCAGCAACAGGCCCAGGGTGCCAGCCTCGCGGGCCTTTTCGGCGGCCTGCTTCATCTGGCCGAGTATTTGGGTCTCCCCGAGGACCATGGAATCGAGGCCGGAGGCGACCCGGAAGGCGTGCTTGACCGCCTGATCACCGGGCAGCTGGTAGAGATAGGGCCGCACCTCCTGGGCCTTGAGGCCGTGGTAGGCGGCCATCCATTCAGCCACCGCGTCTGGCTCCGGGGTGTTGCAGTAGACCTCGGTGCGGTTGCAGGTGGACAGGATGGCAACCTCGCGGGCGACGCCGTGACCGGTCACGTCCGCCAGCGCCCGCATCAGTATGTCGGCGGGGAAGGCGACCCGCTCGCGGATCGAGACCGGGGCGGTGTGGTGGTTTACGCCGCAGGCGAAAAGCTGCATCTATCTGAAATCACGGGGCGAACGGGCAGGCATTGTACCGCGAAGCCGGGCCGGGACGCAGTCGCGGCGGTCAGAAGAAGTCATGGCCCTGGCCGGGGCGGGCCGCCGAGGCGGGCGGCGGCGAGGCCGGTGGCGGCGGGGTGGGCTCGGGCGACGGCGCCGGTGGGGGAGCGGGCGGCGGCGGCGACGGCACCGGCGCTGGCTCGGCCGGTGCTTCCGGCGGCGGCGCAGGCGGCGGCGCGACGGCGCGCGCGGGTGGCAGGACCGGCGGCGGCGCGTCCGCCGCCTCGAACTCGGCCAGCACTGCCTCCCAGGCTGGCGCCGGGCGCCCGGAACTGGCCACCAGCGGGGCCAGGATGGGCGCCATGGCCTTGAGCAGCTGCACCGGCAGGGCGCTGGTGAAGCGGTAGCGGGCGGCCGCGGCGCCCGGCACGTAGGCGGTGACGACGCCGTAGAAGCGGTCGTCGAGGAAGAAGGCGAAGGTGGCGACCCGGTTGACCACGCGGGACTCCCGCACGCCGCCGGGGCCATAGGTCTCGTAGCGGTGATCGCCGGTGCCGGTCTTGCCGCCGATCACCAGGGGGGTGCCGGCCGGGCCGCTGTAGGCGCCGGCGACCCGGCGCGCGGTGCCCTCCTCGACCACCTCGACCAGGGCCTGGCGCACCACGCGAGCGACCTCGGCCGGAATGATGCGCTCGGCGGCCGGCGGCGGGCCGGCGAACACAGTGTGGTAGGGCGTGTCGGCGGCGAACTCCATGCGCTGGATGGTGGTCAGCGCCGGCCTGACGCCGTCGTTCAGTATCACCCCCATTAGCTCGGCCAGGGCGGCCGGCCGGTCTGCCGAGGAGCCGATGGCGGTGGCGTAGGACGGCACCAGGCTGGCGAACGGGTAGCCGAGGCGGCGCCAGCGCTGGTGGATCTCCTGGAAGGCCTCGATCTCCAGCAGCGACAGTATGCGGTTGTCTTGGGCGTTCTTGCGCCCGGTCTTGTAGAGCCAGTCGTAGACCTCGATGCGCTCCTGCGCGCTGGCCTTGACCACCTCGTCCCAGCCGGCCTGCGGGTGGTGGCGCAGGTAGGTGGCCAGCCAGAGTTCGAGCGGGTGCAGCTGGGCGATGTAGGCACGGTCGGCCAGGCTGAAGCGGTCAGGGCCGTAGTCCTCATACAGCCGGGCCAGCTCGGCGTCGCTCCACTGTGCCGGGTTGCCCAGGCGGCCACGCATGAAGGCGGCGAAGGCGCCGGCCCCGGCGCCGGGCTCCAGGTAGCGGTACACCGCCGCCAGGCGGGTCGGCTGGGCGCTGAAATGATTGAGCAGCAGGTCGGTGGTCTGCTTTGGGGTGCGGCCGTGGTACTTCTTCCAGAAGCGGGCCAGGAAGGTCTGCCCCTCGCGGTCGGCGAACTTCATCAGGTAGGCGCGCCGCTCCGGGTCCCCGGCGTCAGCCAGGATGCGGGCGGCGGTGCTGGGGGCGCGGTACATGAAGTGGTACACCAGATCGCGCATCAGGCGGATGAAGGGCAGGTTGATCGAGTCGCGCGTCGCCTCCCACAGGTCGACCACGCGGCCGTCGTCGGCGCGCTTGAAGTTGACGAAGCGGTGCACGCCGCCGCCGGTGTAGAAGGCCTCCCTCGGGTCGGCCGAGTAGTAGCGCCCCATGGCCGCCGTCAGCATCGCCTCCAGACCCTTGTCGTCGGCCTCGCGCAGCCAGTCCACCACCCATCGGCCGAGGATGTCCTTTTCCGGCACCCGCTGGCGGGCAAGCTGGCGACGCTTGAGGCCGCCGTACTGCGCGTGCAGCTCGGCCATCACCTGCAGGTAGGTGATCAGAGTGCGCAGCTTGGCCGAGGAGCCCATGTCCAGCTTGGCGCCCTGGTTGATGTCGAAGGGCTGCCTGAGGCTGTCGGCGCGTACCCGCAGGGCGGCACCGTGCTCGGTCAGCTCGTACAGGGTGAAGCTGTACAACACGCGGCGCAGGTTGTTGTCGGGTGACAGCATGTTGTAGTCGTAGAGGCCGGCGGCGCGCACGCCGGCGGGCCTGGCGAGGCCGCGCAGGAAGTTGGTAACCCCTTCCTGCACCGGGCCGTGCAGGGTGGTGGTGACTGTGAGGTCGAGGCGGTCGAGGTCGTACAGGCGCGGCACCCCGAGCAGGCCGGCCAGCTCGATGCGCACGGCGGCGGCGGCCTTGTCGGCGGCCTGGCCGTTGCCCGGCGGCGGCCCGCTGTGGAAGGCCAGGCGCTGCCGGCGCGCGAGGTCGCGCAGCGCCGGGCTAATCACGCCGGCCTCGGCGAGCAGACCGAGGTGGGCGTCGGCCTGGGCCTCGAGTTGCGTGCGGCCGCCGGTGAGGTACCAGGACGGCTTACGCTGCGCGATCAGCAGGGCCAGCACGTGCCTGTAGGCGCGAGCCGTCTCGACGTTTACGCGCGCCTCGGCGAGAAGCCGGTTGACGCGCGCGAAATCGAGCCCGTACCAGGCCGCGAGGGCGTCGCCGAGGCCGTGCACCTCGCCGAAGCCGGGCACCGCGGCAAGCGGCACGGTGTTGAGGTAGTCGAGCACGATACGGCGCCGGGTCACCAGGGTGTCGGTGCCGTCCAGGTAGGCGCGCAGCGAGGCCGAGGCCATCTGGCGCAGCTTGTCGCCCGCGGTCATGGTCAGGCCGTCGGGGGAGTGGCGGTATTTCTCGATCTGGGTGGCCAGGGTGGAGCCGCCCGGCACGTTGCGGCCCGGCTGCACCACCTTGACCATCTTCTCCAGCATGGCGAGGGCCAGGCGATCCCACTCCACCGCCGGGTTGCGGCGCGGGTGGTTGGGGTCGAGCAGCTCGCGGTTCTCGATGAACAGCAGGGTGTTGGCCACCACCGGCGGGATGGCGTCGAAATCGGCGTATACCCGGCGCGGCTGCCGGAAGCTGAAATAGGGCTCGCCGGCGCAGTCCTCCAGGGTAAGGCCGGCGCCTGTCTTCTCACGGTAGGGCAGGAAGAGGCCGTAATCGGCCAGCTTGGCCATCTCGGGCGACAGCCTGGCCTGGCGGCTGACCTGGAAGCCGCGTTCCTCCAGGCGGGCGCGGAAGTCCGGCAGGCCGGCATAACCGAGCCGTATGTCATGCGGCCCGGCGGCAGGGAAGCGGATGCGGTCGCTGGGACCGGGCTCGCTGCGGTAGGTCAGCCGCTTGCCATAGTCGGCCAGCACCATTGCCTGCAAGGGCGAGGCAGTGAGCTCGTGGAAGGCCACCCCGACCAGGGCAAGCAGGAGCAGACCAGAGCCGAGCCAAAGCCAGTTGCGCAGGCGCATAGGCGGTCTACTGGTTGGCCAGCCAGTCGCGCGCCTTCAGGAAATCGCTGTACAGGCGCGCCTCCGCCGTGCCCGGCTCGGGTTGCCAGTCGTAGCGCCACTTCACGATGGGCGGCAGCGACATCAGTATGGCCTCGGTGCGGCCGCCGGATTGCAGGCCAAACAGGGTGCCGCGGTCCCACACCAGGTTGAACTCGACGTAACGGCCGCGCCGGTAGGCCTGGAAGTCGCGCTCGCGCTCGCCGTAGGGCGTCGTCATGCGGCGCTCCAGGATGGGCACGTAGGCGGACAGGAAGTGGTCGCCCACCGACTCTGTCAGGTTGAAGCAGTGCTCGAAGGCGTCCGTGCCCTCGGGGGCGCTGTTCAGGTCGTCGAAAAAGATCCCGCCGATGCCGCGCGGCTCGCTGCGGTGCCTGAGGTAGAAATAGTCGTCGCACCAGCGCTTGAAGCGCGGGTAGTAGTCCTCTCCGAACGGGGTCAACGAGCGCCGGCAGACGTCGTGGAAGTGGCGGGCATCCACCTCGAAACCGTAGTAAGGCGTGAGGTCCATGCCACCGCCGAACCACCACACCGGCGCCTCCCCGGCCCGCTCGGCGACGAAGAAACGCACGTTCATGTGCGTGGTCGGCGCGTAGGGGTTGCGCGGGTGCAGCACCAGCGACACCCCCATGGCCTGCCAGGCACGACCGGCCAGCTCTGGCCGGTGCGCGGTGGCCGAGGCGGGCAGGGCATCGCCCATGACGTGGGAGAAGTTCACCCCGCCGCGCTCCAACACGTTGCCCTCCTCGATCAGGCGGGTGAGGCCGCCGCCGCCCTCCGGGCGCTGCCACGCGTCGCGCCGGAAGGACTGGCCGTCGACCTGTTCGAGACGCCCGACGATCAGCGCCTGCAGTTCCAGTAGGAATTCCTTGACCCTGTTGGTATCCATGTTTTTTGAGTATCTCCGCCTTGTCCGCCCATTCTAACCGCTCGCGGCGCCACTGCATTCTTCGGCGATTAAAACGACGCTCACCGGCGCGCCGCGGGCGTGCGTCAAATCGCCGCGCGGCAATTTGCCATATTCCGGACTTCAGTATCGTCTTATACATTTCTGCCCACTTTGCACGGCGTCGTCCGTGCCCGCCGGCCGCCTCGCCACGAGCGGCCGTTCCCTGATTAAACGATCAGCGAGGTGCGCATGGGACCGAACGAAATGAGCCATGCCGGCGTTCTCCGGCTTGCTCGAGGCGACCACGGCCGGACGGGCGGGCGGCCCAATCTGCGGCGCGAAATCGTCCTCGCGCTGGTCATCAAGTGCGCCCTGCTGTACGGCCTCTGGTGGGCGTTCTTCGCCCAGGCGCCGAGCAAGCAGGCCATCGCCGAGGACGTCAGCCGCATGCTGTCCGGCGCCGCGCCCGGAGCAACCGTTTCCCACCCAAGCAAGGAGCCCAAGCCATGATCGATCCTGGCGCCGTAGACCTGGCGCGTTTGCAATTCGCAATCACAGCGCTGTATCACTTCCTGTTCGTGCCGCTCACCCTGGGCATGACCTTCATGCTGGCCATCATGGAGACGGTCTATGTCATGACCGGCAAGAAGGTCTACCTGGACATGACCAAGTTCTGGGGCAAGCTGTTCGGCATCAACTTCGCCCTCGGCGTCACCACCGGCCTGACCATGGAGTTCCAGTTCGGCACCAACTGGGCCTACTACTCGCACTACGTCGGCGACATCTTCGGCGCCCCCCTGGCCATCGAAGGGCTGCTCGCCTTCTTCCTGGAATCGACCATGGTCGGCCTGTTCTTCTTCGGCTGGGACCGCCTGTCCAAGGGCGGCCACCTGGTGGTCACCTACCTGGTGGCGATCGGCTCCAACCTGTCGGCGGTGCTGATCCTGATCGCCAACGGCTGGATGCAGAACCCGGTCGGCGCCGAGTTCAACCCGATCACCATGCGCATGGAGATGGCCAGCTTCTGGGACCTGGTGTTCAACCCGGCGGCCCAGGCCAAGTTCGTCCACACGGTGTCGTCCGGCTATGTCACCGCCGCCGTGTTCGTGCTCGGCATCTCGTCCTGGTACCTGCTCAAGAAGCGCGACCTCGACTTCGCCCGCCGCTCCTTCCGCATCGCCGCCGCCTTCGGCCTGGCCTCGGCCCTGTCGGTGATCGTGCTGGGCGACGAGTCCGGCTATGCCGTGACCGAGCATCAGCAGACCAAGCTGGCGGCCATGGAGGGGATGTGGCACACCGAGGCGGCGCCGGCCGGCTTCACCGTGTTCGGCATCCCCGACGAGGCGGCCCGGACCAACCACGGCGAGGTCAAGATCCCGTTCGCGCTCGGCCTACTGGCCACCCGCTCGGCCAGCACCGAACTGCCCGGCATCGACCGCCTGGAAGTGACCCTCAAGCAGCGTATCGAGAACGGCGCCCTCGCGGTCGCCGCCCTGGAAAGTCTGCGCAAGGACAAGGCCGACGCCGAGGCGCAGGCGCAGTTCGCCGCCCACAAGGTCGACCTGGGCTATGGCCTGTTGCTCAAGAAGTACATCGACGACGTCACCCAGGCCACGCCCGAGATGGTCGCCAAGGCGGTGGACGATGCCATCCCGCCGGTGGCGCCCCTGTTCTGGAGCTTCCGGGTCATGGTCCTGCTCGGCTTCCTGTTCCTGGCCCTGTTCGTGATCGCCTTCTGGGCCTCGGCCAGGAACAGCTTCGAGCAGAAGCCCTGGCTGCTCCGGTGGGCGCTCTGGTTCATCCCGATGCCATGGGTGGCCACCCAGGTCGGCTGGATCGTCGCCGAAGTTGGCCGCCAACCCTGGACCGTGCACGGCGTCCTGCCCACCCACCTGTCGGCGTCCACGCTGACCTCGGGCGAGGTGATGCTGTCCCTGGCCGGCTTCTTCACCTTCTACACCCTGCTCTTGATCGCCGAGCTGTACCTGATGTTCAAGTATGCCCGCCTGGGCCCCAGTTCGCTGGGCACCGGCCAGTACCACCACGAGGCCGGCGGCGCCATTCCCTCGGGTGCCGTAGCCGCTCCCGTTTCCGGCAAGGAGGCCTGACATGTTCGATTACGAAATACTCAAACTGATCTGGTGGCTGCTGGTCGGCGTCCTGCTGGTCGGCTTCGCCGTCATGGACGGCCACGACATGGGCATGGGGTCGCTGCTGCCCTTCGTGGCCAGGACCGACAGCGAGCGCCGGGTCATGATCAACAGCGTGGCGCCGCACTGGGACGGCAACCAGGTCTGGTTCATCACCGCCGGCGGCGCCATCTTCGCGGCCTGGCCGATGGTCTACGCGACCGCCTTCTCCGGCCTCTACTTCGCCCTCATGGCGGTGCTCTGGGCGCTGTTCTTCCGCCCGGTCGGCTTCGACTACCGCAGCAAGGTGCATGACCCGCGCTGGCGCACGGCCTGGGACTGGGGCCTGTTCGTCGGCTCGGCGGTGCCCGCGCTGCTGTTCGGCGTGGCACTGGGCAACGTCCTGCAAGGGGTGCCCTTCCACTACGACGACGACATGCGCTCGATCTACACCGGCACCTTCTGGGCCCTGCTCAACCCGTTCGCGCTGCTGGCCGGGGTGGTCAGCCTGGCGATGATCGTCTTCCACGGCGCCAACTACCTGATCGTGCGCACCGAGGGTGACGTCCAGCGTCGCGCCGCCCGGGCCTCGTTGATCTTCGGCGTCCTGATGATGACTGGCTTCGCGGTCTGCGGCCTCCTGGTCGCCGGCATGCAGGGCTACGTCCAGGTGTCCGGCCCCGAGGCCGGCGCGGTGCAGAGCCCGGTCGGCAAGGTGGTCGAGCTGCAGGCCGGCGCCTGGCTGGGCAACTTCGCCAAGCTGCCGCTGCTGTGGCTCTTCCCGGCCCTCGGCTTCCTGGGTGGCGTCGCCGGCGTGCTGTTCGCCGCGCGCATGAAGGGCGTGCATGCCTTCGTGGCCAGTTCGGTGGCCATGCTGGGCATCATCTTCACGGTCGGCATCGCCATGTTCCCGTTCGTGCTGCCGTCCAGCTCCGATCCGGGCCATAGCCTGACCGCCTGGGACTGCGTGTCGAGCGAACGCACCCTCGACATCATGTTCTGGGTGGCGCTGATCATGACCCCCATCGTGCTCAGCTACACCGCCTGGGCCTACCGGGTGATGCGCGGCAAGATCACCATCGCCCACATCGAAGCCAACGACCATTCGGTCTACTGAGAAAGGAAACGCTATGTGGTATTTCGCCTGGGTGCTCGGGGTCTCCGCGGCCGTGATGCTGTCGGTCCTCAACGCCATGTGGTACGAGGCACAGGAATGTGCGGCACAGGACGCCGGCTAGGCCAACCTGCCATGCGCCATCGCGCACACCGTGTTTCGCCGGCGCCGCCTGGCGGCGGCCGGCGTGACATCCCCTAGAAGTGCTTGTGCCCCGCCTCGGCGGGGCACTTTTTTACGGCATGGCGTTTTCTCGCGCCATTCGTTGCGGTTCAGCCGTGATACTGCCGGCTCTCCGCCCGGACCGTTTCCACCAGGGCGGCGACGTTGTCCGGCGGGGTGAACTGGGAGATGCCGTGGCCCAGGTTGAATACGTGGCCGCTGCCCTTGCCGTAGCTGGCGAGGACGCGCTTGGCCTCGGCCGACACCGCCTCCGGCGTGGTGAGCAGGATGAACGGGTCCATGTTGCCCTGCAGTGCAACCCGGTCGCCGACCTTGCGGCGCGCCTCGCCGATGTCGATCGCCCAGTCCAGGCCGACCGCGTCGGCGCCGCAATCGGCGATCTGGTCGAGCCAGAGGCCGCCGCCCTTGGTGAAGACGATGCGCGGCACCACCCGGCCTTCGCGCTCGCGGGTCAGGCCGGCCATGATGCGGGCCATGTAGGGTAGCGAAAACTCCAGGTAGGCGGCCTGGGTCAGCATGCCGCCCCAGGAGTCGAACACCATCACGGCCTGCGCGCCGGCCTCGATCTGGGCGTTCAGGTAGTCGATCACCGCCGTCGTGGTCACGTCCAGGATGTGATGCATCAGGTCCGGGCGCGCGTACATCAGCTTCTTCACCTTGGCGTAGGTGTCGCTGCCCTCGCCCTCGACCATGTAGCAGGCCAGGGTGAACGGGCTGCCGGAGAAGCCGATCAGCGGCACCGAGCCGTCCAGGGCGCGGCGGATCTCGCTCACCGCGTCGATCACGTAGCGCAGCTTGTCGTGCGGGTCCGGCGCAGCCAGGTCGCGGATCTCCCATTCCTCGCGCAACGGGCGCTCGAACTTGGGCCCCTCGCCTTCGGCGAAGTAGAGGCCGAGGCCCATGGCGTCGGGCACGGTGAGGATGTCGGAGAACAGGATGGCGGCGTCGAGGCCGTAGCGGGCCAGGGGCTGCAGGGTCACCTCGGTGGCCAGCGAGGGCGTCTTGCACAGGTCCAGGAAGCTGCCGGCGCGGGCGCGGGTGGCGCAGTATTCCGGCAGGTAGCGACCGGCCTGGCGCATCAGCCAGGTGGGGGTGTAGTCGGTCGGCTGGCGCAGCAGGGCGCGCAGGAAGGTGTCGTTTTTCAGTGCGGTCATTGTCTCGTCCATCCAGTGATGGCCGCCATTCTATCAAACCGGGCCGGCACCCCGCGGCGGCGTCAGCCAGCCCTGGCTATGGAACAGCATGTAGAGGGCCAGGTTGAGGGCCAGGAGGAGGAACACCGCCAGCCAGGCGATGGCGGCATCATGGATGCGGCGCGGGGTGATGGCACGGGTGAGCCGCCAGACCGGCCGGGTGACGGCGTCGAACAGGCGCCAGATCGCGTTGTCCCGGTGCTTCGGCCCGGCCAGCAGAGCGAGCAGGCCCTTGCCGATGAAGGTGTAGATCAGCAGCCGGAGCAACAGCTGGGCGACCTGGAACAGGGCGTAGGGCTCCAACTCAGCCCCGCAGCGACGGGTAGCGTACGCGTTCGACCAATTCCAGGGTCGCCCGATCGGGCGCCGGGGTGAACAGGCTGACCAGCCAGATGGTGACGAAGCCGGCCGGGATGCCGAAGATGCCGGCCGACACGTCGGTGATGCCGAGCCACTTGGTCATGCCGTAGAACTTCACCCCGACCAGGTAGAACAGGGTGACGCCGAGGCCCACCAGCATGCCGGCGATGGCGCCCTCCCTGGTGGCACGCTGCCAGAATATGCCCAGCACCAGGGCTGGGAAGAAGCAGGCGGCGGCGATGGAGAAGGCCCAGGCGACCATGGACAGGATGGTGTCCGGTTTCAGCGAGGCGACATAGGCGGCGATCAGGGCGACCAGCAGCAGCAGGCCCTTGGACACCGCCAGGCGGCGCGTGGTGGAGGCCTGGCGGTCGATCATCTGGTAGTAGACGTCGTGCGAGAGGGCGTTGGCGATGGTGAGCAGGAGGCCGTCGGCGGTGGACAGCGCCGCCGCCAGGCCGCCCGCTGCCACCAGCCCGGCCACCACGTAGGGCAGGCCGGCGATCTCCGGGGTGGCGAGGACGATGACGTCCGGGTTCAGGGTCAGCTCGGCCAGCTGCAGGATGCCATCGCCGTTGATGTCCTCCACCTTGACCAGACCCAGCTTGGCCCACGACGCCACCCAGCCGGGCAGCTCGACGATGCTGCTGCCGATGAGGTTGGTGTAGACCTCGTACTTGGCGAACACCGCGTAGGCCGGCGCGGTGAAGTAGAGCAGGAAGATGAAGAACAGCGACCAGAACACCGACTCGCGCGCCTCGCGCACCGAGGGCGTGGTGTAGAAGCGTATCAGCACGTGGGGCAGCGAGGCGGTGCCCACCATCAGGCAGAAGGTCAGGGCGATGAAGTTGAGCCGTGCAGTGTCGCGCTCGGCCTCGGTCTCGCCCGGGAAGGGCTCGGCGTGATGGTGGATCGGCCGGGCCTTGGCCTCGGCGGTCTCCTTGTCGCGCCGGAGCTGGGCGAGCGACTCGCCGTTGCTGCCGCTGGCCTCCAGGGCGGCGATGGCGCGGCCGATCTCCTCGGCGCGTGCCCGGTAGGCGTCGCGCGCGGTGGCCTGGGCGGGGTCGGCCATGATCTCCTCCTCCCGCTCGGTAACCTTCTCCAGCACCGTGCCATAGACCAGCTGCGGCACCGGCATGCTGGTGACCTGGTAGGACATGAACACCACCGGCATCAGGTAGGCGATGATCAGGATGATGTACTGCGCCACCTGGGTCCAGGTCACCGCCCGCATGCCGCCCAGGAAGGAGCAGACCAGCAGCCCGGCCAGGCCGACGAAGACGCCGATCTCGAAGGTGATGCCGAGGAAGCGGCTGGTGATGATGCCGACGCCGTAGATCTGCGCCGTGACATAGGTGAACGAGGCCAGGATGGTGCCGGCCACGGCGATGGTGCGGGCGGTGTGGCCGCCGTAGCGGGCACCCATGAAGTCGGGGATGGTGAACTGGCCGAACTTGCGCAGGTAGGGGGCGAGCAGCAGGGCGACCAGGACGTAGCCGCCGGTCCAACCCATGACGAAGGCCAGTCCGTCGTAGCCCTTGGCGTACAGGGTGCCGGCCATGCCGATGAAGGAGGCGGCGCTCATCCAGTCGGCGCCGGTGGCCATGCCGTTGAAGATGGCCGGCACCCGGCGGCCGGCGACGTAGTATTCGGTCACGTCGGCGGTGCGGCTCACGATGCCGATGCCGGCGTAGAGGGCCACGGTGGCGGCCATGAAGGTCCAGCCGATCCACTGGTCCGGCATGCCCATGTACTCGGCCACCGCCAGGGCGAGCACGAACATGACGAAGGCGCCGGTATAGAAGCTGTAGTACTTCTTGATCCGGTTGGCGAAGGCGCGCGACATCAGCGGCCGTCCTCGGCGACGCCGTATTCCTCGTCCAGCTCGTTCATGCGGCGGGCGTAGTGGCGCACCAGCAGGACATAGACGATCAGGGCGCCCTGGGCGCCGACCCAGAACGGCAGGGGGAAGTTGAGGAACTTGATGTCGGCCAGTTCGCGGGCGAACCACACCACCCCGAAGGTGACGGCAAACCAGATGGCGAGCAGGGTGCCGGTCAGCCTGAGATTGGCCCGCCAGTATTTGCGATGTCTTTCCGTCAGTTGCATGCCTGCTCCCGCGCGAGGCCGCCAGTATAGCGGCAGCGCCCGCGCACCCGTAAGGGTCATGTCAGCCTGGGCACCTACCATCCACGCACCATAAGGGGGTAAAGGGGGCACGTCCCGCCCGGGACGGAGCCGGCTTCAAGTTTAATGGACAAAGGAGAAACACCATGTCTGCACCCGGGAATTTCGATTCCAATGCCTACTGGAAGGCAACCCTGGGCCTGATCGGCAAGGTCCTGGCAATCTGGTTCATCTGCTCGTTCGGCCTCGGCATCATGTTCGCCGACCAGATGAACACCATCAGCCTGGGCGGCTATCCGCTCGGTTTCTGGTTCGCTCACCAAGGCTCGATGTACATCTTCGTCGGCCTGATCTTCTGGTACGCCAAGAAGATGGGCGACATCGACCGCAAGTTCGACGTCCACGAAGAATAAGGAGCAAGACCTCATGGATCTGCAAACCACCATCTACCTGGTCGTCGGCCTGACCTTCGCCCTCTACATCGGCATCGCCGTCTGGGCCCGTGCCGGTTCCACCAGCGAGTACTATGCTGCCGGCGGTGCCGTGCACCCGGTCCTCAACGGCATGGCCACGGCGGCCGACTGGATGTCCGCCGCCTCCTTCATCTCCATGGCCGGCATGATCGCCTACATGGGCTACGGCGGCGGCCTGTTCCTGATGGGCTGGACCGGCGGCTACGTCCTGCTGGCCGCCCTCCTGGCCCCGTACCTGCGCAAGTTCGGCAAGTTCACCGTGCCCCAGTTCATCGGCGACCGCTTCTACTCGAAGACGGCCTCCACGGTGGCCGTGGTCTGCCTGCTGGTCGCCTCCCTGACCTACATCATCGGCCAGATGACCGGCGTCGGCGTGGCCTTCTCCCGCTTCCTCGGCGTTTCCAACGACATGGGCATCTACGTCGGTATGGCCATCGTGTTCACCTATGCGGTGTTCGGCGGCATGAAGGGCATCACCTACACCCAGGTGGCCCAGTACAGCGTGCTGATCTTCGCCTACGTGATCCCGGCCATCTTCATCTCCCTGGCACTGACCGGCATGCCCATCCCGCAACTGGGCCTGGGTTCCGACATGGCGGGCGCCGACAAGTCCCTGCTGGCCACCCTGAACCAGGTGGTCACCGACCTGGGCTTCGGCCAGTACACGACCCACCTGCCGGAAAGCAAGCTGAACATGTTCGTGTACACCATGTCGCTGATGATCGGCACCGCCGGCCTGCCGCACGTGATCATGCGCTTCTTCACGGTGCCGAACGTGGCCGCCGCCCGCTCCTCCGCCGGCTGGGCCCTGGTCTTCATCGCCATCCTCTACACCACCGCCCCCGCCGTCGGCGCCATGGCCCGCATGAACCTGCATGCCACCATCAACCCGACCGTCATGACCGGCGGTGACGTCTTCGCCGCCGACGCCGCCATCGAGGCCGAGAAGCGTCCGGACTGGATGAAGCGTTGGGAAGCCACCGGCCTGCTGAAGTTCGAGGACAAGAACGGCGACGGCCGCATCCAGTACTACAACGAGAAGTCCAAGGACGAGGCCTTCAAGGCCAAGGCCGAGGCTGCCGGCTGGAAGGGCAACGAGTTGACCGTCAACAACGACATCATCGTGCTGGCCAACCCGGAAATCGCCCTGCTGCCCAACTGGGTGATCGCGCTGGTCGCCGCCGGCGGTCTCGCCGCCGCGCTGTCCACCGCCGCCGGCCTGCTGATGGCCATCTCGGCCGCCATCTCCCACGACCTGGTGAAGGGCGTCTTCAAGCCGGACATCAGCGAGAAGGGCGAACTCATGGCCGGCAAGATCGCCATGGCACTCTCCATCGTCGTCGCCGGCTATCTGGGCCTGAATCCGCCCGGCTTCGCGGCCGGTACCGTGGCCCTGGCCTTCGGTATCGCGGCTTCGTCGCTGTTCCCGGCCATCATGATGGGCATCTTCTCCAAGAAGATGAACAAGGAAGGCGCCATGGCCGGCATGATCGCGGGCCTCGCCTTCACCCTGTTCTACGTGTTCGCGCACAAGGGCATCTTCTTCATCAAGGGGACCGAGTACGTCGACCTGATCGGCGGCCCGAACGCCTTCTTCGGCATCACGCCGGAGGCCATTGGTGCCATCGGCGCCCTGTTCAACTTCGCGATCGCCTTCCTGGTCGACAAGATGACCAAGGAGCCGCCGGAGCACATCCAGCACATGGTCGAGGCCGTGCGCATCCCGCGCGGTTCCAAGGCCGTGGATGGCGCCCACTGACCTATAGCGTCGGATAGCCCGGCCAGCCGCCGGGCTCGACGGGCAGCCCTGCCGGGTTAAACTGGCAGGGCTTTTTGTTTGGAGAACCGAATGATTTTCGACGTCAACGTCGCCATGACGTGGCTGCTGTTCCTGGCGCTGTTTCCCATCACCTTCTTCTGGTCGCGCAATGCCTGGCGCATCCTGTTCAAGCGGGATTATTCACATGTCGCCCTGAAGCGCGGCGAACCGCCCGCCAACCCGGCCAAGTTCGCGCCTTTCGCGGCGGCCATCAACCTGGTCGGCGCCGGCATCATCCTGTTCGTGATCGTCGGCATCGTAACCGGGTCCATGCCCTATGCGACCTGGTCGGCCATCGCCGGCTCGACCATCTGGATGAAGATCATCTTCGACTTCATCCTCAGCCGCCACGCCCACATGCAGTTCGGGCGCAAGGGCTGACCGCCCGCAGCGCTCACATCGCCATGTTGTTGTGGCGATGGGCGCGCTCCAGGGCGCGCATGTCGCGCATGTTCAGCACCGTCTTGTCCCGCATCGCGGGCCCCAGGGCGAGCATGAGCTCGGCGGTGGACAGCGCATCCGCCAGGGCGTTGTGGCGGGCGAAGTTGCCGATGCCGAACTGCGCCATCCACTGATCGAGCGAGCGCTTCCGCGCCGCCAGCCGCGGGTACAGGGCCGGCGCGACGTGGGCGAGGTCGACCCAGACGTGGTCGAAGCGGAAACCGAGAAAGACCTTCACGGCGCGCCGTATCATCGCCTCGTCGAAACTGGCATGGAAGGCGATGAGGGCGTCCTTGCCGAGGTATTCCAGGAAGGTCAGCATGGCCTCGGCGGGCGGCACCCCCTCGCGCTGCAGGGTGCCGCCGATGCCGTGGATGAGTATGTTGTCCTTGTCGCTCACCGCGGCCTGCTGCAGGACGATGTCGAGGCCGTCGTCGAGTAGGATGCGGCCGTTCACCACCGCCACCGCGCCGATGGCGATGAGCCTGTCGCGGGCGATGTTGAGGCCGCTGCTCTCGACGTCCACCACGACGTAGCGGCTCGCCGCGACGGGGTCCCGCATGTCCGGCTCCGGCAGCGCCCGCCAGGCGGCCAGGCGCGCCGCCTGCGCCGGGGTGAGCACCGGTTTCTCGAGGCCGAAGAGCCGGGTCAGCCAACTCATGAACGGACCTGGTAGTCCAGCTCCAGCTTGGTCTGCAGCTTGCGGGCCTGGCGGAAGGCCTCCTTCAGGATGCGCTGATCGAGGTGGTTGAGGCTGTCGGGGTCGACCTTGTTGGTAAGGGCCTCGCCGCGTTCGCATTGACCATGGTGCAGGCGCAGGCGCAACAGCTGGATGAACAGGAAGGCCTGGATGTAGGCGTCGGCATCCTGTTCGTTGAGGAACTTCATCTCCGCCAGCTCGCGCAGGCGGCCGACGGTGTTGGTATGGCGGCCGCCACTGGC
Source organism: Gallionellaceae bacterium (assembly GCA_028695325.1). Lineage (GTDB taxonomy): Bacteria > Pseudomonadota > Gammaproteobacteria > Burkholderiales > Thiobacillaceae > Parasulfuritortus. The sequence continues at coordinate 35,177 of JAQVJE010000002.1, forward strand.
CAGGTCGAAGATGCGCGCGGCGTCGACGAAGGGCGTGATGCCGTTGAGCTTGAGGTCGAGGGTGTGGCCGTCGCCGGTGACGAAGTCGCGCACCAGGCCGAGCGGCGGCCGGTTGCGCAGGGCGTTGACGGCCATCTGGTGGAGGAAGCGGGGGTTCTTCGGCGCCGCCTCGCTCAGCCAGTCACGTAGCGCACCGGCCAGGTGCTCGGCGCCGTAGAGCGGCCGGAAGTCGAAGAAGATGGTGGAATGCAGGAGGTCCATGGGGGCGCCGTGGTCGATCCAGCCGGCGAAGGTGTCCTGCCATTCCGCCAGCGACAGGCACCACCTCGGGTTGGAGGCCATGACCTGGCCGTTGCAGAGCGGGAAGCCGCACTCGGCCAGTGCCAGGTTGACCCGCTTGGCGAAGGGCAGGACGAGGGCGCGCACGGCGTCGGCGTCCATGCCGTCGTCGGGATTGAAGACGATGCCGTTGTCCTGGTCGGTGTTGAGGGTCTGCTCCAAGCGCCCCTCGGAGCCGAGCGCCAGCCAGCAGAACTCGATTCCGCGCACCGGGCTGTCCTGCAGCTCCAGCTCGATGATGCGGCAGGTCAGCAGGTCATTGAGGGTGGAGATGATCTGGGTGAGCTGCTCGGCGGCGACCCCCTGGGCCATCATGTTGTGGGCCAGCTGGCGAATGTCGCGCGCCGATCCCTTGAGGGTGTCCATGCTGACCGCGTTGCGGATGGTGCCGCTGATCTGGCGCAGGCCGACCCGTTGCAGGGAGAACAGGTCCTTTTCCGAAATCAGGCCCTTGAGGCGGCCGTTCTCCTCCACCAGGATGTGGCGGAAGCCGTGCCGGGCCATCACCAGGGCGGCCTCGTAGGCGAAGGCGTGCGGCGGCATGGTGTAGGGGTCCGGGGTCATCACGGTGGCGAGCGGCTCATCGAGGGAAAGGCCGGGCAGGGCGACGCGCGACAGCACGTCGTGCAGGGTGAAGATGCCGACCGGCCGGCGCTCGCCGTCCACCGCCACCATGGAGCCGATGCCGTTGCCGTGCATGATCTCCAGCACCTCGCGCAGCGAGGTGTCTGGCGCGCAGGTGATCGGCTCGCGCCGGATGATCGCCGACAGTGGGCTCGACATCGACTGCTGCTCGCTGGTGGACTTGGCGTACTGGGCCTGGATGACCTCCTTGGACTGTTCGAGCAGGTTGGCGATGCGCCGGCTGCAGAAGTCGCTGAACGGCTCGCTGGCCTTGATCAGCTCGCGGAAGTCGGCCGCCGCCAACTCGTAGCAGAAGGTGTCGGTGCCGGCGCGGTAGGTGCTGGTGACGCCGCGCTTGGACATCAGGGCACCGAGCGGGAAGCACTCGCCCTCGTGCAGTTCCAGCCAGGCGGCGTTCTCCTGCGCCCGCACCACGTCCTGCTCGCCCAGTATGATGCCCTGCTTGATGACGTAGAAGGTGTCCACCGGGGCGTCGCCCGGCGCCAGCACCACCTCGCCCTTGGCGTAGTAGCCAACCTTGAGGCGTTCGATCATCCAGACCAGGTGCTCGCGCGCCATCTGGTCGAAGGGCGCGTAGCGGGTGAGCTGGTCGAGGGTGGCGGCGACGAGGGCATAGGGCGTGGTCATGGCGGTCGGGATCACGGTGGGCGCGGTGCGCGGGGGTTTTCAGGATAATCGCTTTGCCGCATCCTACGAAGACCCACTTACAGCATCCTTACTCGGCAAGACGCCCGCATGCGCATACTCATCGTGGAAGACGACGAAGTCCTGGCCGACAGCCTCACCCGCGCCATGGCGGCGGCCGGCTACGCCGCCGACCATGCCGGCAACGGCGAGCAGGCCCTCGCCATGCTGCTGGACGACTGCTTCGACCTGGCCATACTGGACATCAACCTGCCGCGCATGGACGGCCTCGCCATCCTGCGCCACCTGCGCGCCGCCAAGAAGGAGCTGCCGGTCATCCTGCTGACCGCGCGCGACACGGTCGGCGACCGCGTCCTCGGCCTCGACCTCGGCGCCGACGACTACCTGACCAAACCGTTCTCCCTCGCCGAGTTGGAGGCGCGCGTGCGCGCCCTGCTGCGGCGCGGCCGGAGCGGCGGTGGCGCCACCCTGACCTGCGGCAGCCTGGAGTTCGACAGCGTCGGTCGCCGCGTCACCCTGGCCGGCGAAATGGTGGAACTGTCGGCCAGGGAACTGGCGGTGCTGGAGACCCTGCTGTTCCGCCAGGGCAAGGTGGTCAGCAAGGAACAGCTGATCGAGAGCCTGTGCGCCTGGGGCGAGGAGGTGACGCCGAACGCCATCGAGGTCTACATGCATCGCCTGCGCAAGAAGCTGGAGGGTGGCGGTGTCGACATCCGCACCGTGCGCGGCCTGGGCTACCTGCTGGACAAGGCATGAACCGGCCGCAGCCAGACGCCGTCCAGCGCCCACCGCCGCGCCAGGAATCGGATGAGGAGGAGGAGGACATCCTCTACCTGCGCCACCACCTGGTGAACTGGCTGTTCACGCCGCTCTACCTGCTGTTGCTGTTCTCCACCGTAACCGGCTACATCGCCGCACTCAAGCTCTCCAACCAGCCCTACGACCTGGTACTGGGCGAGCGGGCGCGCCTGATGGCGAGCCGCTTCGACCTCATCCCAGAGGACGTCAAGGCGACCCAGGAGGACATCGCGCCGGAGGGCGCCGGCCACCTTTCGTTCACCCTGTTCGACGCCGACAACCAGCCCCTGCTCGGCAACGCCACCCTGCCGCGGCCGCGCCCGACCGACTTCGCCGACGACGGCCCCCGGCTGCGCAGTACCTCGCTGGGCGGCGAGAAGGTGCGCCTGCTCACCCTGCATTTCCGGACCACCCGGCGCACGCCGGGTGCCGAATACGTTCTGGTCATGGCCGAACCGGTGAAGGACCGCCTGTTTCTCGGCCGCAGCATCCTCGGCAATATCGTCATCCCTCAGTTCATCTTCATCCTGATCGCCGCCTTCGCGGTCTGGATCGGCCTCAAGCGCGGCTTCGAGCCCTTGGAGAACCTGCGCCAGGCGCTGGCGGACCGGCGCGCCGACGACCTCAGCCCGCTCGACGAGGGCATGGCGCCAGGCGAGGTGCGCCCACTGATACGCGAGGTGAACGCCCTCATCGAGCGCCTCAAGGGCATGATGGAGCAGCAGCGCCGCTTCGTCGCCAACGCCGCCCACCAGCTGCGCACGCCGTTCGCCGGCCTGCGCGCGCAGGCCGAGCTGGCCCGGCGCGAGGAGGCGCCACCGGCCGTGCGCACGGCACTGGCAGGCATTTGCGAGGGGGCCGGGCGCTGCAGCCGGCTGGTCGGCCAGTTGCTCACCCTGGCACGCAACGAGCCGGAGGCGCGCACCGAGGAGGCCATGGCCGCACTCGACCTCAACCGCGTCGCCCAGGAGACGGCGATGGAGTGGGCGCCCGAGGCGGTCAGGAAGGATATTGACCTGGGCTTCGAGCCGGCCGCCGGCGAGCTGGTCATGCGCGGCTACGAGAGCGCCCTGCGCGACCTGATCGGCAATCTGCTCGACAATGCCATCCGCTACACGCCACGCGGCGGCCACGTCACCCTGCGCACCGGGCCGGGGCCACGGCTCCGGGTGGAGGACGACGGCCCCGGCATCCCGCCCGAGGAACGCGGCAAGGTGTTCGACCGCTTCTACCGGGTGGCCGGCTCCGGGCAGCCGGGTAGCGGCCTGGGGCTGGCCATCGTGCATGAGGTGGCACAGCGCCATGATGCCGTTGTCATCATCGAGGAGGGAGCGGGCGGACGCGGCGCCGCCTTCGTGGTCGACTTCGCCGCCCGTCGCGCGCGACCATGAAAAAGGCCCCGCGAGTCGCCTCGCGGGGCCTTAGTTGCGACGGTTCCGGGCCGGCTTAGAAGTCCATGCCGCCCATGCCGCCCATGCCACCCATGCCGGGGTTCATGTCCGGAGCGCCGGGCTTGCGGTCCTCGGGCATCTCGGTGACCATGCAGTCGGTGGTGAGCATCAGGGCGGCCACGGAGGCGGCGTTCTGCAGCGCGGTGCGGGTGACCTTGGTGGGGTCCAGCACGCCCATCTCCATCATGTCGCCGTAGTCGCCGGTGGCGGCGTTGTAGCCGTAGTTGCCCTTGCCGTTCAGCACCTTGTTGACCACCACGGAGTCTTCCTCGCCGCAGTTGCGGACGATCTCGCGCAGGGGCTGCTCGATGGCGCGCAGGACGATCTTGATGCCGGCGTCCTGGTCGTGGTTGTCGCCACGCAGCTTGGTGATCTTGGCACGGGCGCGCAGCAGGGCGACACCGCCGCCGGGGACGATGCCTTCCTCAACGGCGGCACGGGTGGCGTGCAGGGCGTCCTCGACGCGGGCCTTTTTCTCCTTCATCTCGACCTCGGTGGCAGCACCGACCTTGATGACGGCGACACCGCCGGCCAGCTTGGCCTTGCGTTCCTGCAGCTTTTCCTTGTCGTAGTCGGAGGTGACGGTCTCGATCTGCTTGTTGATCTGGGCGATGCGATCCTTGATCGCGTCAGCCGAACCGGCGCCGTCGATGATGGTGGTGTTTTCCTTGCCGATCTCGATGCGCTTGGCGCGGCCCAGGTCCTGCAGGGTGGCCTTCTCGAGGGACAGGCCGACTTCCTCCGCGATCACTGTGCCGCCGGTCAGGATGGCCATGTCTTCCAGCATCGCCTTGCGGCGGTCGCCGAAGCCAGGGGCCTTGACGGCGGCGACCTTCAGGATGCCGCGGATGGTGTTCACCACCAGGGTGGCCAGGGCCTCGCCCTCGATGTCCTCGGCGATGATCAGCAGGGGCTTGCCGGCCTTGGCGACCTGTTCCAGCACCGGCAGGAGGTCGCGGATGTTGGAGATCTTCTTGTCGTGCAGCAGGACGAACGGCTCTTCCAGCACGGCCATCTGCTTGTCGGCGTTGTTGATGAAGTAGGGCGACAGGTAGCCGCGGTCGAACTGCATGCCTTCGACGACATCCAGTTCGTTCTCCAGGCCAGAGCCGTCCTCGACGGTGATGACGCCTTCCTTGCCGACCTTGTCCATGGCGCTGGCGATGATGTCACCGATGCTGGCATCGGAGTTGGCGGAGATGGAGCCGACCTGGGCGATTTCCTTGCTGGTGGTGCAGGGCTTGGAGATGGCGCGCAGTTCCTCGGTCAGGGTGATGACGGCCTTGTCGATGCCGCGCTTGAGGTCCATGGGGTTCATGCCGGCGGCGACGAACTTCATGCCTTCGTTGACGATGGACTGGGCCAGCACGGTGGCGGTGGTGGTGCCGTCACCGGCGACGTCGGAGGTCTTGGAAGCGACTTCCTTGACCATCTGGGCGCCCATGTTCTCGAACTTGTCCTTCAGTTCGATCTCCTTGGCGACGGAGACGCCGTCCTTGGTCACGGTGGGGGCGCCGAATGAGCGGTCCAGCACCACGTTGCGGCCCTTGGGGCCCAGGGTGACCTTGACCGCGTTGGCCAGGATGTTGACGCCGGCCACCATGCGGTGACGGGCGGCGTCGCCGAAACGTACGTCTTTAGCTGCCATTGTTGATTACTCCTTGATTGGTTTCGTCGTTCCCGCGCAGGCGGGAACCCAGTGTCTGGGGTGCCATTTTTAGTTCCGGCTCACATCCGCCCGCGGCGAACGCGACCCTTCACTGAAAGTAATTTTTCGCAGCGCGAAAAATTACTTTTCCACCACACCCATGATGTCTTCTTCGCGCATGACCAGCAGTTCCTGGCCCTCGACCTTGACGGTCTGGCCGGCATACTTGCCGAACAGAACGCGGTCGCCCACCTTCAGGTCCATGGCGATCAGCTTGCCGCTGTCGTCGCGCTTGCCGGGGCCGACGGCGACGACTTCGCCCTGGTCGGGTTTCTCGGCGGCGGTGTCGGGGATGACGATGCCGGAAGCGGTCTTGCGCTCTTCTTCCATGCGCTTAACGATGACGCGGTCATGCAACGGGCGGATCTTCATTGATTCCTCCTTGAACTGAAATCCGGTGTCAGGAAACTCACTTCGGGGAGAGTTGTTAGCACTCTCGCCCGGCGAGTGCCAGATGATATGGACGCCTCCGGGGGATTTCAAGTGCCCACCCTGTTAAGATTTGTTGATGAGCAATTCAGACTGGCTGGAGCGCACCCGCGCCGCACTCTGGCACCCCTGCACCCAGATGAAGCAGCTGGAGGCCATGCCGCCGCTGCCCATCGCGCGCGGCGAGGGCCCCTGGCTGATCGACCACGACGGCCGTCGCTATCTCGACGCGGTGTCGTCCTGGTGGGTCAACCTGTTCGGCCACGCCGAACCGCGCATCAACCGGGCCATCGTCGACCAGCTCTCGCGCATCGAGCACGTCATCCTGGCCGGCTGCACCCACGCCCCGGTGGTGGAGTTGTCCGAGCGCCTGGCTCGGCTGACCGGTCTCGGCCATGCCTTCTACGGTTCCGACGGCGCCTCGGCGACCGAGATCGCCCTCAAGATGAGCTTCCATTACTGGCGCAACAGCGGCCGGCCGGGCAAGACCGGCTTCGTCAGCCTGAAGAACGGCTATCACGGCGAGACCCTCGGCGCCCTGTCGGTGACCGACGTGGCCTTGTTCAAGGACACCTACGCCCCGCTGCTGCGCCTGAGCCACCAGGCCATGAGCCCGGACTGGCGCCTGGCTGCGCCGGGCGAGGCGGCCGAGGCCTACGCCAGGCGCGCCGCCGCCGACCTGGCGGCCTGGCTGGCGGAGCATGCCGACGCGACCGCGGCGGTGATCGTCGAGCCCCTGGTGCAGGGCGCCGCCGGCATGGCCATGTACCACCCGGCCTACCTGGCCGAGCTGCGCGCGCTGTGCGACCGCCATCAGGTGCACCTGATCGCCGACGAGATCGCCGTCGGCTTCGGCCGCACCGGCACCCTATTCGCCTGCGAGCAGGCGGCGGCGCGGGTGTCCGACATCGCCGATTTCATCTGCCTGTCCAAGGGCATCACCGGCGGCTACCTGCCGCTGTCGGCAGTGCTGACGCGGGACGAAATCTACGCCGCCTTCTACGACGACCGCGTGGCGCGCGGCTTCCTGCACTCGCATTCCTACACCGGCAATCCGCTCGCCTGCCGGGCCGCCCTGGCGGTGCTGGACATCTTCGCTGAAGACGACGTGATCGCCAGGAACCGCGGGCGGGCGGCCCGTTTCACCGCTCTGCTCGCCGAGGTGCGTGCCCACCCGCGGGTGCGCCACTTCCGCCACCTGGGCATGATCTGGGCCTTCGAGGTGGACGACGCGGGGCCCGATTTCGCCGCCGATTTTCACCGCCGCGCCCTCGGGCACGGGGTGTTCATCCGGCCGATCGGCCACACGGTCTACTTCATGCCGCCCTATGTCATCGGCGAGGAGGAGATGCGCCTCATGGTCGACACCGTGCTGACCCTGCTGAATACCTGACACGGCCTTTTCTCGTCGACCACCCACGCGCCCGTCTGCGAGGGGGCGAATTGCCTAGCGGAAATAGTGCAAATGGTTGACCTTGGGGCTATTTTCTCCCGCTACGCTATGAATTAAGATTCGCTACGCAGTCAGATACCCCGCACCGAATTTGCAGTTCGACACCATATAAAAGGAGTTTACACATGAAAGCCACGCTGATCGTCGCCGCCGCCCTGCTCGCCGTTTCCGGTTCCGCCCTGGCGGACGAGGCTCTGGCCAAGAAGAAGGCCTGCATGAGCTGCCACCAGGTCGCAAAAAAGGTGGTCGGCCCCTCCCTGAAGGACGTCGCCAACAAGTACAAGGGCGATGCCAAGGCCGAGGCCCATCTGGTTAGCGTCATCCAGAACGGCGGCAAGGGCGTCTGGGGCAACGTGCCGATGCCCAAGCAGCCGATGGTCAAGCCCGACGAGGCCGCCACCCTGGCGAAGTGGGTCCTGTCCCTGTAATCGCGGGCTTCCACGAAAAAAGGCCGGCCAGTCCGGCCTTTTTTTCGTCCATACAGCCCGTCATGGTATAAATCCCGGGTTTCGTCATCCAGACAGGGGTTTTGCATGCGTATCGGCCAGTCGTCCGCCATTTTCCTGGTGCTCATCGGCCTGCTGGCCGGCTGCGGCGAGGAAAAGGCCGCCACGGACGGTACCGACGTCGTCCGCATCGGCTCGGTGGCGCCGCTGACCGGGGCGCAGTCGCACATCGGCAAGGACAACGACAACGGCGCCCGCCTGGCGATCGAGGAAATCAACGCCGCCGGTCTGACCTTGGGCGGCAAGCCGGTAAAACTGGAACTGGTGAGCGAAGACGACGCCGCCGACCCCAAGACCGCCACAAACGTGGCCCAGAAGCTGGTCGACCGCGGCGTCGTGGCGGTGATCGGCCATCTCAATTCCGGCACTACCATCCCGGCCTCGAAGATCTACCACGACGCCGGCATCCCGCAGATCTCCCCCTCCGCCACTGCCACCGCCTATACCGCCCAGGGCTACGCGACCGCCTACCGGGTGATGGCCAACGACGCCCAGCAGGGCAAGGCCCTGGGCCAATACGCCGTGGTCAAGCTGGACGCACGCCGGATCGCCATCATCGACGACCGCACCGCCTATGGCCAGGGCCTCGCCGACGAGTTCGAGAAGGCCGCGGTCGCCGCCGGCGCCACCGTGGTGGCGCGCGAGTACACCAGCGACAAGGCGACCGACTTCACCGCCATCCTCACCAGCATCAAGGGCAAGGCGCCCGACCTGGTGTTCTTCGGCGGCATGGACCCGCAGGGCGGCCCGATGGCACAGCAGATGCAGCGCCTCGGCCTCGCCGCCCGGCTGCTCGGCGGCGACGGCCTGCAGAACATCAACTTCATCAAGCTGGCCGGCGCCGACGCCGAAGGGGTGGTCGCCTCCTCGCCCGGCCTGCCCCTCGAAGCCATGCCGGGCGGCGCCCAGTTCAGGCAGAAGTTCGAGGCCAGGTACGGCCCCATCCAGGTCTACGCCCCCTATGCCTACGACGCCGTCAACATCCTGGTCGCGGCCATGCGACGGGCCGATTCCGCCGAGCCCGCCAGGGTGCTGGCCGAACTGCCCCGGACCTACCACCCCGGTGTCACCGGCCCCCTGAAGTTCGATGCCAGGGGCGATACCGCCGGCGGCGCGGTGACCCTGTACCAGGTACGGAACGGCACCTGGGCGGTGCTGGAAACCGTGCACTGACCTGAATCCGCCGCTCGCCTGGCCGGGCTGACGCCATGGACATCTTCATTCAGCAACTGATCAACGGGCTCGTGCTGGGCAGCATCTACGCCCTGGTGGCGCTCGGCTACACCATGGTGTACGGCATCCTGGAACTGATCAACTTCGCCCACGGCGAGGTCACCATGATCGGCGCCATGGTCGCCCTGGCGGTGATCGGGGCCCTGCTCGGCGCCAGCCCGGAGCTACCCGGCCTGATGGTGGTGCTGGCCGGGGTGCTGGTCGCGGTGCCGGCCTGCATGGCGCTGGCCTTCGTGATCGAAAAGGTCGCCTACCGGCCCTTGCGCAAGGCGCCCCGCCTGGCCCCGCTGATCACCGCCATCGGCGTCTCCATCATCCTGCAGAACGCCGCCATGCTGATCTGGGGGCGCGGCTATATCTCCTTTCCGGCCATCCTGCCGCAGGGCCGCCACGACATACTGGGCGCCAGCGTAACCGACCTGCAGATCGCCATCGTCGGCCTGTCCATCCTGTGCATGCTCGGCCTGGTGTTCCTGGTCGAGCGCACCCGCCTCGGTCGCGCCATGCGCGCCACCGCGCAGTCGCGCGAGGTAGCCGAACTGATGGGGGTGAACGTCAACACGGTGATCTCGGCGACCTTCGTGATCGGCGCCGCCCTGGCCGCCGTGGCCGGCGTCATGGTCAGCGCCTACTACGGCCTGGCGCACTACTACATGGGCTTCCTGCTCGGCCTCAAGGCCTTCTCGGCGGCGGTGCTGGGCGGCATCGGCAACATCGCCGGCGCAGTACTCGGCGGCATGCTGCTGGGCATCATCGAGGCACTCGGCGCCGGCTACATCGGTGACCTCACCGGCGGCTTCCTGGGCAGCCATTACCAGGACGTGTTCGCCTTCATGGTCCTGATCCTGGTGCTGGTGTTCCGGCCCTCCGGCCTCTTGGGAGAGCGGGTTGCCAACCGCGCTTGACTGGCTGCGCCGCCGTCCTCTACTCGCCTATGCGCTGCTGGCGGCACTGCTGATCGCCCTGCCCTTCCTGGTCGGCGCCGGCCTCGGGCGCGGCTGGGTGCGCGTGCTCGACTTCGTCCTGCTCTACGTCATGCTGGCCATCGGCCTCAACATCGTGGTCGGCTACGCCGGCCTGCTCGACCTCGGCTACATCGCCTTCTACGCCCTCGGCGCCTACCTGTTCGCCTGGCTGGCCAGCCCGCATTTCGGCCTCCACCTGCCATTCTGGCTGGTGTTGCCGATCGGGGCGACGCTTGCCGGGATATTCGGCGCCCTCCTCGGCGCCCCCACCCTGCGCCTGCGCGGCGACTACCTGGCAATCGTCACCCTGGGCTTCGGCGAGATCATCCGCATCTTCATGAACAACCTGAACGCCCCGGTCAACATCACCAACGGCCCGCAGGGCATCAACCTCATCGACCCCATCCGCCTGGGCGACTTCTCGCTGGCCAGCCCGGTCAGCCTGTTCGGCCTGCAGTTCCACCAGCCCCACCTTTATTACTACCTGTTCCTGGCCCTCACCCTGGCCACCGTGTTCGTCGCCCTGCGCCTGCAGGACTCACGCATCGGCCGGGCCTGGGCGGCGATCCGCGAGGACGAGGTGGCCGCCGCCGCCATGGGCATCGACACCCGCAACATCAAGCTGCTCGCCTTCGCCATGGGAGCGGCCTTCGGCGGCCTGGCCGGCGGCCTGTTCGCCTCCTTCCAGGGCTTCATCAGCCCGGAGAGCTTCAACCTGATGGAATCGATCATGATCCTGTGCATGATCGTCCTCGGCGGCATGGGCAACATACCCGGCGTCGTCGTCGGTGCCGTCCTGCTCACCGTCCTGCCGGAGGCACTGCGCCACCTGGGCGACTGGCAGCGCGCCGTGCTCGGCCACGTCGCCGTCGACCCCAACGACCTGCGCATGCTGCTGTTCGGCCTGGCCATGGTGGTGATGATGCTGTACCGGCCGGCCGGCCTGTTGCCGTCGCGCCAGCGCCAACGCGAGTTCGCCGCCGAGGACGGCGTGGCCGAGCAGGAACAGGCCAGCCTCTACGACAGCAAGGCCTGACATGGAGGCCCTGCTGTCGGTCGATCGGGTGGGCAAGCGCTTCGGCGGGCTGGCGGCGCTCGACAATGTCTCCCTGGCAGTCCGCGCCGGCGAGGTATACGGCCTGATCGGCCCCAACGGCGCCGGCAAGACCACCCTGTTCAACTGCATGACCGGCCTCTACACCGTCAGTGCCGGTGCCATCCGCCTCGCCGGCAAGGCGATCCACGACGCCAAGCCGCACCGTATCGTCAAACTGGGCTTTGCACGCACCTTCCAGAACATCCGCCTGTTCGCCAACATGACGGCGCTGGAGAACGTCATGGTCGGCCGCCACATATGCACCCGTACCGGCGTGCTAGGCGCCGTCCTGCGCGGCCCGGCCAGCCGGGCCGAGGAGCGTGCCAGCCGCACGCGTGCCCAGGAGCTGCTGGCCTTCGTCGGCCTGGCCGGGCGCGGCGGCGGCCTGGCCGGCCACCTCCCCTACGGCGCCCAGCGCCGCCTGGAGATCGCCCGCGCCCTGGCCACCGAGCCCCGCCTGCTCGCCCTCGACGAGCCGGTCGCCGGCATGAACCCGAGCGAGCGGCGCGACATGGCCGAGCTGTTCCTCAAGCTGCGCGACGCCGGCGTCACCCTGCTCCTGATCGAGCATGACGTGAAGCTTGTCATGGGCCTGTGCGACCGGGTCGCCGTGCTCGACTACGGCCGCAAGATCGCCGAGGGCACGCCAGGTGAGGTGCGCCGCGACCCCGCCGTGATCGAGGCCTACCTGGGAGGCGAGGCATGACCCTCCTGGCGGTGCGCGGGCTCGAGGTGCATTACGGCGGCATCCAGGCGGTGCGCGGCATCGACTTCGAGGTCGCCGAGGGCGAACTGGTCTGCCTGATCGAAGCCAACGGCGCCGGCAAGAGCAGCGCGCTCAAGGGGTTGATGGGCCTGGTGCACCACGCCGGCGAGATCCGCTTCGCCGGCGAGCGCCTGGACGGCCGGCCGACCCATGCCATCGCCGCGCTCGGCCTCGCCCTGGTCCCCGAGGGACGCGGCATCTTCGGCCGCCTCACGGTGGCGGAAAACCTCGACATGGGCGCCTACACCCGGCGCGACCGTGCCGGCGTGCGCGCCGACCTCGAACGGGTCTACGACCTTTTCCCCCGCCTGGCCGAGCGGCGCGACCAATTGGCCGGCACCCTGTCCGGCGGCGAACAGCAGATGCTGGCCATGGGGCGGGCGATGATGGCGCGGCCGCGCCTGCTGTTGCTTGACGAACCGAGCATGGGCCTGGCCCCCCTGATGGTGCAGAAGATCTACCAGACCGTCGCCACGATCGCCCGCGAGGGGGTCACCATCCTGCTGGTGGAACAGAACGCCCACCTCGCCCTGCAGGTCAGCCAGCGCGGCTATGTCATGGAAAGCGGCAACCTGGCGCTGGCCGGCAGCAGCGACCGCCTGGCCGGCGACCCCGCCGTGCGGGCGGCCTATCTGGGTGAGTGACGTTGTTGCGTCTGCGCAACAGAAGCAAACCTATAGTCACTATGAATCAATGCAATAACAGAATGTACTAATATGCCGGCGTAGAATTGCCAGCCGGAGATTTGTTGTCCTGACCCAACCCTTCCTTAAGGAGAAGAACCAATGAAACTGTCCGCTATCGCCAGCGCCCTGACCCTGGCCCTGCTGTCCCAAGCCGCCGCTGCCGCCCCCGAGGGCACCGTCGACCAGATGCTGGATCCCGCCAAGGCCGCCGATGTCGCCAAGGATCCCAAGGCCGCCGTGCAAGCCATGACCGACATGATGGATCCCGCCACCTCCATGATCATGATGCAGCGCCTGATGGACCCGAACGTCTACACCAAGATGGCCCAGTCCGGCATGGACCCCAACATCATGAAGTCCTACGCCGCCTTCCTGGACCCCAACATGTATGGCAAGTGGATGGCTGCCGGCATGGACCCGAATTTCTACATGGCCATGCTGACCCCCATGATGAACCCCAACATGTACATGAAGTGGGCCATGGCTCCCATGGATCCGCGTGTCTGGAACGCCGGCATGCAGATGATGAACCCCGCCCTGTACATGAACTGGGCGATGGCTCCGATGAACCCCGCCAACATGAACCTGATGATGGCCCCGATGAACCCCAACATGTACACCAACTGGATGGGCACCGCTGCCAACCCGCAGACCTACGGTACCTGGGGCGCCTTCATGAACCCGGCCACCTACGGCAACATGGTCAACCCGGCCACCTTCTTCACCATGCCGTTTGCGGCTCCCGTCGCCCCGGCCGCTCCCGCCGCTGCTCCCGCCAAGTAATACGGCAGCTCGGTAGCACAAAAAGCGGAACGGCAACGTTCCGCTTTTTTTTCGCCTGTTGCCAGGCGGGCATGTTAGCGATTTAATGTATACGTTTCTCTAATAAACCAGGGTGTCCCCATGTCCCGCCTGCCGGCAGCCGTCGTCACGCTGTGCATCGCCCTTGCGCCTGCCCTCGCGCCGGCCGCGGAGGCGGAGCGCACGCCGACCGCACTGCCCGCCTCACCCCAGGCCTGGCTCGCCCAGATGCTCGACGCCCGGCGCAATGGCGCCGCCTTCAAGGACCCCGCCGTCTTCGTGGAATGGCTGGACGCCGTCACCGAGCCCCGCTTCATGACCGCCATGGCCGCCACTGCACTCGACCCCGCCACCTACCCGAAGGCGCTGGCCAACGCCGTCGATCCCGCCAGCGTACGCAATTGGGCCGCCTTCACCGACCCCCAACTCTATCTGCGCTGGCTGTTCGCCAGCCTGCAGCCCTCCTTCCACCAGGCCATCGCCAGCCGCCTGAGCGACCCGGCCAAACTGCGCCGCTGGATGGAAACCATGGCCGCTACCCAGGCAGCGGACGGCACGGCACGACAGGCAGCCGACGCCGGCTGGCTCACCCTGCCAGACGCCGCGGGGCCACGCCAGCGTTACTGAACCGGTAGTAGCACCGCTCCGTGATCACCCCGTCGAGGGGAACGTCCCATGGGTCCCGGGGCAACCTGGCGACCCTCTGTACCTCGAAGGCCAGGCCGATGAGGCGTGGCTTGCGCCAAGTACGCCGGCGCCTGAGGTAGGCCAGGCTGGCGTCGTAATAACCGCCCCCCATGCCCATCCGGTAACCCGCGTCGTCGAAGCCGAGCAGGGGCAGGAACAGTATATCCAGGTCGGCGGCGCGCAGGCGGTTGAAGCGACGATGGCCGTATTCCGGAATGCCATAGCGATTGGTACCCCAGTGGGGCCCGTCACCCAGCCGGGAGAACCAGAGCATGCGCTGGCGCGCGCGCGGCACCACCGGCAGGCAACACTCGGCGCCCAACCAGAGGGCGCGGTTGAGCAGCGGCAGGCAGTCGATCTCGCCCTTGGCCGGAACGTAGAAGCCGAACCGGCGCTTGCTCGCCAGCAGGCCTTGCGCCAGGGCGATGCGCACGATGGCGCGGCCGGCCCGCTTGCGGACGGCGGCCGGTACTGCCTGGCGCAGCCGGCGCAAGCGGGTGCGCAAGGCGCGTTTGTCAGGGGAAGGAGGGATGTCTGGCATGGCGATGGATTGAGCCCCGCCGGCGCCGTCCGGACCGCAATCCTGAACCCAGGGGTCCAAGAGGGCGGCGGCACATCGGCTTCGGGTACATGGAACCAGCCACGCGCACACCCACCGGGATGATGACCGCCGCCATGCGCATTACGCATCGGTTCAAAGAATACGCGACCCTCGCGTACGCTGCAGGGCTCAGAGCAGATTATCTTGCGGGGCGAGTGCCAGATCAAGCAGGTTGCCGAGCCGATCGAGCCGTGCCTGCAGCGCCGCGGCGTCCGCGCCGGCGGGACGGGCGGCCAGGAGGTCGTGGGCGATATTGAGCGCAGCCATGATGGCGATGCGCTCGACCCCGATCACCTTGCCGCTCTCGCGAATCTCGCGCATCCTGCGGTCCAGGTAGGCGGCCGCATCGAGCAGGCTCCGGCGCTCGTCATCCGGGCAGGAGATGCGAAACTCCCGGCCCATGATCACCACATCCAGGCTGACGGTCTTGGCGGGCGGCATCGGCGGGCTCAGTCCGGCAGCCTGTCGAACAGGGATTCCAGGCGGCGGCGCGCCTCGGCCAGGCGATCGGAGAGCGCCCTGTTGGCGTTCTCCATGGCCGCCAGCTGCTGGCGCAGGCGGAGGTTCTCCGCGCGCATGTTCTGATGGCGCTCGATCAGCTGCGCGAGCTTGGTTTCCAGGGCGTCCATTTCCTCCAGCATTCTGACACTATAATTGGCCGTTTTTTACCGCGTCAACAGATGTTTAGGACGCACCCCAGGCCTATCTAATCGGACCCCATGAATTCCAGGACCCTGTATCTGCGCCTATTGGGCTACGTCAAGCCGCACTGGCGCATGTTCGCCCTGTCGATCGGGACCATGGTCGTGGTCGCGGCAACCGAACCTGTGCTGCCTGCCCTGATGAAGCCGATGCTGGACGGCAGCTTCGTCGACAAGGATGCGGCCGTCATACGCTGGATGCCGCTGGCCCTGATTGCCCTGTTCGTGGTGCGCGGCCTCGCCACCTTCGCGTCGGCCTACGCCATGGCCCATGTCGGCAATCACCTGGTGATGGACCTGCGCCGGCGCATCTTCGACAAGCTGCTGCTGCAGCCCGTCGCCTTTTACGACGATACCAGGAAGGGACAGCTGGTCGCCACCGCCGCCTTTAACGTCAACCAGCTCACCGATGCAGCCACCACCGTGGTGACCGCCCTGGTGCGCGACGTCCTGGCCATAGCCGGCTTGATCGGCTGGCTGTTCTACCTGAACTGGAAGCTGGCCATGGTCACCTTCGCCGTCGCGCCGCCGGCCTTCCTGGTGTTCCGCTATGCCGGCCGCCGCCTGCGCTACACCAGCCGGGAGATCCAGCGCAACGTCGGCGAGATCACCCATGTCCTGGACGAGGCCATCGTCGGCCACAAGATCGTCAAGATATTCGACGGCCAGGACTACGAGCGCCAGCGCTTCTATGCTGTGGCGCAGCGGGCGCGCCGTTTCGCCATGAAGCAGACCGTGGTCGCCAACGCGCACGGGCCGATCACCCAGCTGCTCGCCGCCCTGGCACTGGCCACCATCGTCTACGTCGCCACCTTGCAGGCGGCCGCCGACCAGACCACGGTGGGCGGCTTCGTGTCCTTCATGGTGGCCATGCTGATGCTGTCGGCGCCGCTCAAGCGCCTGTCCGGCCTCACCCTGGCCCTGCAGCGCGGCCTGGCGGCAGCCGAGGTGGTGTTCCAGATGCTGGACCTCGACGACGAGACTGACAGCGGCCACCGCGAAATCGGGCGCGCCCGCGGCGAGATCCGCTTCGAGGAGATCACGCTGGCCTACCCCGGCAAGAAGCGCCCGGCCCTGGACGGCATCGATCTTTCCATCCGGCCGGGCGAGACGGTCGCCCTGGTAGGCGGCTCCGGCGGCGGCAAGACCAGCCTGGTCAACCTGATACCGCGTTTCTACCGACCCGACTGCGGCCGCATCCTGCTCGACGGCGTCGACCTCAACAACATCCGCCTGGCCAGCCTGCGCGCCAACATCGCCCTGGTGAGCCAGGAAACCACCCTGTTCAATGACAGCGTCGCCGCCAACATCGCCTACGGCCGTCTCGAACGCGCCAGCCGGGCCGAGATCGAGCGCGCCGCCGAGGCTGCTCATGCGCTCGAGTTCATCCGCGAGTTGCCGGAGGGCTTCGACACCCTGATCGGCGAGAACGGCGTCAAGCTGTCCGGCGGCCAGCGCCAGCGCATTGCCATCGCCCGCGCCATCCTCAAAGACGCCCCCATCCTGATCCTTGACGAGGCGACTTCGGCCCTCGATACCGAGTCCGAGCGGCTGGTTCAGGCCGCCCTCGACAACCTGATGCACAGCCGCACCACCCTGGTGATCGCCCACCGCCTGTCGACCATCGAGAAGGCCGACCGCATCGTGGTGCTGGACAAGGGCCGGGTCACGGAGATCGGCAGCCATGCCGAGCTGCTCGCCCTGGACGGCAAGTACAGCCGCCTGCACGCCCTGCAGTTCCACCAGGAGAAGGGCGCCGCCTGACATGGTGCCGTCAGCCTGTCGCGGCCGCTTCGCGCCGACGCCGAGCGGCCCCCTGCACTTCGGTTCCCTGGTGGCCGCCCTGGGCAGCTACCTGGAGGCCAGGTGTCGCCAAGGCGAATGGCTGCTGCGTATCGAGGACATCGACCCGCCCCGGGAGGTGACCGGCGCAGCCGACGCCATCCTGCGCACCCTGGACGCCTTCGGCTTCGAATGGGACGGCCCGGTGATCTACCAGAGCCGGCGCACCGAGACCTATCGCGCCGCCCTGGAGGCGCTGCGCCGGCTCGACCTGGTCTACCCCTGCGCGTGCAGCCGCCGGCAACTGGTCGGACACGCCCGGCGCGGCGTTGACGGCCCGGTCTATCCGGGCACCTGCCGGGCACACCACGGCCATGACCCGGCATTGGCACAGCGCTTCCGCATGCCAGCCGACCGCCTGGTGTTCGAGGACGGCCTGCTCGGCCGAGTCGCCTGCAACCTCTCCTATGAATGCGGCGACTTCGTCCTGCGGCGCGCCGACGGCGTCTACACCTACCAGCTCGCCGTGGTGGTGGACGACGCCGAACAGGGCATCAGCCACGTCGTACGCGGCGCCGACCTGCTCACCTCTACGCCACGACAGATCGCTCTGCAGCAGGCCCTCGGCCTGGCCACGCCGGCCTACCTGCACCTACCGGTAGCGCTCGACGAACACGGTGACAAGCTGAGCAAGCAGACCCTGGCGCGCGCGGTCAAGGCGGCCCGGCCGCTGCCCGCGCTGCGCGCGGCGGCGGCCTTCCTGGGCCTCTCCCTGCCGGCCGACATCGACACGCCCGCCGAATTCTGGTCGGCCGCCCTGGCGGCCTGGCCTGGCCACCGTCTGCCACCCATCCGCGGGCGGCGGGCAAACCCTTGTAATCCTTGACATTCGGCATCCCCGTCCGGATAATGCGCGGCTCGATTTCAGCCGTGGTGATGTAGCTCAGTCGGTTAGAGCGGAGGATTCATAACCCTCAGGTCGGCAGTTCGATTCTGCCCATCACCACCACCCTCTCCCTCCCCCAGGTCATACCCCGCGTGGCGCGCAAAGTATTCATCAAGACCTTCGGCTGCCAGATGAACGAGTACGACTCGGCCAAGATGGCGGACGTACTCGGCGGCGAATCCTTCGTCACCACCGACAAGCCCGAAGAGGCCGACGTCATCCTGTTCAACACCTGCTCGGTGCGCGAGAAGGCGCAGGAAAAGGTGTTCACCGACCTGGGACTGGTCAAGCACCTGAAGCAGAAGAACCCCGAGTTGATCATCGGCGTCGGCGGTTGCGTGGCCAGCCAGGAAGGCGCTGCCATCGTGCAACGCGCACCCTACGTCGACCTGGTATTCGGTCCCCAGACCCTGCACCGCCTACCCGCCATGATGGCGAAGCGGCGCCAGAGCGGCCGCGCCCAGGTGGACATCGAATTCCCCGAGATCGAGAAGTTCGACCACCTGCCGCCGGCGCGGGTGGAAGGCCCGTCCGCCTTCGTCTCCATCATGGAAGGCTGCAGCAAGTACTGCACCTATTGCGTGGTGCCGTTCACCCGCGGTGAGGAGGTCTCCCGGCCGCTCGCCGACGTCCTCGCCGAGGTAGCCCACCTGGCCGACGAGGGCGTGAAGGAGATCACCCTGCTGGGCCAGAACGTCAACGCCTACCGGGGCGAGATGCCGGACGGCGACGTGGCCGACTTCGCCCTGGTGATCGAACTGGTGGCCGACATCCCCGGCATCGAGCGCATCCGCTACACCACTTCTCACCCGCGCGAGTTCACCCAGCGCCTGATCGACACCTACGCGAAGGTGCCCAAGCTGGTGTCGCACCTGCACCTGCCCGTGCAGTCCGGTTCCGACCGCATCCTCGCCGCCATGAAGCGCGGCTACACGGTGCTGGAGTACAAGAACATCATCCGCCGGATCCGCGCCGCGCGGCCGGACATCGCCCTGGCCACCGACATCATCGTCGGCTTCCCGGGCGAGACCGAGGCGGACTTCGAGGCCACCCTGCGCCTGGTGGAGGAGATCGACTACGACCACTCCTTCAGCTTCGTCTACAGCCCGCGCCCCGGCACCCCGGCCGCCGGCCTGGCCGACGACACGCCGGCGGCGGCCAAGCTAGAACGGCTGCACCGCCTGCAGGCCCAGTTGGACAGGCAGGTGAAGGCCTACAGCGAGGCCATGGTGGGCACGGTGCAGCGTGTGCTGATCGTGGGGCCGTCGAAAAGGGATCCGAACGAACTGATGGGCCGCACGGAAAACAACCGGGTGGTCAACTTCACCGGCAACCCACGCCTCATCGGCCATTTCGTCGACGTCACCATCACCCGGGCAATGCCCAACAGCCTGCGCGGCGAAGTGCTAACCTCAGAGCACTGAGGTTCTGGCACCCCCTATGCAAATCACCTTCCCGGACGCCGACAACCACCGGCTGGCCAACCTGTGCGGTGTACTGGACGAGAACCTGCGCCAGATCGAGACCGCCCTCAACGTCAACATCGCCCGCCGCGGCGAGGTGTTCAACGTCACCGGCCCAGAGCGTCAGGTGGAGCAGGCGGAGCGGCTGCTGAAGGACTTCTACCAACGCGCCCGCCGGCCGCTCGACATCGACGACGTCCAGCTCGCCCTGGTCGAGGTGGCGCACCGGCCGGCCGCCGAGGCCGGGCCGGAATCCGACCTGCCGGTGCTGATGACCCGCCGGGCCGGCCTGCACGGCCGCACGGCGCGGCAGAACCAGTACATCCGCCAGATCCAGGAGACCGACATCACCTTCGGGGTCGGCCCGGCCGGCACCGGCAAGACCTATCTCGCCGTGGCCGGGGCGGTGGATGCCCTCGAACGCGACCTGGTCAAGCGCATCGTCCTGGTACGCCCGGCGGTGGAGGCGGGCGAGCGGCTCGGCTTCCTGCCCGGCGATCTGGTGCAGAAGGTCGACCCCTACCTGCGCCCGCTCTACGACGCCCTCTACGACCTCATGGGCTTCGACAAGGCGACCCGGTTGTTCGAGAAGGCGGTGATCGAGATCGCGCCGCTGGCCTTCATGCGCGGCCGCACCCTCAACCACGCCTTCATCATCCTCGACGAGGCCCAGAACACCACGCCCGAGCAGATGAAGATGTTCCTGACCCGGATCGGCTTCGGCTCCAAGGCCGTGGTCACCGGCGACGTCACCCAGATCGACTTGGTGCGCGGCCAGCAGAGCGGCCTCATCGAGGCCCGCCTGGTCCTCAAGCAGGTGCGCGGCATCGCCTTCACCGAGTTCCAGAACGACGACG
>JAQVJE010000217.1 GCA_028695325.1 Gallionellaceae bacterium
TTCATGGGCTTCGCCGGCCTGGGGGCGGGTGAGTGAGCACCTACCTGGTGACCATAGGGCTGATCCTGCTGCTGCTCCTGGGCTGGATCGTCGTCCAGCGGGTCTACCGCCTGTTCGCCCGCCGCCATCCCGAGCTGGGGCCGTTCCGTGCCGAGGGCGGCGGCTGCGGTTGCTGCAGCCAGGGCGACGCCTGCGGTGGCGGCGCCTGTGATAGCGGCGCGGGACGGCGCCAGCATGAGTGTCGCTGATGTCTTTCGTGCAGCCGATCTCCGGGTCGTGACGGCCCCGGACGACAGGCCAGTGCCACCGAGGCCACTGATGGTTTGCGGCAGGGGATGGGGCATCTGGATCTCCTCGGGTTGTCGATGAGATCCAGCCTGGCAGGCCAAGCTTAGGCCAGCCTTAACAGGCGCCTGGGATAGGCGCCGAGGGCTTAAGCCGGGCTTAAGCCGGTGTTGGATAATGGCTGGCAGACAAACACGGACCCGACGATGCGCATCCTGCTGGTGGAAGACGACGAACTTCTGGGTGACGGCCTCCAGGCCGGCCTGCGCCATTGCGGTTTCCAGGCCGACTGGCTGCGTGACGGCGAGAGCGCCCGCATCGCCCTGCAGAGCGAGGACTACGCCGCCGTGGTGCTCGACCTCGGCCTGCCGCGCCTCGATGGCCTGGGTGTGCTGCGCGCCCTGCGCGGAGCCGGCAACGCCACCCCGGTCTTGGTCCTGACCGCCCGCGACACCACCCCGGACAAGGTGCTCGGCCTCGACAGCGGTGCCGACGACTACCTGGTCAAGCCCATCGACCTCGACGAATTGGCGGCCCGCCTGCGCGCTCTGGTCCGCCGTGCCGGTGGCCAGGCGGCACCGATTTTGAGCGTCGGCGGCATCGAGCTGGACCCGGCCGGGCGCCGGGCTTACCGGGACGGCACGGCGGTGGAACTGCCGGCCAAGGAATTCGCCATCCTCGAGCTGCTGCTGCGCAACGCCGGCAAGGTGATCTCTCGCGGCCAGCTGGAGGCGGCCCTGTACGGCTGGGACGAGGGCGTGGAATCGAACGCGGTCGAGGTCTACATCCACCACCTGAGGCGCAAGCTCGGTGCCGAGCGCATCCGCACCCTGCGCGGCATCGGCTACCTGTTCGAGAAGCCGGCATGAGGCGGTCCATCCATTTCCGCGTCCTGGTGCCTGTGCTCCTGGCCGTTGTGGTGGTCGGCCTGGTCACCGCCGTTATGTCCTACCGGCGCGCGGTGCATGAGATCGACGAGCTGTTCGACGCCCAGCTGGCCCAGCAAGTCCACCTCATGCTGGCCCTGGTTCACGATCTTGACGATGACGAAGCGACGCCGCCGCACATACACGGTCACAAGTACGAGCACCAGCTGCTGTTCCAGATATGGCGGGTGGACGACGGACAGGGCAAGCTGCTGATCCGCTCGCCCGGCAGTTCGCTGGCCTGGCCGGATGGGGTGGCGCACGACGGCTACTCCGAGGCGCGCATCGACGGCCGCGCCTGGCGCGCCTTCGCGGCCACCGACGACCACGGCATAGAGCTGGCCTGGGCCGCCCTCGACCTCGAGTTCCGCGACCACCTGGCGGCCGAGATCGCCCGCGACAACATGCTGCCCTATCTGGTCGGCATGCCCATCCTGCTCCTCGTCCTCTGGCTGGCAATCCGCCAGGGCCTGATGCCGCTGCGCCGCCTGGAGACGGAGCTGGCCAGCCGCTCCGGGGAGCGCCTCGACGCCTTGCCGGAAGACGGTCTGCCGCGCGAGCTGACTCCCCTGGTGCGTACCCTCAACCGGCTGTTCGGCCGCGTCGGCCAGACCCTGGACAACGAACGTCGCTTCACCAGCGACGCCGCCCACGAGCTGCGCACACCGCTGGCCGCCCTGCGCATGCAGTTGCAGGTGGCCCAGCGCACCCCCGACGAGGGCGAACGCCGCGGTGCTCTCGACAAGGCGCTGCGCGGCGCCGACCGCATGGGCCACCTGGTCACCCAGTTGCTCGCCCTGGCGCGGCTGGAGAGCAATGGCGGTGTGGGCGAAATGCGGCCGGTCGACCTGAGCGCCCTGGCCGGCGAGGTGGTGGCCGACCTGGCGGCCATGGCGACGGGCAAGGGCGTGGTGCTGGAACTCGACGCGGCGGCGACCGCCGAGGTGCGCGGCAATCCCGACCTCATCCGGGTGCTGCTGCGCAATCTGGTCGACAACGCCGTGCGTTATGCCCGCACTGACGGGCACGTGGCGGTGAGCGTGACCGCCCAGGCCGGCCAGCCCATCCTGCGGGTGGCCGACGATGGCCCCGGCGTCGCGGCCTGGGAGCGGGAGAAACTGGGCCAGCGCTTCCACCGCTTCGGCCCCCAGAGCGCCGAGGGCGTCGGCCTTGGCCTGTCCATCGTGCGGCGGATCGCCGAGTTGCACGCGGCCGAACTCCACTTCGGTGACGGCCTGGCAGGCGCCGGGCTGCTCGTCGAGGTCAGGTTTCCCCGCCGGTCCTGAGTTGGGTCGCCCGATATCGCCTGCCGGCGCCGGCCGTCAGCCGCACAACCGGCACACGCTCATCAGCATCAAATCCTTCGCCGCCCCGTCGATCTTGGGGGCGTGCAGCTTCAGCCGCCGGTTGTCGTCCACCTGGCCGGTGGCGAGGGCGAGCAGCATGAGGATGAGGGGCGAGACGCCGGCCTCGCGCGCGCTGTCGAGCAGCTCGTTGCCGGTGCGGGCGATGAAGTGGTCCTCGTCGGGGTCGACCACGTAGAGGCGCATGCCCTCCTGGGTCTCGTCCAGGCGCAGCATGAGGACGCGGCCGTCCTTGAGCAGCCAGCCCTCGAAGTCCCATTCCGAGGTCACCGGCGCCAGGTCGTCGGTGATCAGGTGGCCGAAGAAGTCGGGCTCCGCCTTCTCGGCACCACCGGGGATGAGGCGCAGTTGTTCGATCAGCTTGAACCAGTCTTCGGCGGTCATCGTGGGGCTCCGGTTGGGGGCTCAGAGTGGCATGAAGCAGAACACGTGGCGGCCGTGCTGGAAGTTCACGATCAGGGTGCCGCCGCGGTTCCTGGCGTAGTCGATCCAGCCCGGCGTGGCGCAGCCCTGGTGGCATTCGCTGACGCCATTGGGCGACTCCAGGTTGCGGTCTCGGTCGTAGAAGGACAGCAGCATGGCCTCGCCGAGGAGGTGCTCGGCCGTGGCCTCGGCCAGCTTCAGGCAGGCGTTGAAGTCGAGGCCGAGTTCGGCCGCGTCGAGGTGGAGGGTCTTCATGGGGCCGGTGTCCATCATGCGCTCAGTCTCTTCAGTTCGTAGAGGATGTCCAGGGCCTCGCGCGGCGAGAGGCCGTCCGGGTCGATGCCGTTGAGGCGGTCGAGCACCGGCGTCGG
>JAQVJE010000218.1 GCA_028695325.1 Gallionellaceae bacterium
GGCAGGCGCGGGAGTGGGGGCTTCGCTCCGAGGAGTGGGCGCGTTACCGGCAACTGATGCAGGGGCCGCTCGGGGTCTATTCGCCCCAGCTCGATCCGCTCACGGCGCTGGGCATCGAGGCCCGCAGTGAGGAGGAGCGCAGGCGCTACGCGGAGTTGCAGGTGCAGGCCGAGGCCCGGCGCGTCGGCAAGACGCTGGCCTACCAGCGCGCCTACGACGCGGCGTGGCAGCGCCTGTTTCCCGGCCAGCCGCGCGTGAGCCTGCCCGGCGCCAAGGCGCAGGGTGCCGGCAACACCGGCTCCGGCCGCCTGGCAGTTTTCGTCAAGGCCGACTGCGCACCGTGCGCGCAGCGCGTGCAGCAGTTGCAGGCGGCCGGCACGGCCTTCGACCTCTATATGGTCGGCAGCCGTCAGGACGACGCGCGCATCCGGCAGTGGGCCACCCAGGCGGGCATCGACCCGGCCAGGGTGCGCGCTCGCACCATCACGCTCAACCACGATGCGGGGCGCTGGCTGTCGCTCGGCCTCCCCGGCGATCTGCCGGCCGTGGTGCGCGAGGTGAACGGCCAATGGCAGCGGCAATAGGTACTCCGGGCCGGGAGCGTCGGCCATCCCGCGTCGCCATCCGCTGTACCGGCGCCGTGCTGCTGCTCGCCACCGGCGGCTGGGCGTTGGCCGCCCTGGCGCGGGAAGTGCCGCCGCCGGCCTATCGACTGGCGGCGCATCGTGCAGACGTGCCGGCGGCGGTGCTTTACGCGGTGGCCCTGCAGGAGAGCGGCGCCATGCTGCGCGGGCGCCTGATCCCCTGGCCGTGGACGCTCAACGTCGCCGGCACGCCGCAGCGCTACGCTACCCGCGCCGAGGCCTGCGCGGGGCTGCACCGTGCGCTCGCCCACACGCCGGCCAATCGCATCGACGCCGGCATCGGCCAGGTCAATCTCGGCTACCACACGCATCGCTACACGCACCCCTGCGAGCTGCTGGACCCGTACCGCAACCTCGCCATCGCTGCGGAAATCCTGCGCGAACAGCACGCGCCGGGCGAGGACTGGCTGCTTGCCATCGGCCGCTACCACCGGCCCGCCGGCGGGGCACCCGCCGCGCGCTACCGGCGCAGTGTGCATCGGCACCTGACCCGCGTGCTCGACCCCGGCGTTCCCGTTCCAACCCTCCAGGCCACCACGCCATGAACCACATCGTCCTCATCGCCGCCATCGGGCTGCTGCCCACGACCACCGTCTTCGCCCAGACCGCCTCCGCGCCGCTGATCGTCGTCGAAGATCGCGGCGGCGACTCCGCACTGCCGTACTACCAGTCACTGAATCCCCAGCCGGATCAGGCCACACCGCCGGCCCCGATGCCGGCCCCTCGCGCGGGCAACGCGGCCGACGCCGAAGCTGCCATGCTGCCGGTGCGCTCGACGCAACTGTCGCCGGGCGAGGTGCAGCGCCGCGTCATCCGGGCGCCGGGCCTGGCGCTGTTCCTGATCGGCGACGACGAGCGTTCGCGCGCCTGGCTGCGGCAGCGGCAGGCCGCGCTGCGCGAGCTGCAGGCCGTGGGCCTGGTGGTCAACGTGGAGTCGATGGCCGCGCTGACGGCGCTGCGCAGGCTGGCTCCCGGCCTGACCCTCTCGCCGGCCTCCGGCGACGACCTGGCCCAGCGCCTGGGCCTGCGCCACTACCCGGTGCTCATCACGTCCACCGGCGTCGAGCAGTAGGTGCGCCAATGGCCCAACCGCATGCGGTCGAGGTTCTGCTGCGGCCAGCGGTGGAGCTTTACACCGTGGCGGTCTGCACCGGCGCCGCGATTCTGTGCCTGGTGGCACCGTGGTCGCTCGCGCTGAACCCGCTGCTCGGCCTGGGCTCGGCGCTGGCCTTCCTGACCTTCGGCGCGATTCGCCTGCGCGATGCCTGGGCGATCCTGCGCTATCGCCGCAACATCCGCCGCCTGCCGCGCTACGTGATGACCAGCCGCGACGTGCCGGTGAGTCAGCAACGGCTGTTCGTCGGCCGGGGCTTTCGCTGGGAGCAGCGGCACACGCACCGGCTGATGCAGACCTACCGGCCGGAGTTCCGCCGCTATGTCGAGCCGACGGCGATCTACCGGGCCGCCCGGCGGCTGGAGGAGCGGCTTGAGTTCGCGCCGTTTCCCGTCTCGACGCTGGTGCGCGCGCTGGCCTGGGACAGCCCGCTCAACCCGGCGCGGCCGCTGCCGCCGGTCGGCGGACTGCCGCGCCTGCATGGCATCGAGCCGCACGAGGTCGACGTCACCCTGCCGCTGGGCGAGCGCGTCGGCCACACCCTGGTGCTGGGCACCACGCGCGTGGGCAAGACGCGGCTGGCCGAGCTGTTCATCACCCAGGACATCCGCCGCAAGGTCCGCGGCGAGCACGAGGTGGTGATCGTCTTCGACCCCAAGGGCGATGCGGACCTGTTGAAGCGCATGTACGTCGAGGCCAAGCGCGCCGGGCGCGAAGGCGAGTTCTACGTCTTCCATCTGGGCTGGCCGGACATCTCGGCGCGCTACAACGCCGTGGGCCGGTTCGGGCGGATCTCCGAGGTGGCCACGCGCATCGCCGGACAGCTCTCGGGCGAAGGCAACAGCGCCGCGTTCCGCGAATTCGCCTGGCGCTTCGTCAACATCATCGCGCGCGCCCTGGTCGAGCTGGGGCAGCGGCCGGACTACCTGCTGATCCAGCGCCACGTCATCAACATCGACGCGCTGTTCATCGAGTACGCCCAGCACTACTTCGCCAAGAACGAGCCGAAGGCCTGGGAGGTCATCGTCCAGCTCGAAGCGAAGCTGAACGACAAGAACATCCCGCGCAACATGATCGGGCGCGAGAAGCGCGTGGTGGCCCTCGAACAGTACCTGTCCCAAGTGCGCATCTATGACCCGGTGCTCGACGGCCTGCGCAGCGCCGTGCGCTACGACCGGACGTACTTCGACAAGATCGTCGCTTCGCTGCTGCCGCTGCTGGAGAAGCTCACCACCGGCAAGATCGCGCAACTGCTCGCACCGAACTATTCCGACCTGTCCGACCCGCGGCCGATCTTCGACTGGATGCAGGTCATCCGCAAACGCGCGGTGGTCTACGTGGGGCTGGATGCGCTGTCCGACGCCGAAGTTGCGGCGGCGGTGGGCAACTCGATGTTCAGCGATCTGGTCTCGGTGGCCGGCCACATCTACAAGTTCGGCATCGACGACGGGCTGCCCGGCGCCGCGGCGGGCGCCAAGATTCCGATCAACGTCCACGCCGACGAATTCAATGAACTCATGGGCGACGAGTTCATTCCGATGGTCAACAAGGGCGGCGGTGCCGGCGTGCAGGTGACGGCCTACACGCAGACCTTGAGCGACATCGAGGC
>JAQVJE010000219.1 GCA_028695325.1 Gallionellaceae bacterium
GGTCACCCGCATGGCGCGCGGCCTGCCGGCCGGCGGCGAACTGGAACACGTCGACGCCATGACCGTGGCCCAGGCCCTGCTCGACCGCAAGGCGATCTGACCGCCGCACTCTACTCAAGGAAGCACCATGGAACTCAACGCACTCACCGCACTCTCCCCCCTCGACGGCCGCTACCGCCGCACCGGCGCCAAGCTGGCGCCCTACTTCAGCGAGTTCGGTCTGATCCGCTACCGCGTCCTGGTCGAGATCGAGTGGCTCAAGGCCCTCGCCGCCGAAGGCAAGATCAAGGAGGTGCCGGCCTTCTCGCCTGCCACCGTGAAGGCGCTCGACGCCGTCGCCACGAACTTCTCCCTCGCCGACGCCGAGGCGGTGAAGGCGCACGAGCGGGTCACCAACCACGACGTCAAGGCGGTGGAGTACTTCCTCAAGGACAAGCTGGCCGGCAACGCCGAGGTCACCCGGGTGTCCGAGTTCATCCATTTCGCATGCACCTCCGAGGACATCAACAACCTGTCGCACGCCCTCATGCTGCGTGACGCCCGCGCCGAGGTCATCCTGCCGGCCATCAAGCGGGTGGAGAGGAAGCTCACCGAGCTGGCGGTGGACCTGGCCGACCTGCCCATGCTGTCGCGCACCCACGGCCAGCCGGCCACCCCCACCACCCTGGGCAAGGAGATGGCCAACGTGGTCTACCGCCTGCGCCGGGGCATGCAGCGGCTGGCCGCGGTCGAGTGCCTGGGCAAGATCAACGGCGCCGTGGGCAACTACAACGCCCACCTCGCCGCCTACCCGAAGCTGGACTGGGAGGGCTTCGCCGAGCGCTTCGTCACCGGCCTGGGGCTCACCTTCAACCCCTACACCATCCAGATCGAGCCGCACGACTACATGGCCGAGCTCTATGACGCCGTGGCCCGCATCAACACCATCCTGGTCGACCTTGACCGCGACGTCTGGACCTACATCTCCCTGGGCTACTTCAAGCAGAAGCTGAAGGAGGGCGAGGTGGGCTCTTCCACCATGCCGCACAAGGTCAACCCGATCGACTTCGAGAACTCCGAGGGCAACCTCGGGCTCGCCAACGCCCTGCTGCGCCACCTGTCGGAGAAGCTGCCCATCTCGCGCATGCAGCGCGACCTCACCGACTCCACCGTGCTCAGGAACATGGGCAGCGGCCTGGGCTACGCCCTGCTCGGCTATGAAAGCCTGCTGCGCGGCCTCGACAAGCTGGAGGCCAACCCGGCCGCCCTGGCCGCCGACCTCGACGGCAACTGGGAGGTGCTGGCCGAGCCGATCCAGACCGTGATGCGCCGCTATGGCCTGGAGAAGCCCTACGAGCAGCTGAAGAAGCTCACCCGCGGCAAGCGCATCACTGCCGCCCGCATGGCGAAGTTCATCGCGGGCCTGGACATCCCGGCGGCGGCCAGGAAGGAGCTCCTCGCCCTCACCCCGGCCGGCTACACCGGCAAGGCCGCCCAGCTGGCCCGCCGCATCGCCAAGGGTTGAAAAAGCGGCGCGCCGCCCCAGATAACGCCAACGTCACCAACCCGCAAACCAGGATCCCGCCATGGCCAAGCATTCCTTCGACGTCGACGCCAGCAACTTCCAGCAGCTCGTCATCGACGGCTCCATGACCGTCCCGGTGGTGGTCGACTTCTGGGCCGAATGGTGCGGCCCCTGCAAGGTGCTCAAGCCCCTGCTGGAGAAGCTGGCCGAGGAATACCAGGGTCGCTTCGTCCTCGCCAAGGTCAACGCCGACCACCACCAGGAACTCGCCGCCCAGTTCGGCGTGCGCAGCATACCGGCGGTGAAGGCGGTATACCGCGGCCAGCTCATCGACGAATTCACCGGCGCCCTGCCCGAAGCGGCTCTGCGCGAATTCCTCGACCGCCTGATCCCGTCGCCGGCCGACGAGCTGCGCATGCAGGCCGCCGCCCAGCGCGATGCCGGTGACCTCGA
Source organism: Gallionellaceae bacterium (assembly GCA_028695325.1). Lineage (GTDB taxonomy): Bacteria > Pseudomonadota > Gammaproteobacteria > Burkholderiales > Thiobacillaceae > Parasulfuritortus. The sequence goes on from JAQVJE010000219.1 coordinate 1,958, forward strand.
TGGGGCGCTGGCCACCCTCGGCCAGGCCTCTCAGCTCGACCCCGGCGACGAGGAGGTGCGCATCGAAGCCGCCGAGGTGCTCGCCCAGCTGGACCGCCTGGACGAGGCCGGCCAGCTGCTCGGCGCCCTGTCGCCCGCCCGGCAGGACGACGAGCGCGTGGCGCGCCTGCGCGCCCGCCTGAACTTCGCCCAGTCCGGCGCCGACGTCGACGAGGCCGCCCTGCGCACGCGCGTCGCCGCCCGGCCGGACGACATGGACGCCCGCCTGGCGCTTGCCAACGCACTGATCGCCTCGGCGCGCTACGCCGAGGGCATGGACGAGCTGATCGAGATGGTACGGCGCGACCGCGCCTGGAACGAGGAAGCGGCGCGCAAGACCCTGCTGTCGGTGTTCAACCTGCTCGGCGGCGACCCGCTGGTGGCGCAGTACCGGCGCCGCCTGGCCAGCGCGTTGAACTGACCGCTCAGCCCGCCAGGCCGAGGTCGGCCGCCAGCGGCCGCGCCGGATAGTGGAAGCGCACCGGGCCATCCGGCTCGGCATGGATGAACTGGCGCACGAAGGGGTCGTCCGAAGCCCGTATCTCGGCGCTCGGCCCCTGGGCGACGATGCGGCCGTCGGCGATGAAATAGACGTAGTCGACCACCTTGAGCGACTCGGAGACGTCATAGGTCACCACGATGGACGAGGTGCCGAGGGCGTCGTTGAGGCGGCGGATCAGGTTGGCGATGACGTTGAGCGAGATGGGGTCGAGGCCGGCGAAGGGCTCGTCGTACATGATCAGCATGGGATCGAGGGCCACCGCGCGGGCGAGGGCGACGCGCCGCTCCATGCCACCCGACAACTCGCCCGGCATGAGGCCGTGGGCGCCGCGCAGGCCGACGGCGTGGAGCTTCATCAGCACCAGGTCGCGGATCATGTCCTCGGGGAGGTCGGTGTGCTCGCGCAGCGGGAAGGCCACGTTCTCGAACACCGACAGGTCGCTGAACAGGCCGCTGACCTGGAACATCATGCCCATCTTGCGGCGCAGGCGGTAGAGGCCGTCGTTGTCGAGGGCGTGGACGTCCTCGCCGTCGACCCGCACCTGGCCGCGCCGCGGCCGCAGCTGGCCGTTGATCAGGCGCATCAGGGTGCTCTTGCCGCAGCCGCTGGTGCCCAGCACCGCCACCGTCTGGCCGCGCGGGATGGCGAGGTCGATGCCGTCTAGGATCGTGCGGTCCTCATAGGCGAAACAGAGGTCGCGTATTTCGACGATGTTGTTGCCGGACAAGTCGTGCCCCCTTCCTGGCGTGGTCGCGCCCCAGTTTACCCCGGTCCGGCCGTCCGGTAGCCGGCCGCCCACTCGACGTACTGCTCGGCCAGGGTCCGGAAGCCGGCAATCTCGGTGTCGGTGAGCCGCC
>JAQVJE010000220.1 GCA_028695325.1 Gallionellaceae bacterium
GGGCGGATGCGCTTCGTCTGCCATTCCTTTTCCCGCAGGTAGGCAGTGTGGACCACGCTGCCCTTGATGAACGGCAGGACCGGCTCGAGGATCAGCGAGGTCAGTCGCCAGCGGTTGTAGTCGGATAGGGGCAGCGCCTGCCACAGGCGCTTGAGCAGGCGGAGTGTCGTCATGGTTTTATAACTGCCCAGCGCCCTGCCATGGGGCGACGATCCCTCTTATCCACAGCCGGCGGCCGAGGTGCGGTGCCGGTTGTTCGGACTGGGACCATTGCTGAAGAGGGTGAAGCGTTTCTGATTCATGTCGCTGTATTCTGCCAAATCGCTTCTCGCGCTACGTCCGGGGGACGTCACCATTCCCGCCTTTCAGGCATGGCCCCATGGGGCTGCATCACCCTGACCGTGCTTCCGTAGTAGAATCATAAACCTGCCGAGGAGCGCTGCAAGGTGCCGGACTTCGTGTTACGGCCCCCAGGCTCGGTCCAGAACTGCGCTCGCCTGTACAACCCGTGCCGGGCACGGGGCGCCAGGTGAGTGCGTCCCCTCCCGGCCACAGTTTTTTGGAGCTTACTGTGGCTGAATTCACCGATTACAAGGTTGCCGACCTGGCCTTGGCCGACTGGGGTCGCAAGGAAATCCGCATCGCCGAGACCGAGATGCCGGGCCTGATGGCGCTCCGCGCCGAGTACAAGGATGCCCAGCCCCTGAAGGGCGCCCGCATCGCCGGCTCGCTGCACATGACCATCCAGACCGCGGTGCTGATTGAGACCCTGACCGCCCTCGGCGCCGAGGTGCGCTGGGCCTCGTGCAACATCTATTCGACCCAGGACCACGCCGCCGCCGCCATCGCCAAGGACGGCGTGCCGGTCTACGCCTACAAGGGCGAGTCGCTGGATGAGTACTGGGACTACACCCACAAGATCCTCGACTGGCCCAACGAGCCGGCCAACATGATCCTGGACGACGGCGGCGACGCCACTCTGCTCCTGCACCTGGGCGTCAAGGCCGAGCAGGACCGCGCCGTGATCGCCAAGCCGGGCAACGAGGAGGAGACCTCCCTGTTCGCCGCCATCGCCCGCCACCTGGACAAGGACCCGGCCTGGTACTCCAGGCGCATCGTCCACATCAAGGGCGTCACCGAGGAGACCACCACCGGGGTGCACCGCCTCTACCAGATGGCAGAAGAAGGCCGCCTGGCCTTCCCGGCGATCAACGTCAACGACTCGGTGACCAAGTCTAAGTTCGACAACCTGTACGGCTGCCGCGAGTCCCTGATGGACGGCATCAAGCGCGCCACCGACGTCATGGTGGCGGGCAAGATCGGCGTCGTGCTGGGCTACGGCGACGTCGGCAAGGGCTGCGCCCAGGCTTTCAAGGGCCTCGGCGCCACCGTCTGGGTGACCGAGATCGACCCGATCTGCGCCCTCCAGGCCGCCATGGAAGGCTACCGCGTGGTGACCATGGACGAGGCCGCCGCTCATGGTGACATCTTCGTCACCGCCACCGGCAACGTGAACGTGATCAACCACGACCACATGAAGGCCATGAAGGACCAGGCCATCGTCTGCAACATCGGCCACTTTGACTCCGAGATCGACGTCGCGTCCCTCCACAAGTACGAGTGGGAGGAGATCAAGCCCCAGGTCGACCACGTCATTTTCCCGGACGGGAAAAGGATCATCCTGCTGGCCAAGGGCCGCCTGGTGAACCTCGGCTGTGCCACCGGCCACCCCAGCTTCGTCATGTCCAACTCCTTCACCAACCAGACCCTGGCCCAGATCGAGCTGTTCAACCACGCGGAGAAGTATGAAAGGCAGGTCTACGTCCTGCCCAAGCACCTGGACGAGAAGGTGGCCCGCCTGCACCTGAAGAAGATCGGCGCCCACCTGACCGAACTGTCCCCCGAGCAGGCCGCCTACATCGGCGTCCCGGTGGACGGGCCGTACAAGGCGGAGCACTATCGCTACTGATCCGGCGCCCGCCCGCCCGGCCAGGCCGCTACCATTCGTAGCGGCCTTTTGCTTTAATCGGGCCTTGCCCGGGCGTCGCCGGCGACGCCCGCCCGCCACGTTCTATGGGAGAAACGCATGGAGACGGAAAACCTGACCGCCGCCAACGACGACGAGAGCAACTGGGGCATGTTCGCCCACCTGTCCGCCCTGGCCGGCCTCGTCATCCCCTTCGGCAGCGTGCTCGGACCGCTCCTGATCTGGCTGACCAAGGGCAAGGAATCCGCCTACGTCGGCGAGCAGGCCAGGGAGGCCCTGAACTTCCAGATCACCATGGTGATCGTGGCCGCAGTGTGCTTTGTCCTCGCCTTCGTCCTCATCGGTTTCCTGCTGCTCTGGCTGGCGGTGATCGCCGACCTGGTGTTCGTCGTCCTGGCCGCCGTGACCGCCTCGAAGGGGCAGCTCTACCGCTACCCCTACACCCTGCGCCTGGTGAAGTAAGGCGGGATGCGTGCCGACCAGCTGCTGGTCGCCCGCGGCCTGGTGCCGTCGCGCACCGCCGCCCGGCGCGCCATCGAGGCCGGGCGGGCGTTCCACTTCCGGGGCACGGAGCGCCTGCCGGTGCGGCAACCGGCCCAGGACCTGCCGGACAACGCGGACCTGGAGGTGCTGCCGGACGCATCGGAACGCTATGTCTCGCGCGGCGGCCTCAAGCTGGCCGGCGCCCTGGCGCATAGCGGCCTCGACGTGGCCGGCATGGCCTGCCTGGATGTCGGCCAGAGCACCGGCGGCTTCACCGATTGCCTGTTGCAGGCCGGCGCGGCACGGGTGGTGGGGGTGGAGGTGGGGCATGGCCAGTTGCATCCCCGCCTGCGCGACGACCCGCGGGTGCTGTGCATCGAGGGGGTGAACGCGCGGTCGGGCCTGGCGGATCTGTTGGCGGGGGGTCGCTTCGACCTCGTCGTCTGCGACGCCAGCTTCATCTCCCTGACCCTGCTGTTGCCCCATTTCCCGGCGGTGCTGCGGCCGGCCAGCCAGGTCATGGCCCTGGTGAAGCCGCAGTTCGAGGTCGGGCCGGGCAACCTGGGCAAGGGCGGCATCGTGCGCGACCCCGCACTCTATCCGGAGGTGGAGGCGAGGATTCGCGCCGCCTGTGCCGCCGCCGGCCTGGCCGTGCGGGACTTCTTCGACAGCCCGATCACCGGCGGCGATGGCAACCGGGAGTTCTTCGTCCACGCCTGTTTATTAGAAGATTCTAAATTTTGCTCGCTTTAATGGCACGACCTGCGTATGATGCGCCCCTTCGCTGTGCAGTAAGCCGTTGATCCGTCAAGGGACTGCTGTCTTGCAGCCCCATCTGCCCCAACCTCCCTGCGTGCCGTTTCATT
>JAQVJE010000221.1 GCA_028695325.1 Gallionellaceae bacterium
GCAGCGGCCTTCTTGGCGGCGGGCTTGGCGGCGGCGGTGAGGGTGGGAGAGGCGGCTTCCGCGGCGGACGTCTTGGGCGTAGCGGCCTTGGACTTGGACTTGGTGGTGGATTTGGCAGCAGGCATGTCTCACTCCTTTGGTTGGATAGGCCGGAAAGCCTTGCACCTCAATGGGTTCCACGCGTTACTGCGTGTTGCAGATCATTCTAGAGCAAAAAAAATGTAATGCTGCAAGGGCGTTGCGGCATTTTCCATATACCGTTTCACGCCTGTTGTCAGGCCGGAACGATCTCGTCCGCGAACAGTGCCTCGATGCGCTCGCGGCACCGCACCAGTTGGGCGCGATCGCCGTTCACCATCACCTCGGCGGCGCGTGGCCGCGTGTTGTAGTTGGAACTCATGGTCATGCCGTAGGCGCCGGCCGAAAGCAGCGCCAGCAGGTCGTTCTCGGCCAGCGAGAGATCGCGTTCGCGGGCGAGGAAGTCGCCGCTCTCGCACACCGGTCCGACGATCTCGTAGCGGCGCTTCTCACCGGCGCGTTCGCGTACTGGCTGCACCTCGTGCCAGGCGTCGTAGAGCGACGGCCGCATGAGGTCGTTCATCGCCGCGTCGACGATGGCGAAGTCCTTCGCCTCGCCGTGCTTGAGGTATTCCACCCGGGTGAGCAGCAGGCCGGCGTTGGCGACCAGCGAGCGGCCCGGTTCCAGGATGAGCTTCTGCGGCCGGCCGGCCAGGCGACTCAGCAGCACCTGCGCGTAGTCCGTCATCGGCGGCGGTGTCTCGTCGCGGTAGCGCACACCGAGGCCGCCGCCGAGGTCGATGTGATGCAGGCGGATGCCGTCGGCGGCGAGGCGGTCGACCAGGTCGAGCACCTTGTCGAGGGCCTCACCGAAGGGCGCCGACTCGGTGAGCTGGGAGCCGATGTGGCAGTCGATGCCGATCACCGCCAGATGGGGCAGCGCCGCGGCCTCGCGGTACAGGCGCGGGGCCTCGTCGTAGGCGATGCCGAACTTGTTTTCCTTCAGGCCGGTGGCGATGTAGGGATGGGTCTTGGCGTCGACGTTGGGGTTGACGCGCAGGCTCACCGGCGCACTCTTGCCGAGCCGGCCGGCGACCTCGTTCAGGCGCGCCAGCTCGCTCTCCGACTCGACGTTGAAGCACATGATGCCGGCCTCGATGGCCGCCGCCATCTCGGCCGCGGTCTTGCCGACACCGGAGAACACTACCTTGCCGGGGTCGCCGCCGGCCGCCAGCACGCGTGCCAGTTCGCCGCCGGAGACGATGTCGAAGCCGGCGCCTAGCCTGGCGAACAGGTTGAGTATGGCCAGGTTGGAATTGGCCTTCACGGCGTAGCAGATCTGGTGGTCGTGGCCGGCGAAGGCGTCGTCGTAGGCGCGGTAGGCCGCGGCCAGGGCGGCGGCGGAGTAGACGTAGGTGGGCGTGCCGAACTCACGGGCGATGGCGTCGAGCGCCACCTCCTCACAATGCAGCAGGCCGTCGCGGCGGGTGAGCGGATTCATGGTGCGGGAGACTGGGTGGGGGCCGGCTTGGTCTGGTCGGGCAGGACGAGGGCCCCCTTCTTGCCGCAGCCGGCGAGGAGCGGGATGGCGAGCAGCAGGGCGGCGATCAGGCGCATGTCGAATACGGCTAGAATCTGGGTCGGCAAAGTCTATCACGCGCGAGGAAGGCGAATGACCGAAAGCGAATACCTGCACCTTACCGACGACTTGTTCCGCCGCCTCGAAGGGTCACTGGAGGCGGCTGATCTGGATTATGAGCTGGCCGCCGGCGGCATCCTGGAGATCGAGTTCGACGACGGCTCGAAGATTATCGTCAACCGGCAGACGCCGATGCGCGAGGTCTGGGTGGCGGCGAAGAGCGGCGGTTTCCACTACCGCTGGCAGGACGGCGCCTGGCGCGACAGTCGCGGCGGCGACGAACTGCACGCCGCCCTGTCGGCCATGGCATCGGGCCAGGCTGGACGGCCGGTTGACCTGGGCGGTGCGTGAGCATGGCGGCGGATGCCTGGGCGGAGTACCGCGAGCTCCTGGCTGATCTCCTGCAGACCGACGACCTCGCTCCGCTGCTCGACCGCGCCAGCCGGGTGACCGCGCCGGCCGGCCTGCAGCTGCTGAAGGATGGCGGCCCTGCCGATGCCATGTACCTGGTGCTCGACGGCCGCCTGGAGGTGCACGTCGAGTTCGGTGCACACACCATCCGCCTGGGCGAGATCGAGCCCGGCAACTGGGTCGGCGAGGTGGCCTATTACACGCGCTGCGGCACCGCCTGCTCGACGGTGGCGGCGCTGATGCCGAGCGTATTGCTGCGCCTGCCGTTCGAGGCTTACACCGACCTGATACGCAGCCAGGCCGAGGTGGCCTGCCGGCTCGCCCATCGACTCATCGTCATGCAGGTGCAGCGCCTGCGCGCCACCGTGAACGACCCCGTGCTCGACCCGGAGGGTCGCCTGCTGATGCTGGGTGACCTGTCCATTCCGCTCGACCGGGCATCGCGCCACCACGGCGGCCTGCTCGAATTCATCCGCAACCTGACGGGGGTGCGCTGATGTTGCTCAAGCGCTATCTCGGCACCCTGCCCGGCTTCGATTACATGAGCGATGAGGACCTCGACCACGTCGCCAGCGCCATGCAGGTGGAGGAATACCCGGACGGCCACGTCTTCCTCTACCAGGACAAGCCGGCGCACGCCCTCCACCTGCTCATCGAGGGTGAGGTGAAGGTGGGCTACTACGGCCGTCTGAGCCGCTACTACGCGGTGCGCAGCCTGAAGCCGGGGGAGTTCTTTGGCGGCCTGTCGCTGGTCGACGGCAGGCCGGTGATGGCCAACTACAGTGCCGAGGGCGCGGTGAAAGTGGGCAGTCTGCCGCTGTCCGCCTTCCTGCTCCTGTACCAGCCGAACTCTGCCCTGGGCTGCCACTTCCAGCACGTCATCGCCAGCCACCTGGCCATGGATCTCAAGGCCCGCCACCTGGCACTGCGCGAGTTGCTGGGCAAGATGTATCCGGAGGGGTAGGGGTCAGGAACGCTCGCGCGCCCGCCGGATCGCCGCCCGCACCTGCGCCGGTGCCGTGCCACCGATATGGTCGCGGCTGGCCAGGGAGCCTTCCACGGTGAGCACCTCGAACACGTCCGCCTCGATCAGGGGCGAGAACTCGCGCAGTTCTTCGAGGGAGAACTGCGGCAGGTCGCGGCCGGTGGTCTCGGCCACCCGCACGGCCTTGGCGACGGCGCCGTGGGCGTCGCGGAAGGGCAGGCCCTTCTTGACCAGGTAGTCGGCGAGATCCGTCGCGGTGGCGTAGCCCTGGG
>JAQVJE010000222.1 GCA_028695325.1 Gallionellaceae bacterium
GATCTCGTCGGCCACCTGTCGGCACATGGCCCGCATGTCGAGCGTGCCCGCTGCGATGGCCTCAAGGGTCGCATCATCCAGCGCCTGCACGATGCTGGTAGCCCGGCGCTCAAGCTCCTGCCGGGCGATGCGCTGCCAGTCTTGCACGTCCATCAGGGACGCCAGCGCGGCCTCGTTGGCGCGTCCGTAGCCGCGCAGCACCTCTTTTGCTGTCTCGGTGGTGGTTGTGGTCATGGTCGGGCCTCCTGTGCTCATTCGGTGGGGTAGGGGCCAAGGAACCGCACCCCGTTGAAGTGGATCAGGTGAGAGGGCGCATCGGCCACCCATACCTCGGTTTCCCATGCGATTTCCCCAAGGTAGCGGCCCATGATGGCCCGGTTCGGGAAGGCGGTCACATAGACAAGCCCGGCAGTCGATCCGGCAAACAGCTTGGCAAGCTCGGCGTGCCGCTTCCCATCGACCGGCCCGTGACTGGTGACGGACTCCACCAGTAGCAGCCAGTTTTTCGCGGTGAAGTGCAGCACCACGTCAGGCATCTTGCCGTGTGAATCCACATCGACACCCAGCCCGGCCAGCAGGGCGGCGTCGAAGTAGCCCCACTTGTCGCCCGTGTCGCCGGCATAGACCAGCACGCTACCCGGCGCAAAGCGCGGGGCGAAGTCCTCGATGATGGCCCGGATCAGTTCGCTGTGCTCGCCGGGGCTGAGGGTGATTTGCTGGCCCGGTGCAATCTCAACCGGGATGCGGTTCTGCTCGCGTTCCTTGGCGTAGCGGGCAACCAGCGTTTCACGCTCGGCCAGATAGGCGGCGAGGCTGTCATGCCATGCCGGGGTGCCGAAGGTGCGCAGCAGGGCCAGCGCGGCGGGTTCGATCTGATAAACCGCCTTCGGGCTATTCACCGGGCGGTCGGGCTTATCCGGGTTGTAGAGGGCCACGCCAGCGTCGCAGAACTGGTGCATGGACTGGCGGCGGAATGTCTCGCGGGTGTTGGGCGCGTACTCCTTGCCGTAGTGCTCCCGTGCCCAATCCATGATTGGCGTGATACCCACAAGCGGGTTTTCCGCGTCGGCCCATGCCTTGCCCGGCGTGAGGTTCAGGAGGGCCAGCAGGCACAGGGCGGAACGCTCGTTCTGCTGCGCTCGGGGCAGGCCCAAGGAAACGATGATTTGCTGCGCGGCCTCGATGTAGTCGTTTTGGTTGTTCATGCGGTCAGGGTTCCTAGCTTGGCGTCGATCTGTTCTTGCGTGAGCGTTCCTTGCTGCATGGCCCACTTGCCAAGCTCGGTCAGGGTGTCACGGCTCGGGTACTTCATCAGCTTGAGGTCGGTTGCATTGACCTGTGTATGGCCGTTGAAGCGCCGGAAATGCTCATCTACTGCGGTCGTGTTGAGGAACACGGCCAGCCCACGGGCCAGCGCCTCGGGCAAGCCGTGTTTGTCCTCGTGAAACAGGTTCATGTGGTTCTCGAAGCCCAGCACGGAATGATCGCCAAAGGCGGCAGGATCAACCACGCTTGCCACCACGCGGCGCTTTTCTTCCTTCGATGAGAAGCGGCGCACCACGCAATAAAACCCGTTCGGGTAAAGCCACTTTTCCGTCTCGTCGTTGCGCATGATCGCGTTGGGCTTCTTCAAGCCCGCCACGGGCCAGACGGTGCCGGTCATGCTCAGGTGGCCGGGGTAGATCAGGGGCACGGTGCCCGGCTCTGGCATGTCGCGCAGGTGCGCTTTCAGCCGGAAATCGACTACCGGCCCGGTCGATACCTTCACGCCAATGTCGGCCAGCGAGTAGCGCACGGCGGGCGATAGCTCGATGGCGCTTTTCTCGGTCGTGGTCGGCACATGAATGAACCGCTCCGGGTCATCCGGGAACACGATCCGGTCGAACGGGTGTTCGTGGGTGGTCAGGTCTGAAAAGCTATCATCGGTCGAAGTCGTGACCGTGACCGGCCCCTGCTGGCCGCCACGCTCCAAGCGGATGATGATGTTTTCCTGCAGCACCTCGTCATCCCTGAAAGCCTTGTTGCGCGACTCGAACAGGTGCATGTGGCGGATCGCCGCCCGCTCAAGGATGAAGTCACGGAACGGGCGGTAATACGGCCCGTTGCAGAAGCTGCGCGGGATGATGGCCACGATCTGCCCGCCCGGCGCTGCCTCGCCCACGGCCAGCGCGACAAAGGCGGAATACAGATTCACCGTCTCGATGCCGACAGTGCGCAGGGCCAGCCGGTGGTCTGATTGGCTGTTGATCTTCTTGTAAGGCGGATTGAGGATCGCATGGGTATAGCCTCGATCCTGCAGACCTTCGGCGGTCGCCAGCTCGATGTAATCGCCCGCGATGATGCGGGGCGTCACGCGGCTGTATCCGGCCAAGTGCTGTGCAAGGTGGCCGCGCAGCTTCTCGTCGATCTCGTAGGCCGTCGCCTCGACAGACTCAAAGCCAAAGCCGCCCGTCACCCAGCGGTCGAGAAAGGCGCAGGACAACGCGCCCACGCCCGCGCCTGCGTCCAGTAGGCGGCAGGTCTGCAGGGTGCTCGGTGGGAACAGGGACGCCATGAAGCGGGCCACGCTCGAAGGCGTCATGAACTGGCCGAACTCGGCTTTGTGTTTCTGCGCGGTACGGGGTGCCACCTCACGGCGCACGCTGTCTGCGGTGTCTAGTTGTTGGAGCATCCCAAGTCCTCATTGACGCGGCGTGATGACGCCGACGTGCTTGTAAAGGGTGGTTCGGGACACGCCATAACGGCGGGCTACCTCGGCCACCTTAATATCTGGATCGCGCAACAGGGCTTTGATCTCTCGCACCTGCTGGTCGTCTAACTTCGGCTTGCGGCCACCGGCCCGGCCACGGGCGCGGGCTGCTGCCAGCCCGGCCTGCGTCCGCTCACGGATCAAGCCGCGCTCGAACTCGGCCAGCGCGGCGAATACATGGAATTGCAGCTTGCCCGATGCGCTGCCCGTCTCGATCTTTTCGGTCAGGCTCTCGAAATGCACGCCGCGCTGCTCAAGCTCGGCCACGATCTGCACCAAGTCATGCAGGCTGCGCCCGAGTCGATCAAGCCGCCACACCACGAGGGTATCCCCGGCCCGTAACGCCTTGCGGCACTGCTCAAGCTCCGGGCGTGCCGCGCTCTTGCCGCTGGCCGCTTCTTCGTAGATCACGCTGCACCCGGCCTGCTGGAGCGCGTCGCGCTGCAGGTCTAGGTGCTGGTCGTCCGTCGAAACGCGGGCGTATCCAATGCGTTGATTCATTGACAGTGCCTGAACATAGAAAAATTGACGGTTATCTTAACGGTTTTGGGTATGCCCGGCCATGAAAAAGC